>CAIYTE010000032.1 GCA_903929045.1 uncultured Hyphomicrobiales bacterium
GTCATCCTGAGGTGCGAGCGTAGCGAGCCTCGAAGGATGTACGGCCACACCCAGCCGGGCCGTCGCCCTTCGAGGCGCGCCAAAGGCGCGCACCTCAGGGTGACGGACAACTCAATGCATCCGTGGCCCTTTGAGAAACTTGGCGCGGTCGGATGAATTGACGCGGACGTCGAAGGTGACGCCTTCACGGTACAGTGTCAGCGGTACCTCGACGCCGGAATCCCCGAGCGACCAGACCTTGCGGTAGAACTGGCCGAGCGTCGAAATATTTTCGCCCGCGACCGAGAGCACCACGTCACCGGTTTTGAGTTCGGCGCGCGCGGCTGGACCCTTCGGCGCGATGCCGACGATGACAATCTTGTCTTCGATCTCCGTCGAATAAAGACCGAGCCATGGCCGCACCGGCTTGTTGACGCGGCCAAACTTGCGCAGATCGTCGAGCACCGGCGTCAGCAGATCGATCGGCACCGTCATGTTGAGGTGCTCGTTCTTGCCCTTGCGTTCGCGTTCGATCTGCAGCGAACCGATGCCGACCAGTTCGCCCTTCGGCGAGATCAAGGCGGTGCCGCCCCAGTTCGGATGCGCGGGAAACGTAAAGATCGCTTCGTCGAGCACGTATTCCCAATAGCCGGCGAATTCCTGCTTGGCGGCGATGCTGCCGGCGAGTGAGCGCGTGCGGCCGCCGGCGCCGCCGACCACGATGCGGTCGTTCGGCTGCATGGCCTTTGAAGACCCGATCGCCAGCGAGGGCATGTCGATCGTGCCCAGCGCCTGCACCAGGCCGAAGCCGGTTTCCTGATCGATACCGAGCGCGTGACCCTGCACGACGCGGCCGTCGCCGAAATGCAGCCAGATCGTTTCGGCTTCGGTGATGAGATAGCCGATGGTCAGCACCAGCCCCTTGTCGATCAGCACGCCATTGCCGGCGCGCTCGACGCCCAGCGTGTCGGCGGTGAAGGCATCCTGCGGCACGATGGAATGCAGGCCTACGACGGAGGACAAAGCCTGTTCGAGATCGAAGCTGTAGTCCTCGGCGCGCGGCTGCGCGGATGTCGGAACCTTCCATTCGGTCAGCGCAGCCATGCTCACTTCCTTCCAGCCTCTCAGCACCTATCTACCATAGGCTATGGTGCGCGCACAAAAACACCAGCCCCGATATCCTGATATAGAGCCCCGCATGGTCGCCCTTTCAGTGCTCGATCTTTCGCCCGTCGCAACCGGCATGCCCGGGGCGCAGGCGTTGCGTAATTCGCTCGATCTGGCGCGGCTGTGCGACAGCCTGGGCTACGTCCGTTACTGGGTGGCCGAGCACCATAATATGCCGGCCATCGCCTCCTCCGCGCCGGACATCATGATCGGGCAAATCGCCGCGGTGACCAGCCGCATGCGCGTCGGCTCCGGCGGTGTCATGCTGCCCAATCACGCACCCTTGATGGTGGCCGAGCGCTTCAAGATCCTCGAGGCGCTTTTCCCCTGCCGCATCGACCTCGGCCTCGGCCGGGCGCCGGGTACCGATCCGGCGACGTCCTACGCGTTGCGCCGCCGCCAGGGTATCAACGAGGAAGACGATTTCCTGGAGCGATTCCAGGAGCTGATGCTGCTGGAGACGCGTGGCTTTCCGGCCGGTCATCCGTTTCATAATGTGCGCGCCATGCCGGCCGACGTGCCGCTGCCGCCGATCTATCTGCTGGGCTCATCAGATTACAGCGCGCAGCTCGCCGGGCAGATCGGCGCTGCCTTCGCCTTTGCCCATCACTTCGCGACCTTCCCGGCGGACGAGGCGATGCGGCTCTACCGAGAGAGCTTCCGGCCGTCGGCGTCGCACGACAAGCCACTCGCCATTCTCGGCACGCAGGTCATGGTCGCCGATACCGATGAAGAAGCGGAACGGCTGGCGCTGACCTTCGATCTCAATACCGTGCGCCGCGCCAAGGGCGAATATCTGCCGCTGGCTTCGCCGGAAGAAGCGGCGGCCTTCGATTACACGCCGGTCGACCGCGCCCGCATCGCGCAAGGACGTAACCGGATTTCCGTCGGCTCGCCGAAGACGGTGCGCGACAAGATGATGCCGCTGATCGAAGCCACCAAGGCCGACGAGGTGATGGCGACCAGCATGATCTTCGACCACACCGCGCGGCGGCGGTCTTACGAGTTGCTGGCGCAGGCGTTTCGCGACTGACCCCGCTGGCGCGGATTGCCCGTTGGGCTAGACTTCCCGGGTAGAACACGAGCGGACCAATCCGCCGTCAATCCTCCAGGGAGGACGTCATGAAATTCCAAAAGACGACACGGATCGTGGGCGCGTTATCGGCACTCGCGCTCGGCACGGCGCTGGCATGGGCGCAACAGCCCCCGGGCTTTAACCCGCAGCCGGCGCCGGAAATTCCCTTCGACTCGGTGCCCGATCCGGTGAAGCTGCCGCCCGGCATGCATTTCGGCGAGGTCACCGGCGTCGCCGTCAATTCGAAGAAACACGTCTTTGTCTTTTCGCGCGGCAACACGTCGGGGCCGGCCTATGCGGCGGCGGCCGCACAACTCCTCGAGTTTGGTCCCGACGGCAAGTTCATCCGCGAGATCGGCAAGAGCCTGTACGCCTGGTCGTTCGCGCATGCGGTGCGCATCGACAAGCAGGACAACATCTGGGCCATCGACAAAGGCTCCGACATGATCGTCCGGTTCAATCCGGAAGGCCGCGTCACCATGGTGTTCGGCCGCAAGCAGGAAGCCTCCGACGAAGACACCAAGCCGCTCGAACATCCGGTGCCGCCGAAAGCCGCCGAGGACGGACGCTTCCGCCAGCCGACCGACGTCGCCTTCGGTCCGGACGGCTCGATCTTCATCAGCGACGGCTACATCAATTCGCGCGTGGGCAAGGCCGACAAGAACGGCCTCTGGCTCAAATCGTGGGGCGATCGCGGCACCAAGGAAGGCGAACTCAACACACCGCACAGCATCGCCACCGACGCCGCCGGCAATGTCTATGTCGCCGACCGCGGCAACCGGCGCATTCAAGTGTTCGACGGCGACGGCAAATTCCTGCGCATCATGAACATGGACGTGCCGTTCGACGAAAAGACGCGGCCGGCCATCGGCAACATGCCGACGCTGCAATCGTATCAAAAGAACCTGACGCAATCGCCGGGCGCGCCGTGGACCGTATGCATCACGCCGCCGCCGAACCAGGTGATCTACGCCTCGGACTCCTATCCGGGCCGCATCTACAAACTGTCGCTCGACGGCAAGGTGCTGGGCTGGCTCGGCGGCGCCGGCAAACAGATGAAACAGTTCGGCTGGATCCATGAGATCGCCTGCCCGTCGGAAAACGAGCTCTATGTCGCCGAGTTGCTGAACTGGCGGGTGCAGAAACTGATCCTGCATCCGGCGCCGCAGAAAAACGCATCGCGCTGATGCTGTTCGTGCTTTGCGCGGCCTGCTAAAAGCCACGCGGGGCCCGCTATTGTCATGACGTAACAGGAGGTTTTCTTGGGTAAACATCTGTCGCTCACCGCCGCAGACGCGCACAAACTCGGCGGCTATCGCGCCGACCCGGCCGGCAAGCCGAAGGGCGGGCTCGTCGTCATTCAGGAAATCTTCGGCGTCAATCATCACATCCGCGCCGTCTGCGACCAGATCGCGGCGGAAGGCTATGTCGCGGTGGCGCCGGCGGTGTTCGACCGCTTCCAGCGCGATTTCGAGAGCGGCTATTCGCCGGACGAAGTCGCACACGCGCGCGGCCTGCTCGGCGGCCTGAACTGGGATCACATGATCGCCGACATGACGGCGGCCAAGGATGAAATGAAGGGCGCAGGCCCCGTCGGCATCATCGGCTTCTGCATGGGCGGCACGGCGTCGTTCCTCGCTTCGTGCCGCATCCCCGGCCTCGCGGTGGCGGTCTGCTATTACGGCGGCGCCATCAACAAATTCATGACCGAGAAGCCGAAGTGTCCGGTGCAGATGCATTTCGGCGAGAAGGACGAGAGCATTCCGATGGCGACCGTCGAAGAGATCCGCAAGCATCAGCCGCAGGCCGAGATCCACATCTATCCGGGAGCACCGCACGCCTTCTCCAACAACGACCGGCCGAACTTCCGCCAGGAAGCCACCGATCTGGCATGGAGCCGGACCAAGGAATTCCTGGCGAAAAATATGAAGTGACGCCTCTTGGCGTCATCACCGGGCCGCGGCGCAAGCCGCGTGACCCGGTGATCTCGCGCGACAAACCGTGCACCCCTCAACGAGATGGCCGGGACAAGCCCGGCCATGACAACTTTTAAAATCTGGCTTGCAGCGGCCTAGAACCACCGCTCCTTGACCACGACGGTGTCGCCGGGGCGCATTGGGAAGCTGGTCGGTACGTCGCCCTTGAACTGCTGCCCCGGAATATTGCGGCTGATCTCGACCTTGCCCTTCTGCGCGCGCGGCGCGAAGCCGCCGGCAATGGCGATGGCCGTTTCCGCGGTCATGTTGGGCACATACGGATACTGGCCTGGATTCGTGATTTCACCGAGAATGAAGAACGGCCGGTAGGTTTCGACGTCGACGCTGACCGACGGATCGCGCACGTAGCCCTGCTTGAGCCGCTCGGCGATCATCTTCGACAATTGCTGCGGCGTGTAGCCGCGCGCTGGCACGCTGCCGATCAGCGGCAGGCTTATATTGCCGCCGGCGTCGACCATGTAGCTGTTGGTGATGCCGTCCTGGCCGAACACGACGACGCGAAGCTTGTCGCCGGAGTCGAGCTGATAGCCCGGTGCACTGGCCGGCGCGGATGCATAAGCCTGTTGCGCTGCGGCGTAAGGCCCGCCCTGCTGCGAATATTGCGGCTGATAGCGCGGCGCATATTGCGGCTGCGGCGCATATTGGGGTTGCGGCGCGTATTGCGGCTGAGGCTGCGGCACATATCGCGGCTGCGGCGGCGTGTATTGCGCGACATAAGGCTGGCGCGGTTGCGGCTGCACGTAAGCGGGCTGCTGAGCGTAAGACGTCGAACCGCGCGAATTGAACAGGCCGCGGTCGCTCGATGCGGCGCCGGACGGCGAATTGGTTTGCGGCGAATAGCTCTGCGCCGGTTCGGCGGCGTAGGCCTGTTGCGCGGAGGCCGGCGAGGATGAGAACAGGCCGCGGCTGTCGGCAGAGCGCGGCGACGAGGCCTGCGCCTGCAGCGCGGGCGATGGCGGCATGGTCATCGACGCTTGCGCCATCATAGCCCCGGGCGGCATCGACGGCACGGCATAGGCCTGCTGATTGACCACCGGCACCGGTTGCCCGGTGTTGGGGTCCATCACGTAATATGTCTGCTGCTGGCGCAAACAGCCGCTGACCGCGAGAGCGGTCAACAAAGCCAGTGCCAATCGGGCTCCCCGCATGAACAGATTCCGAGCCGGTTCAAGAAACGTGAGCCCGATTAACGCTTTATATGGTTAAGAAAGTCTCACCAGCGCGCGCGGCGTATTAAACAAGCGTTTTCAGAGGCTTGAAACACGAACGGGCGCCCCTTCCGGAGCGCCCGCGTGAACGATTCTCTGTGTCGGCGAACTACGCGGTGGCGAGCTTGGCGCCGGTGCCGATCGGGCACGACACGCCCGTACCGCCGTGGCCGCAATAGCCGAAGGGGTTCTTCGCCAGATACTGCTGGTGATAGTCCTCGGCGAAGTAGAATTCCGGCGCATCAACGATCTCGGTGGTGATGGCGCCGTACCGCTTCTTCGCCAGCTCCTGCGCGTACATCTCTTTCGAAGCTTCGGCGGCTTTGCGCTGCGCCTCGTTGTAAACATAGATGCCGGAGCGATATTGCGTGCCGACATCGGCGCCTTGGCGCATGCCTTGCGTCGGATCGTGGCCTTCCCAGAAATTCTTCAGCAGCGCTTCGTAGGAAATCTTCTTCGGATCGTAGACGACGAGCACAACTTCGTTGTGCCCGGTGCGGCCCGAGCAGACTTCTTCATAGGTCGGGTTCGGCGTCGGCCCACCGGCATAACCGACCGCGGTCACGTAGACGCCATCGCCCAGCTGCCAGAAGCTTTTCTCGGCGCCCCAGAAACAGCCAAGTCCAAACAGCGCTGTCTCGAAGCCTTCCGGATAAGGCCCCTTCAGCGGGTGGTGATTGAGAAAGTGTTCGTCGGCGGTGCGGATGGCCGACGCGCGGCCCGGCAGGGCCTCGGCGGCGGTCGGAATGGTGACGGATTTGTTGAAGCCGAACATCTGTCCTCCTCAATATCTGCTGCGTTTGTTGAGGCCAATATAGGCATGCAGCCGCCCTTGCGAAATGGCACGGCCGATCACGGCTTCGTTGGCACGCAAGCGTCGCAGCAAACGTCAGCGTTAGCGCGCGTAGCCGATCAGGGGCTTTTTGCGGCGGCCAAACAGCAGCAGCAGAATGCCGAAGAAGCCGAGCAGGCCCCAGCTCGGGGCGGCCAGGATGGCGAGCATGATCGGATCCCACAACAGGCCGCCGGCATAGGGTTCAATCAACGGGCGGATTTTGGCGATGCTGCCGGCGCTGACCAGTTCCCACAACGTCCGGGTGCTTGTGAGGAACAGGCTGTTGCCGGCGATCGACTTGGTGCCGTCGTAGATAATGAGGATGAAGGCGGCGGCCAGCAAAATCAGACCGATAAATCGGAACAGAAAACGGATCATAACAAAACGGCTCTGGTTACCCGGCGTAATTCCGGTCTTCATAGCACCGGCTTTGCGCACGGATTAAGGCAGGGCTTACCCCGCACCCGCCAACCGTTCAACCGCCCCGGCGACAGCGCCGACGTCCTGCCCCAGCGACCTCTGCAAATAGCGCAGAGTCCTAATGCCTTGAGATATCATGGTTCCTTCGGCTAACGTCCCGCACCCGCCAGGACCCCCCGGCGGCCTGGGAGTAAAAAGTGGCAAAAAAACCGCCGGCACGGCCGACCTTCACCGACCTCGAAGCCCTGCAATTTCACAGCGAAGGCCGGCCCGGCAAGCTTGAAGTCGTTGCCACCAAGCCAATGGCGACCCAGCGCGATTTGTCGCTGGCCTCTTCCCCCGGCGACGCCATTCCCGTGCTCGCCATCGCAGAAGACGAATCCAAGGCCTACGACTACACGGCCAAGGGCAATTTCGTCGCCGTCATTACCAATGGCACGGCCATTCTCGGTCTCGGCGACCTCGGCGCGCTGGCGTCGAAGCCGGTGATGGAAGGCAAATCCATCCTGTTCAAGCGCTTCGCCGATATCGACTCCATCGACATTGAGGTCGACTCCAAGGATGCGGACGAAATCATCAATTGCGTGAAGCTGCTCGGCAAAAGCTGGGGCGGCATCAATCTCGAAGACATCAAGGCGCCCGAGTGCTTCATCATCGAGCAGCGCCTGCAGGAATTGATGGACATTCCTGTCTTCCACGACGACCAGCACGGCACCGCCATCATCGCCACCGCCGGCCTTCTCAACGCGCTCGAAATGACGGGCCGCGAGATCGCGACCACCCGCATCGTCTGCAACGGCGCCGGCGCCGCCGGCATCGCCTGTCTCGATCTCTTGCGCGCCGTCGGTTTCCGGCCGGAAAACCTGATGCTCTGCGACACCAAGGGCGTGATCTATCAAGGCCGCAGCGACGGCATGAACCAGTGGAAGTCGGGCTACGCGATCAATACCGACGCTCGCACCTTGGGCGATGCCCTGAAGGGCGCCGACGTCTTCTACGGCCTGTCGGTGAAGGGCGCCGTGACCAAAGAGATGGTCAAGTCGATGGCGCCGAATCCGATCATTTTCGCCATGGCCAATCCCGATCCCGAAATCACGCCGGAAGAAATCGCGGAAGTGCGTGACGACGCCATCGTGGCGACCGGCCGTTCGGACTATCCGAACCAGGTCAACAACGTGCTCGGCTTTCCGTTTCTATTCCGCGGCGCGCTCGACGTGCGCGCCCGCGCCATCAACATGGAAATGAAGATCGCCGCCACCCGCGCGCTGGCCGCGCTGGCGCGGGAAGACGTGCCGGACGAAGTCGCCGCGGTGTACGGCTCGCGGCTGAAGTTCGGCCGCGACTACATCATCCCGACGCCGTTCGATCCGCGCCTGATCTCGACCGTGCCGCTGGCCGTCGCCAAGGCGGCGATGGACACCGGCGTGGCGCGTAAGCCGATCACGGACATGGACGCCTACCGTCATTCGCTCAACGCGCGCCGCGATCCGGCCGCCGGCGCCCTGGTGCAGGTCCACGCCAAGCTCCGCCGCTCGCCGAAACGCGTCGTCTTCGCCGAAGGCGAGGAAGAGCAGGTCATCCGCGCCGCCGTCAGCTTCGTGCATCAGGGACTTGGCACTGCGTTGCTGGTGGGCCGCGAAGATCGCGTGAAAGCGGCGGCGAAGGAAGCCGGCATCGAACTGCAGAAAGGCATTGAAATCATCAATGCCCGCCTGTCCAAGCGCAACAAGGCCTATCTCGATTATCTGTACGAACGCCTGCAGCGCAAAGGCTATTTGCTGCGCGACTGCCAGCGCCTGGTGAACACTGACCGCAATTATTTCGCCTCCTGCATGGTGGCGCTCGGCGATGCCGACGCCATGGTGACGGGCGTGACTCGCAATTTCTCGGTCGCCCTCGAGGACGTCCGCAACGTCATCGACCCCAAGCCCGGCCATCGCGTCATCGGCGTGTCGCTGGTGATCGCCCGCGACCGCACAGTGGTCGTCGCCGACACTGCCGTCACCGAAATGCCGACGGCACAGGAACTGGCCGATATCGCCGTCGAGGCGGCCGGCGTCGCCCGCCGGCTCGGTTATGAGCCGCGCGTCGGCATGCTGGCCTTCTCGACCTTCGGCCATCCGCAGGGCGAGCGCTCGGCGCGTGTCATCGAGGCGGTCAAAATTCTCGACAGCAAGCGCCTCGACTTCGAATACGAAGGCGACATGGCGGCCGACGTCGCGCTCAATCCGGAACTGGCGCTGGCCTATCCGTTCAATCGCCTGTCCGGCCCGGCCAACGTGCTGGTGATGCCGGCATTCCACTCGGCCTCGATCTCGACCAAGATGTTGCAGGAATTGGGCGGCGCCACCGTCATCGGTCCGCTGCTGGTCGGCCTCGACCGTGCCGTACAGATCGTCCAGCTCGGCGCCAAGGACAATCAGATCGTCAATATGGCGTCGCTGGCGGCTTTTAACGTCAGCGGCTAAGACTGCAAAAATCGAACCCTGGAGAGACGCTCTTGACCAAAACCTTGTCCGGCGTGATTGCCGCCGTTGCCACGCCCGTCAACGAAGACCTGTCGCCCGATCTCAAGCGCGCGACCAAACTGGCGAAATACCTGCTCGACAACGGCTGCGACGGCCTGAACGTGCTGGGCTCGACCGGCGAAGCGACCTCGTTCTCGGTCGCGGAACGCAAGTCGGTGATGGACGCCTATAAGAGTGACGGCCTGCCGCTCGGCCGCCTGATGGTGGGCACGGGCGCCGCCTCCGTCTCGGACGCCATCGCCCTGACCAAGCATGCCGCCGATCTCGGCTTTGGCGGTGCGCTGGTATTGCCGCCCTTCTATTACAAAGGCGTGCCGGACGACGGCCTCTTCGACTATGTCGGCATCCTGGTGAAGGCGACCGAAGCCAGCAAGCTGCCGATCTATCTCTATCACTATCCGCAGCTGACGGGCCTGCAGTGGAACGTCGCGCTCATCAAGCGTCTGCGCGAAGCGCACCCGGGCCGCATCGTGGGACTCAAGGACTCCTCCGGCGATATGGCCTTCGCGCGCTCGGCCGCCGCGGTGGCCAAGGACTTCGCGGTATTTCCGTCGACCGAAGCCTGCCTGCTCGACGCCCGCAAAGGCGAGTTCGCCGGCTGCATTTCGGCGACCGCCAACTGCAATTCGGACCTCTGCCAGCTCGCCTGGTCGAAGGGCGACCAGGCCGCGCTCGACGCTGCCGTCACCATCCGCAAGCTGTTCGACGGCCGCCAGCTGGTTCCTGGCGTCAAGGCGCTGCTCAGCCATATCCATGGCGATCCGGCGCTGGCTCGGGTGCGGCCGTCGCTCTCAGCGTTCCCGGCAGCCGACAAGACCGCCGTTTTCGGCGGATACGACGCCGTCCGGGCCAAAAAGGTGGCTTAACCGAACCGCTCCGGGACCCTGGGGCGGGCGTTGACGCCCCCCCTTGGTCTCTCTATAAGCCTCGCAACAACAGCGCGTTTTTACGCGCTGTATTTCTTTTAATTAGGGTTTGCCGCGGCGGACTTTCCGCCTGAACCCGGTCGCCAACGAGAGACTCATGGCCAATACCAGCTCCGCCAAAAAAGCTACGCGCAAGATCGCGCGCAAGACCGAGATCAACAAGGCGCGCCGCAGCGTGCTGCGCAATTCGGTCCGCAAGGTCGAAGAAGCGATCGCCTCGGGCGACGCCAAGGCCGCGACCGACGCGTTCAAGGCCGCCGAGCCGGTGATCATGCGTGCAGCGCAGCGTAACGTCGTTCACAAGAACAACGCCAGCCGCAAGGTGTCGCGTCTCGCGCACCGCATCGCGAAAATCGGCAAGTAAGTCAGTAGCGTAGTTCAGCGCGCGGCTTTATCCGCAACGCGCCAGACGAACACTGCACCCGCTGACGCCCGTTACCGAAAAATAAAAACGCCGTGTGCACCTGCACGCGGCGTATTTTTTTGCTCTGCGTTTGTGTCATACTCGATTGAGTTTATCGCTTCCGATGTGAAGCGCAGGCTACAGCGCAGCGCTTGTTGCGAAATTGTCATAGCCTCGTCAGAAAAATCTGCGCGTCGCGATTTTTACTGGACACTCCTCGGCCCTGATTACGAAAGCCCAAGCGCCACGGCCCTTTCTGCGCACAAGCTACCTTGTCAGACTGCGCATGAATCTCGCCGCTTACATAATGACTTAGTGGGGATAGCCCGCGAAGGACTTCAGAATCACGGGACTCGCTTGCATTTCGAAGGCCGCGTTGAAAATAAAATGTGGCCGCTTTGCACCGCGGTATTGCGGGACGCACGGCCAGATTCACAGCGACTCTTCAACGTGTTGCTAACCAGTTCTTCATGACTTGCGACTGCCGCGGCACTTCACATCGGTGCGCGGCCGCCTTGCCCGCGCGATTGCCGTTGCTCATCCCCACCTCATGTGTTTTTTTGTAATCGCGTTCGGGCTTCACCGCACGCGACCAGGAAAAAGGTTCTTCTTCGCGCTCATGCAAGAGTGAGTACGGCGGTCGTTTGTCTGATGACAGGCACGGTCGTTGCTCTGAGCAAGAGTGAAGCGGATGAACGCGGAATGACGAGCGAAGCGGAACTTCATCGCAACGTTCGAGTGGCGACGACTGAACGAGACGACGGACGTTCAGGCGGCGCGACACTGAGACGAGAGACGTTCCAGGCCGTTAGATCTGGAAGCGAACCAACGACCGGGCGAAACCCGGAACACGAGGGGGCATCATGACTGTGCTGGGAAATGTGACTGCACGTTCTATCGCAAGTGGGTCGGTTTCTCTTACGGTCGCTCGTTCTCTCTCCTGTTGCCCTATCTGCGCCACTCCGCCCGCCCGTCATGCATCAGGGTGTCTGGCGAATTACATCCCGCGCCTGTCGATCTGCCGAGGCAAAGCGCCGCCGCTTCTGAGCTAACGCGCAACGATCCTCGACCAATGTCGATCCGTCTCGCGGCCAAAGCGCCAGCGCGACACAAGTCCCCGGCATCACGTCCCGAGTGTTGTTGCGTCTAGATTTCCGGCGCGTTGGCGGCTTTTCCGCCAGGCCGGTTCACCGAGTTCGTTCAAACCTTCAAGAAAATCGAGCACAAGAAAATGTCGGACGAAAATCAGGGTGGCTGGGAACGAGTCCGCAGCCGCTTGCGCGCCGAAGTCGGCGACGATGTCTATTCGAGCTGGTTTGCCCGTATGGACCTGGAAGCGATCGAAGAAGGCGCCGTGCGCCTGTCGGTACCGACGCGGTTCCTCAAGAGCTGGATTCAAAATCATTACGCCGAGCGCGTGCTGGCCTGCTGGCAGGCCGAGGACGACACGATCGGCCGCATCGAACTGACCGTGCGCTCCGCCGTGCTCAAGAACGCCGTCGTGGCCAAGCCGAAGCTCGAAGTCCCGGCGGGTGGCGACATTGGCAACCGTTTCGGCAACAGCATGGCGGGCCGGCCCATGTCGGCGGGCGACCCGGGCGTGCATGAAGCGCTCGGCGGCTCGCCGCTCGACGCCCGCCTGACCTTCGACAGCTTCGTCGTCGGCCGCTCCAACACGCTGGCGCATGCCGCCGCCAAGCAGGTCGCCGCCGCGCGCCGCACCGATCCGGTGATGTTCAACCCGCTCTATATCCATGCCGGCGTCGGCCTCGGAAAAACGCATTTGCTCCAGGCCATCACGTGGGCCGGCAATGCCGCGGGTGAGCGCAAGGTGCTTTATCTCACCGCCGAGAAGTTCATGTACGGCTTCGTGTCGGCGCTGCGCACCCAGACCGCGCTGGCCTTTAAGGAAGCGTTGCGCGGTATCGGCGTGCTGGTGATCGACGACCTTCAATTCCTGCAGGGCAAGTCGACGCAGGCCGAGTTCTGCCACACCCTCAATGCGCTGATCGATGCCGGCCGTCAGGTCATCATCGCCTCCGACCGCCCGCCGTCCGACCTAGAAAGCCTCGACGACCGCGTGCGCTCGCGGCTGGCCGGCGGTCTCGTGGTCGAGATGGGGTCGCTTGGCGAAGAACTGCGGCTCGAAATTCTCAAAGCCCGCGTCCAGGCGGCGCGCGCCTATCACCCGACCTTCGACGTGCCGCTGCCGGTGCTGGCCTATATCGCCAAGACCGTCACCCATAACGGCCGCGACCTGGAAGGCGCGCTCAACCGCCTGCTCGCCCATAACAAGCTCACCGGCCATGCCGTGACGCTGGAAATGGCGGAGCGCGAGGTCCGCGACCTGATCCGGCCGCAGGAGCCCAAGCGGGTCAAGATCGAGGACATCCAGCGCATCGTCGCCCGGCAGTACAATGTCAGCCGCTCGGACCTGCTGTCGTCCCGCCGCACGGCCAACGTGGTGCGTCCCCGGCAAGTGGCCATGTATCTGGCCAAGACGCTGACGCTGCGGTCCCTGCCCGAGATCGGGCGCCGGTTCGGCGGCCGCGACCACACCACGGTCCTGCACGCCGTGCGCAAGATCGAGGGCCTGGTCGGCGCCGACATGGCGCTGGCCGAGGAAATCGAAATCCTCAAGCGCCAGCTGCAAGAATAATCGGCGGTTCAGCCCTCCAGGCGGTGTCCACAGCTGTGGACACCGTGGGGATATGATCGGGGAGCAAAAAGCGCTCTTGCGGAATTGCCGCGCTCTTGTCACCTTTGCTCCCCGGCCCCGCATTCCGCGGGCGGCCGGCTTGGCGCCACGACTTCAATCAGGTTGTGCCTTGTTTGAAGGTCTTGTGAGAGGCGCCGAAGCGGGTTTTCCATGAAAGTTACAGTCGAGCGTGCAGAGCTGCTGAAGTCGCTGGGTCACGTCCATCGCGTGGTCGAACGGCGCAACACCATCCCGATCCTCGCCAACGTCCTGATCAAGGCCGACAAGGGCAAGCTCAGCCTCAAGGCGACCGATCTCGACCTCGAAATGACCGACGGCATCGCCGCCGAGGTCGCGCCGGGCGGCGCCACCACCGTGCCGGCGCATATGTTCTACGAAATCGTGCGCAAGCTGCCCGAGGGCACGCAGATCGTCATCGAAGGCTCCGGCGACCGCGCCGTGCTTTCGATCCGTGCCGGCCGTTCGCGCTTCACGCTGCAGACGCTGCCGGAAAGCGATTTCCCCGATCTCGCCGCCGGCGAGATGACGCATTCGTTCAAGGTCGGCGCCGGCGATCTCAAGCGGCTGATCGACAAGACGCAGTTCGCGATCTCGACCGAAGAGACGCGCTACTATCTCAACGGCATCTATCTGCACGTCGCAGGCTCAGCGAAGGACGGCAAGCTGCGCGCGGTCGCGACCGACGGTCATCGTCTGGCGCAGGTCGAACTTCCGCTGCCGGAAGGCGCGGCGGGCATGCCCGGCATCATCGTGCCGCGTAAAACGGTCGCCGAAGTGCAGCGCCTGATCGAAACCAGCGAAGGCGAAATCGCCATCGAACTGTCCGCCGGCAAGATCCGTTTCACCATCGGCAACGCCGTGCTGACCTCGAAACTGATCGACGGCACCTTCCCCGATTACGGCCGCGTCATTCCGGCCAATAACGACAAGAGCCTGGTCGTCGACAAAAAGGATTTCGAGGCCGCGGTTGACCGCGTCTCGACCGTGTCGAGCGAACGCGGCCGCGCCGTGAAACTCGCCGTCAGCGGCGGCAAGCTGGTTCTGTCGGTGACCAACCCGGACAGCGGCAGCGCCACGGAAGAGCTCGAAGTCGAGTACGACAGCGAAGCGTTGGATATCGGTTTCAACTCGCGCTACCTGCTCGACATCGCCGCGCAGATCGAGGGCGAAGTCGCGGTGCTGAAACTGGCCGATCCCGGCTCGCCGACGCTCATTCAGGACAAGGACGCCAAGGGCGCGCTCTATGTGCTGATGCCGATGCGGGTGTGACGTTTCACACTGCTGGCTCCGGTGGTAAGGCAGGCCGATGACCGCCGCCTTCATCCAACGCCTGACGCTGACGAACTTCCGCAGCTATCATGCTGCGCAAGTGTCGTTCGATCGCGCCGGGCCGGTGGTGCTGACCGGTGCCAACGGTGCCGGCAAGACCAATCTGATTGAAGCCATCTCGCTGCTGGCGCCGGGCCGCGGCCTGCGCCGCGCCACGATGGACGAGCTCGCTTTCGCTGAAGGTGATGGTTCCTGGGCCGTGTCCGCCGAGATCGAGGGCATGATGGGCCTGTCGACGCTCGGCACCGGCATCGAGCCGCCAGCGGCGGAGGCCACGACCAATTCGCGCAAGTGCCGCATCGACCGTGAAGCCGTCGGCTCCGCGACCGCGTTTGCCGATCATCTGCGCGTGGTGTGGCTGACGCCGTCGATGGATCCCTTGTTCAACGGCCCGGCGTCGGAACGCCGGCGCTTTCTCGACCGGCTTGTGCTCGCCGTTGACGCGCAGCATTCCAGCCGCGTCTCGGCGCTGGAGCGGTCGCTGCGCTCGCGCAATCGATTGCTCGAGGATCCGCGCAGCGATCCGCATTGGCTCGACGCAATCGAGCACGAGACCGCGGAAGTCGCCGTCGCGGTGGCTGCCGCACGCGCCGAGACCGTTAATCGCCTTGCCGGCGCGTTGGAAGCCTCGCGCGGCCAATCACCGGAATTTCCCATGCCCGAGATCGCGCTCGAGGGCTGGATGGAAAAGATGCTGCCGACCGCGCGCGCCATCGAGATTGAGGATCGATACCGCACGCTTCTGAAAGAGAACCGCGCGCGCGATGCCGCCGCGGGCCGCACACTCGACGGCCCTCATCTGTCCGACTTGTCGGTCATCCACGCCGCCAAAGGCATTGAGGCGGCGAACTCATCGACGGGTGAGCAGAAAGCGCTGTTGATCCGGCTGATCCTCGCGCACGCGCGGCTCATCAAGGAAATGACCGGTTACGCCCCGCTCCTGCTGCTCGACGAAGTCGTCGCCCATCTGGACCCCGGACGGCGTGCGTCGCTCTACGACGCGCTGTCAGCGCTTGGCGCACAGGTCTGGATGACGGGTGCGGATCCGGCGGCCTTCGGCGACATTACGGACCGCGCGCACGTTCTGGTCGTGCAGGGCGGCCATGTCGGCCCAGCCGCCTGAAGTTCCAATAAGTATCTGGTTACATTCTATTAATCGAGACAACTTGAACTGTCTGAAAACAGGAACCATCGCGGTCGCCAGCCCTTAACCCAGCGACGCCGGCGTGGGGACCGGCACCTGGGACGGAGCGGGCGATGAAGACACATACGGCCATGGATCAAGTGAGACGCGACTTGCTCGTCGCGCTGGACCACACACGCGCCGATCTCGACCGCGTCGAACTCCTGAGCGCGGCAATGAGCGCCTTCAGCAAACCGGTTCCGGAATACGAACCGCGGTTCCACCACATGCACGAACTCGCGCTCACCAAGCACGAGATCCACTAAGTCCGCGCTACAGTTCGCCCAGCAGCTCCCGGCGCTGCCGCTCCGATGCATCGGCGAACCGCCGCAACGTATGCGCTTCGCTGAGCAGACCGACGACGTGCCTGCGCTCTAGGCTGGCGACAACCGCCATCGACTCCGCCTCGAACTTGCCGAAAGCCGCGATGGCCTCCTGCGCCGTTTGTTGCGGCAACAGCATGTGATGGGTGTGATGCAGGATGTCGCGCAACGGTATCGTTCCCACCAATTCGGAAGCGTGCGCTTCGGCCACCATCACCATGCCGGCATAGGAGCCTTCCTCATCGACGGCGATCACCTGATTGGTCGATCCCAGCGGAAACGCTTCGCGGAACGCGGCGATCGTCGATTCCACCGGCGACGTGCGCACATCGGCGCGCATCATCTGCGCCACGTTGAGATCGCGGATCCAGCCGACGTCGGCGGCGCCGCGAATGGCCTGACCGCGCAGATGAAAGCGCCAGGTGGTGAACGAATAACCGAACAGTTCGCGCGTCACCTGCATCGACACGATCACGGCAATCAACACGGCGGTGGTGAGCCAGAGATCGCCCGTCGTTTCCAGCGCAATGAAGGTCATGGTCAGCGGGCCGCCGATCACCGAGACCGAAACGGCGCTCATGCCGATGATGGCGTAGATATTCGCATCCGCGGCAACGCCGATCGCGTTCAGCCCCGCGGCAAAGATTTGCCCGCCGAGCGAACCGAGCAGCAACGAGGCGAAGAACAAACCGCCACGGAATCCGCTGCCGAGCGACAGGATTGAGGCCCCCGATTTGAGCAGGAAAATCAGGGCGATTGTGGCCAGCGGCAATTTCAAATCGCTGGTCAAATGCAGAGCGCCGTGACCCGAAGACAGAACCTGCGGCGAGATGAGTGCCAGCAGCCCGACCAGCGCACCGCCGATCATCGGGCGCAACGCGGGTTTGATGCGGGCCTTGGAGAACAACACTTCACAGGCCGCGACGCCGCGCATCAGCAGGATGCCGAAGCCCGCCGCGACCAACCCCAGACCGGCGGCGATGGCGATGTCGTGCACCGCCACCTGCGACACGACATTCACGGTGGCGCCGATGCTGTCTTGCGTGAACGCACGCGCCGTGAGGTAGCCGACCAAAGATGCCACGCCGACCGGCGCCAGAGAGGCCGCGGCGTAACTGCCGATGATCAGTTCGAAGCCGTAAAACGCGCCGCCCAGGGGCGCGCCGAAGGCCCCGGCGATCGCGCCCGCGGCGCCGCAGCCGACCAGCACGCGCATGTCACTGCGCCGCAGCCGGAAGGCGCCGCCGATCTTGGAGGCAAGGCCGCTGGCGAGTTGGGTATAGCCGGCCTCCAGGCCAACCGATGCGCCAACGCCGCTCGACCAGAGCGTCTGCGCCGCGACGATGAGGCTGCCGCGCATCGACATACGCCCGCCATGCAGGGCATTGGCCTCGATCGGATCGACCTCGGTGCCACGGCGGCGGGCGACATAGGCCGACACCAAGCCGAACAGGAGGCCGCCGATCGCCGGCACCAGAATGACGTGGACCGGGTCGAGCCAGCCTTGCGCCGACAGCCGGGTGCCCAGCGCCAGCCTGAACAATGTGACGTGCATCAACTCGACCAGCGCGCCCATGACAGCGACGACGAGGCCGGCCAAAGCCCCCGCCAGCGCCGCGAGGACAATGATGCTGGATTCCCGCGTGCGAGCGATGGCGCGGAGGCGGTGCGGGACTTCAAAGGAGAATGAGGACCAATCCATACGAACTTAAATTCACTTCGACGCCGAATGCCCCATGGATGCTTAGAGGCCAAGTAAGGGAGTCAGGCAAGGCGCTGCCGGGGGCAACGCGCCGGACGCCGAAAAGGCACCCTGCAAAGCCCCTGATTCGAGGTGAAAAACGGCTCTGAAAATGACCAGTTTTTTTACCGCCGCGGCCTTTAAAAAATCCTTTTAGATCAACATATTAATGGCAGCGAGATTGCCCTGTACGGGACTCGTTTTTCGTGTCACACAAATCAACAATTGCGACTCGTTTTATCGCCCGATTTTGAAGGTGCCGACGCATGGCTGAACCGGCCCGCGATATCCGTTCCGACGATACCGACTACGGCGCAGAATCGATCAAGGTCCTCAAGGGCCTCGATGCCGTGCGCAAACGTCCGGGCATGTATATCGGCGACACCGACGACGGCTCCGGCCTGCATCACATGGTCTACGAAGTCGTCGATAACGCCATCGACGAAGCGCTGGCCGGACACGCCACCGAAGTGTTTGTCGGGCTCAATCCCGACGGCTCCGTCACGGTACGCGATAACGGCCGCGGCATTCCGACCGACATGCACAGCGAAGGTGTGTCCACGCCCGAAGTCGTGATGACGCAGTTGCACGCCGGCGGAAAATTCGACCAGAACTCCTACAAGGTGTCCGGCGGTCTGCACGGCGTCGGCGTCTCCGTCGTCAACGCGCTATCGACCTGGCTGCGGCTGACGATCTGGCGCGACGGCAAAGAACACTGGATGGAGTTCGGCCACGGCGACGCCAAGGCGCCGCTCAAGGTCGTCGGCCCGAGCAATGGCAAGCGCGGCACCGAGGTCACATTCCTCGCCTCGACCGAAACCTTCAGCATGGTCGAGTACGATTTCAATACGCTCGAGCACCGCCTGCGCGAACTCGCGTTCCTGAATTCCGGCGTCAACATCGTGCTGTCCGACATGCGTCACGCTGTCGAGAAGCGCGAACAGTTGATGTACGAAGGCGGCGTCGAAGCCTTCGTGAAATTCCTCGATCGCAACAAAACGCCGCTGATCCCGAGCCCCTTGATGATCAAGGCCGAGCGCGACGGCATCACCGTCGAATGCGCGCTGTGGTGGAACGACAGCTACCATGAGAGCGTGCTGTGCTTCACCAACAACATTCCGCAGCGCGACGGCGGCACGCATCTCGCCGGCTTCCGCGGCGCGCTGACGCGCCAGATCACGCAATATGCCGACAAGGCCGGCAGCTCGAAAAAAGAGAAAGTCGCGCTGACCGGCGATGACTGCCGCGAAGGCCTGACCTCGGTGTTGTCGGTCAAGGTGCCGGACCCGAAGTTCTCGTCGCAGACCAAGGACAAACTGGTGTCCTCGGAAGTGCGTCCGGTCGTTGAAAACGTCGTCAATCAGGCGCTGCAGGACTGGTTCGAAACGCATCCGCAGGAAGCCCGCGTCATCGTCGGCAAGGTGGTGGAAGCCGCCGCCGCGCGTGAAGCGGCCCGCAAGGCTCGCGACCTGACGCGCCGCAAGGGTGCGCTCGATATCTCGTCCTTGCCTGGCAAGCTTGCCGACTGTCAGGAGCGCGATCCGGCGAAATCCGAATTGTTCATCGTCGAGGGTGACTCGGCCGGCGGCTCCGCCAAGCAGGGCCGCAACCGCGAATTCCAGGCCGTGCTGCCGCTGCGCGGCAAGATTCTCAACGTCGAGCGCGCGCGCTTCGACAAAATGCTGTCGAGCCAGGAAATCGGCACGCTCATCACGGCGCTCGGCACCGGCATCGGCCGCGACGAGTTCAACATCGAGAAGCTGCGCTATCACAAGATCATCATCATGACGGACGCCGACGTCGACGGCTCGCACATCCGTACGCTGCTGCTGACGTTCTTCTTCCGGCAAATGCCATCGCTGATCGAGCGCGGCCACCTCTATATTGCGCAGCCGCCGCTCTACAAGATCGCGCGCGGCAAGTCGGAGCAATACCTCAAGGACGAGCGCGCGCTGGAAGATTATCTGATCACCGCGGGTATCGAGGAAGCCGTTTTGCGGCTGTCGAGCGGCGAAGAACTGGCTGGCGCTGATCTCTTCAAGCTGGTCGAAGACTCGCGCACCATTCGCGGCGTGCTCGGCGGCTTGCACAGCCGCTATAACCGCAGGGTCGTCGAGCAGGCGGCGATCCTCGGCGTGCTCAATCCCGAAATCTTCGGAAATCCGGAAAAGGCCCAGGCTGCGGCGCCCTACATCGCGCGGCGCCTCGACGCGTTGGCGGAAGAAACCGAGCGCGGCTGGGAAGGTACGTTCAGTGAGGAGGACGGTTTTGCCTTCCACCGCACCGTGCGCGGCGTGAAGGAAGTCGCCATTATCGATCAGGCGCTGCTATCGTCGGCCGACGCGCGCAAGCTCGACGAATTCGCGCCGGCGCTGCAGCACACCTTCCCGCGGCCGACGCCGCCGGCCGTGCTGCGCCGCAAGGACGAGGAAATCCAGATCCACGGCCCGATTGCGCTGTTCGAAGCGCTGACCAATGCCGGCCGCAAGGGCATCAGCATGCAGCGCTACAAAGGTCTGGGCGAGATGAACCCGGAGCAGCTTTGGGAAACGACGCTTGATTCCAACGTGCGTTCGCTGCTGCAGGTGAAGATCAAGGAAGGCGAGGAAGTCGACAACGTGTTTGCCGAGCTGATGGGCGAACTCGTCGAACCGCGCCGCCTGTTCATCCAGAACAACGCGCTCAGCGCCAGCGTCGACGCTTAACGGCGCCGGCGGGCGCCGCGGGCCCGCCACCACCGCGGTCGGTAGCCGATGACTGGATTGCCGGCCTGGATCGCCGCCGCGCTGCAAAGCAAGCTCGAGAACGTATCGCGCAACGATTTGCGCGAACGGGCGCAGGCGATCTCCAATGCCTATCGCGCCGGCGCCTCCAGCGACCTCATCCGCTCCGACCTCGATGCGCTCGCTTATGCCGTGGTGCGTTTGCCCGCGACCTATGCCGCCGTCCGCGCGGCGCTGACGCACACCATGGAGATGGTGCCGGACTTCGCGCCGCAATCGCTCGTGGATATCGGCTGCGGACCCGGCACCGCCGCTTGGGCTGCACTTGATGCGTGGCGGTCGGTGAGCCACGCCACGCTCATCGACCGCAATCCGCGATTGCTCGAGCTCGCACGTCAGCTGCGCCATCCACATCAGGGCGGCATCGATTTCGTGCAGGGCGAGATGGCGAAAACCGCCGGCACTACGCCGAAGGCCGATGTGGTGATGGCGTCCTACGCGCTCACCGAAATTCCGGCGGCGGCGCTCAGCGGCATTCTCGGTGCGCTGTGGGATCGTGCCGGGAAGATGCTGGTCATCGTCGAACCGGGCACCGTCGCCGGTTTCCAGCGCATCCTCGCCTATCGCGACCTGCTGCTGGCGCAAGGCGCGCGCATCCTCGCGCCGTGCTCGCATGAGAGCCTGTGCCCGCTCGTGAGCAACGAACGCTGGTGTCACTTCGGCGTGCGGCTGCCGCGCTCGCGCGACCACCTGATCGTCAAGGATGCCGACGTGCCGTTCGAGGACGAGAAGTTTTCGTATCTTGTCGCGGCACGGGATCTAGGCAGTGCCTGGGGCCACCGCGTGCTGGCCACGCCGCGCGTGAGCAAGGCTGCCGTCACGCTCTCGCTCTGCGCACCCGAACGTGTGGACGAACGCAGCATCGAGCGGCGACAGAAGGATGCCTATCGCGCCGCCAAAAGGCTCGACTGGGGCGACCTGATCGATCTGTAACTCAGTTCTGCGCCGGCGCCTGGTCGATCGCCGCCTGCGCCCGGCGCCGCCCCAGCATCAGCACCACACCGCCGATCGCACTGGTGACCGCGAGAATGGCGATGATCGGCAGATTGCCGCTGCTCTTGCCGAAACTGATGCCCGACGAAATCAGCGCACCGATGCCGAGCTGAATGAAGCCGAGCATGGCCGCGGCGCTGCCGGCGTTGCGCGCGAACGGCAGCAGCGCGATGGAGGCGGCGTGCGGATAGGTGATGCCGACGCAACTCAGCGTGATGAAAAACATCATAATGGTCGCTTCGAGGCCATACCAACCGGCCCACGTGCCAACGACGAACACAGCCGTCGTGACGATCTGCACGGCCAGCCCGGCGGCGAACAAGGTGGTGCTGGCGAAGCGCTTGAGAAGCAGCGCGTTGAACTGGCTGCTGCCGATAAACCCCGTGGCGAGCAAGGCGAAGATGCTGCTGTAGGCCGTGGCGCTCAGATGGAAATTGTCCATGAACACGATCGGCGAGCCGGCCACATAGGTGAACAGGCCGGAGAAGGAAAACGCGCCGGCAAAGGCATAGGTCGCGAACGCCGGATGGCGCAAAATCGCGGCGTATTCCGCCAGGATCGGTTTGGGCCTGAGTGAAATGCCGCGGTCCGGCTGATGCCCTTCCGGCAGCAGAAACCAGCACAGCGTCAGAATGGCGGCAACGACGGCGAACAAAGCGCCGAACACCGCGCGTCAGCCCCACTGGCTGACGATCAGGCCGCCGACGGTCGGCGCCAGCAACGGCGACACCGCGATGAACAGAAATAGCGACGAGAGAATGCGCGCGCTCTGCCGCGGCGGGAAGAAGTCGCGCACCATCGCCAGCGACGCGACCTGCGCACCGCAACCGCCGACGCCCTGTATGAAACGCAATGCGATCAGAACCCGGATATCGGTCGCCAGCGCGCAACCGAACGTCGCCGCGAGGAAAAGGATAAGGCCAAAAGCGAGCGGCGGCTTGCGGCCGAAGCGGTCGAGCACGGGTCCGTAGAAAAGCTGACCACCGGCGAGGCCGATGAAATAGGCCGACAACGTCAGCGAAATGACATTGGTTGGCACGTTGAATTCGCCGGCGACCTGCGTGTAGGCCGTCAAATACATGTCGATGCTGAACGGACTGACGACGCTGAGCGCGCCGAGCAACGGCAGGACGATAAAGGTAGAACGTCTGGCTTCCATCGCCAGACCTCTATCGGGATTCGATGATCAGCGCGATCCCGCCTGGCAAATAGCGGGCACGCGCTTAACGCTTACGGCGTCAGGCTCAGGAGACCGGCTTTAGGACGTCAACCTCGCGCCGATGGCCAGCCCAATAGCGATGGCGCCGAGAAACAGCGCCAGGAAAATACCGAACAGCCATTGTGCGATGGTGGCGGAGGCCTGTTCGACGCCGGAGAAGCCGAAAATGCCGGCGACAATGGCAATCAGCAGAAAAATAAAGGCCCACTTCAACATCACGCGCTCCCTCAGCATTGAACTCCACCCCGATAATTACGAGGGGGCGTTCAAAGTTCCCGAGCGCCGTCATTCCGGGACGGCACGTCAGTGCCGGACCCGGAATCCAGACTTTGTATGGCTCTGGATTCCGGGTTCTCGGCCTGCGGCCGAGCCCCGGAATGACAGTGTGATTATTTCGTCTGGAGCGAACGCGGGTCGCGCACCGGCCAACGGCCGGCATCGACGCGGGCGAGGAAATCGCCGACAACCTGATTGAATAGATCCGGTTCTTCCAGATTCACGAGGTGGCCTGTTTTCGGCATCATGACGAGGCCGGACGACGAGAGGGTGCGCTTGAGAAACAGGCTCGGCTCGATGCAGCGTTCGTCCTCATCGCCGACGACAATGAGCGCCGGCGTCGTCAGGTTGACGATCTCGGCCTCAAAATCATACAGCGACGGCCGCGCACCCTGGAAACCGCGCGACGTGTTCGCCGAACCGACCGCGTCATGCTCGGCGAGATGCTTGGCGAATTCGGCAAAGCCGCGCGGATCCTTGACAAGGAACGGCACGCGGCTCGGACCCAGACCGTAGGTATCGGCGACGGCCTTTGAGCCCTCGCGCAAGAATTTTTCTGACAATGCCTGCGAGCTTTTGTGAAATTCGGCAGTCTCGGCGCGGATGCTGCCGGAGCCGGCACCGGCCAGCACCATCGAACGTACGCGCTGCGGATGATTGAGCGCCGTCTGCAAGGCGGTGTAGCCGCCCATCGACAGGCCGATGATATGCGCGCTGTCGAGCTTGAGATGATCGAGCACAGCGACGCAATCGCGCATCACATGCAGATAGCTGTAGTCCTTGGCGTCGGGCGGCACGTCGGACGGCGTGTAACCGCGGGCGGAATAGGCAATGCAGCGATAGCGCTTGCCGAACTCGCGCATCTGCCCTTCCCAGCTGCGGTGATCGCCGGCGAATTCGTGCACGAAAACGATCGGCGTGCCGTGGCCGGTTTCTTCGTAATAGAGCTTCACCTTGTCGGGCGTGACCGCATAGGGCATCGGCGTTTCCTTTTTATATTTTTAGCGCCCTCTCATAGCAGAAACGGCCGGGTGCTGGCCCGGCCGTTTCAACGTCGATGCAATACGAAGACTAGCGCGGGTGGCGCGCGGCCCAACTGGCGTCGAGGCGCCGCTTCCAGGCGGTCTGGCGCAGGCCCAGCAGGCGGCTGGCCGTGGTCTTGGCATCGGCGCGCGAAGACGCCGCGCAGGTGCGGTATTCGAGATCGTTGACCGGCGCGACCAGGGGTTCGCGGCCGAACAGACGGGCAAACACGCCGGTGCCACCGACCTTCAAATCGGAAATGGCTTTGGCGACGCTGCCGGTGTGGCCGAACGCGACCACGCGGCCGGTGTTGGTGTGCCGCACTTCGTACACGCCCGGGCCGATCGGCGCCTCAACATGGCCACCGGCCTGCACGTCGGGAAAGCGCTTCCATGCGCTCCACGTCTGAACCATCGTCGAAAAACCCCGGAATACGAAAACAAGAATTGTGAACGCGGAACCTATTCATCCATTCCGCTAGGTCAATGACCGAGTGAGAGGTGCGTTGGGCCCGCGTGGATAATCCCAAAATGGGACAGCGCGCGGGCGTCACATATAGGTGAAGAACCGGCTTATGCCCCTAAATACAGGGGCGCCGTCAGTGGCCGGGGAGAACCAATACTTTTGGCTTAGCCGGCAGGCTGGCCTTGGAGACGATAGCCGACGGCACGTCGGCGATTTCCACGTCCCAGTCCCCGCGCACGCGGGCGAGGAAGCGGTCGAGCGTATAGCTGCTGAAGTAGTGCATCGGGATGACCAGCGGCGCCTTCAGCGAGCGTAGAACTTCGATCATGCCGTCGCCGTCGAGCGTCAGCGTGCCGTCCACCGGCACCATGACGATATCGACGCGGCCGATCTCGTAGAGCTGCTGCTGGTTGAGCGTGTGATGCAGATGGCCGAGATGGGCGATGCACATGTTGGCCATCTCGAAAATGAAAATCGAATTGCCGTGCCGCTCGGTGCCGCCCGTGGTCCAGGACCGGATATTGGTCGGCACGTTGCGCACGCGCACGTCCTTGTAGGTGACATCGATGCGCGCCGGCTTCTCGTCATCGGCCCAACCGCGCAGCACATGCTTGATGCCGGGATCGGGATTGTCGGTGTAATGCGTCGAGTGCGCGTGATTCATCGTCGCGATGTCGGGCAGCATCGGCGGCCTGACGTAGTCGTTGTAGTCCGTCGCGACGCGCACGAGCTGCGGGCTCTCCAGCAGAAACGTCGAGTGGCCGATATAATTGATGCGCACCTGATCGGCGCCAAGCGCGACGCGCTGCACCAGCGGCCTGAACGGCGGACGCTCGGCGACCAGCCCCGGGCAGTTTTCCATCATTTCGGGTTTCGGCGTGTTCGGCGCGGCGGCTTGCGCCAGGGTCTGCGCCGCGGTGGGCACGACAGCGCAAAAGGCCCACACCAGAGCCCCTAAAATCGTCAGCGACCTGCCACCCATCGGATCACCCCGCGCCGCCCCGCAGGCTGAAATCTGGCACGGAACGAGCACGCTCGCTACTGGGCCAATAGGCGCAGGAACCATAAACAAAAACGGCGCCCGAAGGCGCCGTTGAAACGTGTCGCTGCCGTTCGTCTATTCGAAATAGCGGCGATCGCGCATGGAGACGATGATGCCCTTCGGCGTCGTCACCACCCAGCGGCCATCCTGCCGCTTGATCGATTCTACCGTGCCCAGGCCGGGCAGCGGCGCACCGGGCACGACCTGATAGACGTCGCCGTGACCCTGCACGTAGACGTAGCCGTCGCGCGCTTCGCGGATCGCCCAGTCCTGCACGATCTGCGCACGCGCCGGCGGCGCGACTTCAGGCGTGGCAATGCGCGGCGCCGGACGCGGTGTCGGCATCGGCGTTGCCGCCGGTGCGGCGGGAACGGTCTGCGGCGGAGAGATCGAACCGGTCACCAGTTCGGCGGTGACGTTGCGTTCGATGCGATCGGCGCGTTCGTTGATCTTGGCGATCTGCGAGGTCGCCGTCTTGTTGGCGGCTTCGAGATTGGTCTTGAGCGTCGTGACCTGGCTGTTGAGCCGGGCGATCTGCTGCTCAAGCACCTTGCGGTCTTCGAGCGTCGCGACATTCGTTACCGGCGCCGGCTTCGGCGCGAAGGTGCCGCTCGCCGCGGCGCCGACAATGGCGCCGAAGGCACCGGCGATAGCGATCGTTGCCGCCATCAAAGCCTGCCGCTTCTGGCGCGGCTTGAGATTGAAGAGAGCTGCGCCCGGCCAGGCGGCGGCAGTCGTAGTAGCAGCAGGCTTGTCGGCGGGCGCCGCGGTCAGAACGGGCTCCGCGACGGGCTCGGTCAGTGGCCCAGCGGGCGAGATCGACGGCGATTCCACCGTCGGTAAATCGAGTTTGGCGACTTCCGCCTTGGCCGATTCCGGCTTAACGGCGTCCGTGCTGTCCGGCGCAACACTGTTCGGCGTCAAGTTCTTCGGCGCGATGTCTTTGGGTTCGTCCATGGCCGCGTCCTCCGAATGGGTCGTTCACCAATCGGTAACCATGTTCTGGTTACTAAATGGTTACCGGCCGGGAGGCGGGGCCGCTCCTTAGGTCAAGAGACCGTTTTCGGCAGCGAGACCCTTTAGCGACACGGCGGGACGCGCGCCGATGTGCTGGATCACTTCGGCGGCCGCGAGCGCGCCGAGACGCGCCGAGGTGCGGTGGTCCTTGCCGAGCGAATGGCCGACCAGAAAGCCGGCGGCGAACAGATCGCCGGCGCCCGTGACATCGACGACCTTGTCGATCGGCATGGACTGCACCGCCTCGACCCCATCACGCGTGATCACGACGCAGCCCTTTTCGCTGCGCGTCACGACGGCGAGCTTGGCTTCGCTGCGCATCTGCTTGGCTGCGGCATCGAAATCCGTCGTCTCGTAGAGGCTGAGCAACTCGGCCTCGTTGGCGAACACGATGTCGACCGTGCCCTTGCGGATCAGGTCGAGGAATTCGGCGCGATAGCGGCCGACGCAGAAAGCGTCGGACAAAGTCAGTGCGACCTTGCGGCTGGACTTGTGTGCGATCTCGGCCGCCTTGAGGAACGCCGCCTTGGCGTGCGGCGGATCCCACAGATAGCCTTCGAGATAGGTCACGGCGGAGGCCGCGATCGTCGCTTCGTCGATGTCTTTCGGGTGCAGATCCTGCGCGGCGCCGAGATAGGTGTTCATGGTGCGCTCGCCGTCCGGGGTCACCATGATGTAGCAGCGCGCGGTCGACGGACCGTCTGAGGCCGGCGGCGTATCGAAGCCGACGCGGGCGGCGCGGATGTCGTGGGTGAAGGCATTGCCCAACGGATCGTTCTTGACCTTGCCGACGAAGGCAGCACGGCCACCGAACGAGGCAACGCCGACGATGGTGTTGGCCGCCGAGCCGCCGGAGCTTTCCGTCGCCGGGCCCATGGCCTCGTAGATCTTCTCGGCGCGCGCCTCGTCGATCAGCGCCATCGAACCTTTGTTCATGCCCTGAGCGGCGAGGAAATCGTCCTCGGCGCGGGCGATGACGTCGACAATGGCGTTGCCGATGCCGAGCACGTCGTAACGGGAAGCAGTCATGAGAACCTCGCGGTGGGAGCGGCACTATAGCCACAGGGACCGCCGAGGCAATGCGGCAAGGGTGCTAAATAGGCCCGAACCTCTTGCAGAATGCCGGTCCGGCGTGGCATGGCACGGCCCATCAACGCGAAAGGTACTGCGATGGCGTTCAAGGAACGCGTTTTTTCCGGCGTGCAGCCGACCGGCAATCTGCATCTCGGCAATTACCTCGGCGCGATCACGAAATTCGTGGCGCTGCAGGACACCTACGACTGCATCTACTGCGTCGTCGACCTGCACGCGATTACCGTCTGGCAAGACCCGGTCGAGTTGACCAAGACGACGCGCGAAGTGACCGCGGCGTTTCTGGCCTGCGGCATCGATCCGAAGAAGCAGATCATCTTCAACCAGAGCCAGGTCGCGGAACACGCCGAGCTGGCCTGGATTTTCAATTGCGTCGCGCGCCTCGGCTGGCTCAACCGCATGACCCAGTTCAAGGAAAAGGCCGGCAAGGACCGCGAGAACGTCTCGGTCGGTCTCTACGCCTATCCCAACCTGATGGCTGCCGACATTCTGGTCTATCGCGCCACCCATGTGCCGGTCGGCGAAGATCAGAAGCAGCATCTCGAACTGGCGCGCGACATCGCGCAGAAGTTCAACGTCGACTTCGGCGCGTCGATCGCGTCGCATGGATTCGGCGACGCGTTCTTCCCGCAGCCGGAACCTTTGATCCAGGGACCGGCGACGCGCGTGATGTCGTTGCGCGACGGCTCGAAGAAAATGTCGAAGTCAGAGCCGTCGGATTATTCGCGCATCAACTTGACGGATGATGCCGACACCATCGCGCAGAAGGTTCGCAAGGCGAAGACCGATCCGGAACCGCTGCCAAGCGAAGAAGAGGGCCTGAAGCCGCGGCCGGAAGCCGACAATCTCGTCGGCATTTACGCCGCCCTCAACGGCAGCAGCAAAGCCGACGTGTTGCGCGAATTCGGCGGCGCGCAGTTCTCGACCTTCAAAATGGCGCTGGTCGATCTGTCGGTCGCCAAGCTCGGCCCGATCGGCGCCGAGATGAAAAAGCTGATGCAGGACCCGGCGCATATCGACGCCATTCTGGCCGACGGCTCGCAGCGCGCGCAGGCGATCGCCGCCGAAACCATGAAGTCGGTCAAGGACATCGTCGGCTTCGTGCGGCGGTAAAGGCCGCCACCAGAAGTGGCGATCTTGTAGGCCGGGCGCCTGCCGTGCCACCATTCCGGCATGAGCAACAAACGCCGTAGCTTCGAAGCCGGTCACAAACGCAAATATCTGGTTGTGATCGACGACACCGAGGAATGCGAGCGCGCGGTCTATTGGGCCGCCAAGCGCGCCGGCCGCACCGCGTCGCAGATCGTCATGCTGCGCGTCATCGAAACCGCCGAGCGCAACCAGCAATGGCTCGGTGTTGCCGACATCATGCAGGCCGAAGCGATGGAAGCGGCGAACGCCGTGCTCGATAAATACTGCGCGCGGGCGCGCGCCGTGGCCGACAACATCGCGCCCGACCGCGTCATTCGCGAGGGCGACACCACCGAGCAGATCGTCAAGCTGATCGACGAGGACGCCGATATCGGCATTCTCGTGCTCGCCGCCGACACCGGCAAGGAAGGCCCCGGCCCGCTGATCATGAACCTGTCGAAGACCGCGGGTCAGTTCCCGATCCCGGTGGCGGTCATTCCGGGCCATTTGAGCGACGAAGACATCGACGCGATGTCGTAGTCATTCCGGGATGGCGCGGAGCGCCAGACCCGGAATCCAGAGCTGCAGAAACTCTGTCACTTGTGGCTCTGGATTCCGGGTTCGCTCGCCCTGCTCGCGTCCCGGAATGACAGATTGGCGCCCGGTTGACCTATCGTCCCGTAAAGCCCATTTATTCTTGATCAAAGCCATCCGCGGGCCTTAACCCCGCCAGGAGAGCCAGAATGTTCATTCAGACCGAACCGACGCCGAACCCGGCGACGTTGAAATTCCTGCCCGGCCGCCCCGTGCTAGACGACGGCGTGCTCGACATGCCGACCCGGGAAGCCGCCGCACAGTCGCCCCTCGCCGAAAAGCTGTTCGACATCCCGAATGTCGGCGGCGTGATGTTCGGCTCGGACTTTATCTCCGTGACCAAGAGCGACGGCGAATGGCCGCAGATGAAGCCGGCGATCCTCGGCGCCATCATGGAACATTATATGTCGGGCGCGCCGCTGATCGCGGCGGACAGCGCCGCGCCGGCGGGCGATGGCGATGAGTTCTTCGAGGAGAAGGACGCCGAGACCGTCGCGACCATCAAGGATCTGATCGAAACCCGCGTACGCCCAGCCGTGGCCGGTGACGGCGGCGACATCACCTTCCGCGGCTACAAGGAAGGCATCGTCTTCCTGCAGATGAAGGGCGCCTGCTCGGGTTGCCCCTCCTCCACCGCGACCCTGCAGCACGGCATTCAGAACCTGATCAAGCATTTCGTGCCGGAAGTCGTGGAAATCCGCCCGGTTTAAGCGGTTCGCCCCGGCGTTATTTTCGCGCCGGGGTGCTACACTCAGCCCATGCGCATTCTCGCCATCGACACTGCACTCGAGGCCTGCTCGGCCGGCGTGCTCGACACTGCGAGCGCAGCCACCGCCGTTCATGAATCGGTGCCGATGGTGCGCGGTCACGCCGAGGCGTTGATCCCGCTGATCGGCCGCGTGCTCGACCGCGCCGAATTCACCTTCGACGATATCGACCGCATCGCCGTCACCACAGGACCCGGCAGCTTTACCGGATTGCGCGTCGGCATCGCCGCGGCACGCGGCATCGGTCTGGCGACCGGCAAACCTGTGGTCGGCCTGACGACACTGGCCGCTTATGCCGCACCGCTGATCGCGGCGAAGGAAGCCACCGCCGTGGTCGCCGCGATCGATGCGCGGCACGACCACATCTACATGCAGGTCTTCGCCGCCAATGGCCGCACCGTCATCTCGGCGCGGCTCGTGCACATGCGTGAGGCTCTGCGCTTCGCCGCCACCGGTTCGCCGCGCCTCATCGGCACCGGCGCAAAAGTGCTGGCGGCAGCGTGGCCGCCGGCAGAGCGTCCGCCGACGTCGGTCGATGCAGCCACCGCGCCCGACATTAAATGGGTGGCGCGGCTCGGCCTCGCCGCCGATCCGGGCGGCGAACCACCGAAGCCGTTTTATCTGCGCCCGCCCGACGCGCAGCCGCAGAACGCGGCGCAGCTGGCGAGACGATGATCGGATTTGTGCGCAGCCTGTTTGCGGCGCGCGCACCGGCGCTGTCAGACGCGAGCGCGCGCGACGCCGCTGCCATCGCGCCACTCCACGCCGCATCGTTTCATCGCGGCTGGAGCGAACAGGAAGTCGAAGGCCTGTTGCTCGACCGTCTCGTCGTTGCGCACCGCGCGCTGGCCGGCCGTGCCTTGATCGGCTTCATCATGTCGCGGCAGGTCGAGGACGAAGCAGAGATATTATCGGTCGCGGTCGATCCCGCCCGGCGCGGGCGCGGGCTCGCCGGCGATCTGCTGACCTTGCATCTGCGGCGGCTGGCGGGGCTGGGCGCACGTACGGTTTTTCTCGAGGTGGATGAGAACAACAAACCCGCGATCCGGCTCTATGACCGCGCCGGCTTTGCGCAGATATCGAAACGGCCGAATTATTACGCCACGCCGGGGGCGAAGCCCGCGGCGGCGCTGGTGCTGCGGCGGGATCTCATGGGATGACCCACGCGAATTTCACGGCCCAGAAAATATGATATGAGTGCTGCCCCAAGGAGATAGAACGCCCGTGGCCGCTTCGGCAAAATCAAGCTCCGAACCCAGGAATATCGAGGCTCTCTGCGCCGCCAAGGGCATGCGCATGACCGAGCAGCGCCGCGTCATCGCGCGCGTGCTGGCCTCGTCCGACGACCATCCGGACGTCGAGGAGCTCTATCGCCGCTGCGCTGCGGTCGACGACCGCATCTCGATTTCGACGGTCTACCGCACGGTGCGGCTGTTCGAGGATTCCGGCATCATCGAACGTCACGATTTCCGCGAAGGCCGCGCGCGTTACGAAACCGCGCCGGAAGCTCATCACGACCACCTGATCAACCTGCGTACCGGCGAAGTGATCGAATTCCAGTCGGAAGAGATCGAGCGCCTGCAGGCCGAAGTCGCCCGCAAGCTCGGCTATAAATTGATCGACCACCGGCTTGAGCTTTACGCCGTGCCTTTGACCGACGAGAAAAAGAAACCCTGATGCGCGGTCCGTTGGTCGCGGCGCTGTTCTTCACGCTGACGCCGCTCCTTATTTTCTTTCAATGGGTGTTGCGCAAGCTCAACGCGCCGGGCTGGGGCTTCGTCGGCGTGCGCTATTACAGCGCTTTATGCACGGCGTTGCGCATGCGCGTGCGCGTGGTCGGCGAACCGGTGCGCGACCGCGCGGTGCTGTTTATTTCCAACCACGTTTCATGGGCGGATATTCTCGCCATCGGCTCGATCGCGCCGATTGCCTATGTGTCGAAGAGCGAAATCGGCAACTGGCCGATGGTCGGCACCGCGGCGAAGTCACAGCGCACGATTTTCGTCGACCGCTCGCGGCGTCAGCAAACCGGCGACGCCATCGCCGATATCGTTGACCGGCTAGCCAACGGCACGTCGGTCGTGCTGTTCGCCGAAGGCACGTCGAGCGACGGCAACCGCGTGCTGCCGTTCCGTTCGGCGCTGATCGGTGCGGTGAAAGAAGCCAGCGCCCGCTCCGAGCAGGGCATTCTCATTCAGCCGATGTCGATCTGTTACACCGCGCTTAACGGCATCACGATGGGCCGGCAGCACCGGCCGATCGTGGCGTGGTACGGCGACCTCGATTTCATGCCGCACATCACCGAATACATTAAGCGTGGCGCGGTCGACGCGGTGGTGACCTATGGCGAGCCGATCAAGGCCGACGCCAGTTCCGACCGAAAGGTCATGACCCGGCAGTTGCAAAGCGCCGTGCGCCATATGACGTCGCAGACACTGATCGGCCGCTACGACCCGACCAAGCCGGCGCGCAAGACCGAGGCGAAGTCGGGGACCAAGGCCGCGTCCTGAGCGGCGTTCCTTTTTGCCCGGAAACGCGATAAACCGGCGCTGCCGGGCGGCACTGGCCGCCTACATGACTGATATCACTCGGTAAAATGACCCAACCGCGCAAAGTCCACGTCAAATCGTTCGGCTGCCAGATGAACGTCTACGATTCCAATCGTATGGCGGACGTGCTGGCACCGGCGGGCTACGTCGAGACGGCGCAGATGGCCGACGCCGATCTGGTCATTCTCAACACCTGCAACATCCGGGAGAAGGCGGTCGACAAGGTCTATTCCGAAATCGGCCGCGTGCGCGAATTCAAGGAAGCGGCGGCCGCGGAAGGCCGCGAGATGCTGATTGCGGTCGCCGGCTGTGTTGCGCAGGCCGAGGGCAAGGAAATCACGCGGCGCGCCGGCGCGGTCGATCTCGTCGTCGGTTCGCAGAATTATCATCGCCTGCCCGGCATGATCGCGAAGCTGCGTGAGGGTGAGAAACTCGTCGACACCGAATTTCCGGTCGAAGACAAATTCGATTCCATGGCGCAGCCGTCGCGCGCGGCGATTGCCAAGCGCGGCGTGACGTCTTTCGTCACCGTGCAGGAAGGCTGCGATAAATTCTGCACCTTCTGCGTCGTGCCCTATACGCGCGGCGCCGAAATATCGCGTCCGGTGATGAAGATTGTCGCCGACGTCGAGAAGCTCGCCGATGCGGGCGTGCGCGAAATCACGTTGATCGGGCAAAACGTCAACGCCTATCACGGCGACGGTCCCGACGGCCGGCCCGCGACGCTCGCCGGCCTGCTGTATCGTCTCGCCGAAACTCCCGGCATCGTGCGGCTGCGCTACACGACGAGCCACCCGCTCGACATGCGCGACGACCTGGTCGACGCGCATCGCGATCTGCCGGCGCTGATGCCTTACGTGCATCTGCCGGTGCAGTCCGGCTCCGACCGTATTCTCGCCGTCATGAACCGCCGCCACACCCGCCGGCACTATCTCGATGCGGTCGAAAAACTGCGCGCGGCGCGGCCCGACCTGGCGTTTTCGTCGGATTTCATCGTCGGCTTCCCCGGCGAGACCGAGCAGGACTTCCGCGATACTTTGGCGCTGGTGGAAGAGGTAAACTACGCCGGGGCCTACACTTTTGCCTATTCGCCGCGGCACGGCACGCCCGCCGCGGACATGGACAATCAGGTTCCCGCGGGGGAAAGCCACGCGCGCCTGCTGCGGCTTCAGGCGGTCATTACCCAACAGTGGCAAGCCTTTAACGCCAGTTCCGTCGGCAAAACGGTCGATGTGCTGCTGGAAAAACCCGGCCGCCTCACTGGGCAACTGGTCGGCAAAACCCCATATTTGCAAACGGTGCAGGTCATGGCGCGGCCTGAACTGATCGGGCGGGTTGTGCCGGTGGCGATCACCGGGACCGGCACCAACACCTTGTTCGGCGACATCGTTCGCCAGCACGCGCCGGAACTGGCGACTGCAGGAGCTTGAGCCCCACCTTGCGCACTTCGGATCCCGTGATCCCGGCCGCCGCCTCCTCGGAAGAGACGGCGACCACTCAGATCGTGCTTGCGTTTGACGACAACAAACTCGCCTCGGTGCTGTTCGGCCAATACGGCCAGAACCTCGCGCTGATCGAGCGGCGTCTCGGCGTCGTCGCCGAACAGCGCGGCAATCACGTCACCGTCAGCGGTTCGCGCGGCGCCTGCGAGCAGGCCCGCCGCGTGCTCGAAGGTCTCTATGAACAGATCAAGCGCGGCGGCGATCTCACGTCCGGCGACGTCGAAGGCGCGATCCGTCAGGCCATCGCGCAAGGCTCGCTGTTTGATTTCGATCAGGCCGGCGGCCGCGCCGTGTTCGAGGAAATCAATTTGCGCAAGCGCCCGGTGCGCGCCCGCACCGAAGCGCAGAGCGCCTATATCCGCGCGCTCAAGCGTCACTCGCTGATTTTCGGCACCGGCCCCGCCGGCACCGGCAAAACTTGGCTCGCGGTGGCGCAAGCCATTCAGATGTTCGAGCGCAAGGAAGTCGACCGCATCATCCTGTCGCGGCCCGCGGTCGAAGCCGGCGAACGGCTCGGCTTTCTGCCCGGCGACATGCGCGAGAAGGTCGACCCCTATCTGCGGCCGATCTATGACGCCCTGCACGACCTGATGGATGTGCGCGTCGTCGAACGCGCGCTGGAAAGCGGCGACATCGAAATCGCGCCGCTCGCCTTCATGCGCGGCCGCACCTTGTCGAATGCCTGCGTCATTCTCGATGAAGCGCAGAACACGACGTCGATGCAGATGAAGATGTTTCTGACGCGTCTCGGCGAGAACAGCCGCATGATCGTCACCGGCGACCCGAGTCAGGTCGATCTGCCGAACGGCCAGCCTTCTGGCCTTGCCGAAGCGGTGCGGCTGCTCGACGGCATCGAAGGCGTCGGCCTCGTCGCCTTCAGCGCGCAGGATGTGGTCCGTCATGAACTTGTCGGACGAATCGTCGACGCCTACGACCGCGCGGCTGCGAACACCGCGAAAATCGGCGGGGACAGAAAATGACACCGGCCCTGAAACGGCGCATGGCCGCGCCGTCAGTGGACGTTCAGATTGCTTCGCCGCTGTGGGACACCGAACCCGCGGCCGAACAAACCGTGCGTGACGCCATCGCTGCCGCGGCCACCGCCGTTGCGGCGGAAGCCGGCGAAGTCAGCGTCGTGCTGACCGACGACGCCACGATCCGCACCCTCAATCGCGACTGGCGCAAGATCGACAAGCCGACCAACGTGCTGTCGTTTCCCGCGCCCGAAACGCCGGCCGGCGAAAAGATGTTCGGGGATATCGTCATCGCCTATGAGACGCTGGTACGGGAATGTGACGAAGAAGACCACGTTTTCGGCCATCATCTGGCGCATCTGACGGTGCATGGTTTTCTCCACCTCATCGGATACGATCACCTGACCGATTCCGACGCCGACGCCATGGAAGCGCTTGAAAGCAAGATCATGATCGCCATGAAACGCCCCGACCCCTATCTCGGTCGCGACCTCGTTCGTGGTGACCATTAGCGCCATGCCCGACAGCGATTCAAACTCCGGCCCCTACGACGCGCGCAACCTGCCGGTCGTCATCAAGCCTGCGCATGAAGGCAACGGCGCCAACTGGTTTGTGCGCACGTTCCGTTCGCTGTTCGGCCTCAAGCCGGGCTCGATCCGCGCCGACCTCAAAGACGTTCTCGATGACATGCCTCCGGCGGAAACCGGCTTCTCGCCGGAAGAAAGCCGCATGCTCAAGAATATCCTCGGGCTGCGCGAACGCCGCGTCGGCGACGTCATGGTGCCCCGCGCCGATATCATTTCGGTGCAACAGGACATTCAGATCGGCGAGCTGGTGCGCGTGTTCGAAAGCGCCAGTCATTCGCGGCTTGTCGTCTACAACGACACGCTCGACGATCCGATCGGCATGGTTCACATCCGCGACCTCATCGCCTTCATGACCGCGCGCGCCGCTGTCGATGTCACCAAGAATACGAAACGCAAGAAGCCCTTGCCCGCCGGCCTCGATCTCAAGGCTATCGATCTCGGCATGCCTTTATCGGCGGCCAACATTGTGCGCGAGATCCTGTTCGTGCCGCCCTCGGCGCGCGTCATCGACTTGCTCGAGCGCATGCAGGCCAAGCAAATCCATCTGGCGCTGGTCGTCGACGAATATGGCGGCACCGACGGCATCGTTTCGATTGAAGACATCGTCGAACAGATCGTCGGTGAGATTGCCGACGAGCACGACGAGGACGCCGAAGTCGACGTGGTGCAGCAGGCCGACGGCTCCTATGTCGCCGACGCCCGCGCCAAGATCGAAGACGTCGTGCTGATCGTCGGCAAGGATTTCGATATCGGCGACGCAGCCGACGACGTCGATACGCTCGGCGGTTATCTGGTGTCGCGCGCCGGTCGCCTCCCGCTCCGCGGCCAGATCATTCCCGGCCCCGCGATGTTCGAATTTGAGGTGCTTGATGCCGACCCGCGCCGCGTCAAGCGCGTGCGCATCATCCGCTTGAAGGAACGCCGCGATAAAGCGCGCGAGCCGAAGAAGCGCGATGAGCCGGATGCCGTTCTGGCCGGTGTTGCACCGCCGGTTCTTCCGGTCGAAGAGACACCGCCCGCACCGGCTGAAAGCGCCGGGCCACCGCCGCGCACCGCCGCCACCAAGCGCCGCTCGTGACGCTGGCCCGCATCAGCCACACGGTCATGCTCGCCTCCGGTTGGCGGCGGGCCGCCATCGCGCTGGCCGCCGGCGCGGCTTCGGCGCTGGCGATGGCGCCGTTCAACGCCTGGCCCGTGCTGTTCGTGACGTTTCCCGTGCTGGTGTGGCTGATCGACGGTTCGGCCGCCGGGCGCTGGAGCGGCGCCATCCATGCCGCGATTGCGGGATGGTGTTTCGGCTTCGGCTTCTTTGTCGCCGGCCTATACTGGATCGGTTACGCGTTTCTTGTCGACGCCAAGACATTCGCCTGGCTGTTGCCGATCGCGGTGTCGGGCTTGCCCGCCTATCTCGCCATCTTCACGGCGCTCGGCGTCGCCGCCGCGCGGTTGATCTGGGTGCGCGGGCCGGAACGCTTGCTTGCGCTCGCCGCGACCCTGACCATCGCCGAATGGCTGCGCGGCCATGTGCTGACCGGCTTTCCCTGGAACACCTTCGGCTACGCGCTGACGCAGCCGCTCGCTCTGGCGCAAAGCGTATCGCTGATCGGCATCTGGGCGCTGACGTTTCTCTGCATCGCGATCTGCGCCACACCGGCTGTGCTGGCTGACGACGCTATCGATACGCCGCGGCCGTACCGCCCGCTGGCGCTGGGTGCAACCATTATCGTCGCGCTGATGATTTACGGCACCGTCCGGCTGTCGCTGAACCCGACAACATTTGCCGACGGCGTGACGTTGCGCATCATGCAGCCCAATCTGCAGCAGGATCAGAAATTCAATTACGCCGCCAAGGCGGATGTGATGGCGCGGTATCTCGCGCTCTCCAGCCGCTCGACCGGCCCGGACGCCGAGGGCTTAGGCAATGTCACCCATCTCATCTGGCCGGAATCGGCGTTTCCGTTTTTTCTCACGCGCGAACCCGACGCACTGGCGCAGATTGCCAATATGCTGCGGCCAAGCGGCACCGAGTTGATCACGGGTTCGGTGCGCGCCGCGCAAGGCGCCACCGCCGCGAACCCCCGCGCTTACAACTCGGTCTACGTCGTCGATCCCGACGGCTCGATCCAGGGCATTTACGACAAAGTTCATCTGGTGCCGTTCGGCGAATATCTGCCGTTCCAGCGCGTCCTCGAAAAAATCGGTTTGAGAAACCTCACCAAGCAGGTCGGCGGCTTCCAGTCCGGCGACCGCCGCCGCGCCATGGATGTGCCGCGCGCGCCGAAGGTGATGCCGCTGATTTGCTACGAGGCCATTTTTCAGGGCGCCGCCGTGCCGCGTGGCGAAGAACGCCCCGCCTGGCTGGTGAACGTGACGAACGACGGCTGGTTCGGCATCAGCACCGGCCCCTATCAACATCTTCAGCAAACGCGCGTGCTGGCCATTGCCGAAGGCTTGCCTCTGGTGCGCGCCGCCAATACCGGTATTTCAGCGGTCATCGACCCCTATGGGCGGGTGATCAATTCACTGCCGCTGGGAAGCGAGGGGATTTTTGACTCCCGTTTGCCGCAGCCGGCCCCGCCACCGCTCAATCTTGTGGTTGGTGATTACGCGGTATTTCTATTTTTGGTAGCAGGATTTATTCTGACCGTACGGCGCCGGGTGCGTCCCTAGATTGAGACAATAAGGCATCCGGCAAATCAGGTTGTTACATGCGCAATCTGTCTATGGCTTATGCGTGCAAGCATAGGTTATAAGATGTGCAACCAAGCATCTGATAATGTTCAATAATTTTTCATTTCCGTGTGAATTGGCTACGACCCTGTAATAATTCACGCATTGCATGTAGGCCCCGACTTATGACATTACGGATCACGATAGTCGCATAGGAGATATTTATGGCTAAGAAGGCGCCCAATCCGATCGATAAGCACGTCGGCTCCCGCGTGCGTATGCGCCGGATGATGCTGAGCATGTCTCAGGAGAAGCTCGGCGATGCCCTTGGCCTGACGTTCCAGCAGGTTCAAAAATACGAAAAGGGCACCAACCGCATTGGCGCCAGCCGGTTGCAACAAATTTCCAATATTCTTCAGGTGCCGGTGTCGTTCTTCTTCGAGGGCGCCCCGAACATGCCGGGTCATGTCGGTACCGCCGGCCTGAACGAAGCGCCGTCGCCGGCCTATGTGTCGGACTTCCTCGCGACCTCGGATGGCCTGTCGCTGACCAAGTCGTTCATGAAGATCAAGAGCAGCAAGTTGCGCCGCAAGATCGTCAATCTGGTCGAACAGATCGCCGGCGACGAATAAGCGGATTGGGCGCGCGAGGCTGCTGCCCATCGCACTTTCTTGGGCGGCCCGCATCTTGACCTTGCGCGCCGCCACTGCAAGAAACAGCCCCGAAAATCGGTCGGCGCGGCGATCCGCGCCTGGGGAGGAGTTTCAGCGGTGGCGCATACGAATTTTCTTTTCACCAGTGAGTCGGTCTCGGAAGGTCATCCTGACAAGGTCAGCGACCAGATCTCCGATGCGATCCTCGACGCGTTCCTGGAACGCGACGTCAAGCTCGGTATCGCCGACGACAGTCAGGTGAACACGCGCCTCGGCTGCGAAGTGCTCTGCACCACCAACAAGATCGTCATCGCCGGTGAAGGCCGCGGTCAGCTGTTCCGCACCATTCATGGCAAGTCGGTCGTCGACCGCGAGTTCATCACCCAGATCGCGCGCGATGTCGTCAAAGACATCGGCTACGACCAGAATGGCTTCTCGTTCCACGGCGCCGACGTTGAAGTGCTGCTCCACGGCCAGTCGCCCGACATCGCGATGGGCGTCAACGCCAAGAAGAAAAAAGGCGGCGAAGAAGAAGGCGCCGGCGACCAGGGCATGATGTTCGGCTACGCCTGCAACGAGAGCGAGGTCTACGAAAAGAACTCGTTCATGCCGGCGCCGATCTATTTCGCACACAAGATTCTGAAAGTGCTGTCGGACAAGCGCCGCTCCAAGCAGCTGTTCGATCTTCAGCCCGACGCCAAGAGCCAGGTAACGGTGAAGTACGTCGACGGCAAGCCGGTCGGCGCCACCAAGGTCGTCGTTTCGACCCAGCACAATGAGCAGAGCCGCAACGGCAAGAAGTACACGCCGGGCCTGATCAAGGACATGATCGCGGACGCCGTCGAGTCGGCGCTGCCGAAGGGCTGGATGCCGAAGTCGTCCGACTTCCTCGTCAACCCGACCGGCAACTTTGTCGTCGGCGGCCCGGATGGCGATTGCGGCCTCACCGGCCGCAAGATCATCGTCGACACCTACGGCGGTTACGCCCCGCACGGCGGCGGTGCTTTCTCCGGCAAGGATCCGACCAAGGTCGATCGCTCGGCGGCTTACGCCACGCGCTATCTCGCCAAGAACATTGTTGCCGCCGGTCTCGCCGACCGCTGCACCATCCAGGTCGCGTATGCGATCGGCGTCGCCGACCCGATGTCGGTGCTGGTCGATACGCACGGCACCGGTAAGGTCGACGAAAAGAAGCTCGAGAAGATCCTGCCCGAGCTGTTCCGTCTGACCCCGACCAACATCCGCCGCACGCTCAAGCTGAACAAGCCGATCTACAAGCGCACCGCCGCTTACGGCCACTTCGGCCGCGCGCCGGACAAGGACGGCGGTTTCTCGTGGGAGAAGACGGACCTTGCCGCGCAGCTCAAGAGCGCGTTCAAGTAAGCGCTGACGCTGATAATCGATGCTGAAATGCCTCGCGAAAGCGGGGCATTTCTTTATTGGCGACCCAACGTCGTATGATGCGACGTCGAAACGACGGCAGCATGAACGAACACCCCGACGACAGCGATAAATCGCAGCGCGCCTTCTTCGGACGGCGCAAGGGCCATCCTTTGCGCGCGCGGCAGGTCGAGTTGTTTGAAGACCTGCTGCCGAATATCGCAGTCGATCTCACCAAACCCGCGCCGGATTTGACATCGCTGTTTCCACACGCGCCGTCGGCGTTGCGGCTGGAGATCGGTTTCGGCGGCGCCGAGCACATGATCGCGCAGGCGCTGGCGCATCCCGATTGCGGCTTCATCGGCGCCGACGGTTTTCTCAACGCCATCGGCAAGGCGCTGGTCGCCATCGACGACAACGATCTCGAAAACATCCGCCTGCATCACGGCGACGCCAGCGACCTACTCGACTGGCTGCCCAATGCTGCGTTCACGCGTATCGATCTGCTCTATCCGGATCCATGGCCGAAGCGGCGGCAGTGGAAGCGGCGCTTCATCCAGGACGACAATCTGGCGCGGCTGGCGCGCATTCTCAAACCGGGCGGCGAATTGCGCTTCGCCACCGATATCGACAGCTATATGACCTATGCGCTGACGCGGATCATGCGATCGCCGCATTTCGTATGGACGGCGAATGTCGCCGACGACTGGCGCAGGTCGTGGGACGGCTGGTCGCGCACGCGCTACGAAGCCAAGGCGATCCGCGAAGGGCGGACACCGGCTTACTTCATATTCAAACGGGTTTGATTACTCGCCGGTGCCCTGACGCACCTGCCAGAAGCGCACGACGCGCTGCGCGGTCGCGGCAGTGAGCTTTTCGAAATTCTCGAACGCGGCATTGAGCACGGTCTCGGTCGCGCGCGGACCGGGCCGCGCGCAGACGACTTCGCGCACCGTCGGCCAGCCGAATCCGGCGGAGCGCGCCAGAATCAAAACCGGATCGGCACGCTCGCCGCTCATCAGGCGATCGACGACTTCGACCGGCACGGCGCACAAGGTCGCCAAAGCCGCGATGGTCTCTTCGTACTGACCATTGCGCGCGTAATCGGCAATGTCGTTTTCCGACAACTTGCCTTCCTTATGCAGCGCGCGAACCGTCGCCAGCGCCGCCGCGTAGTTGCGCGGCGCCGCCTTGGCGGCGACTTCGTCGGTGACCTTCTCGAGCACGCGGCGGATTTCCGCCTGCGTTTCCGGTTTGGCGGAGGCGAGCAGCCGCTTCTGCACGACGTCGCTGGCCTGCATCAGCAACTGACGGAACAGACGCGGCGGTATGTCGGTGCGCTGCCCGACCTTCTCGGCCAGCACACCGTCCTGTTCGGCGCGCTTCACCAGGTTGGTGAAGGCGTTTTCCGAAAGTTTGGCGCCCTGATTGGTGACGATGGAGTGCGCGACCTCGCGATCGCCGCGTTCGACCAGAATGTCGGACAGGGTCTCGCCGATGCCCAGACGGCCGGACAGCGCCAGCAAATGGGCCTGGCTCTTGGTCTCAGCGATATAGTGCAGATCCGGGTCGCTGAGCGGGGCGGCTTCCAGCAACGGCCGGGCGACCTCGATATCGTCGTTTTTGGCGAGCGCGCTGACCACGCCGGCCGGCGCATTGGGCACGGGGGCGATGCGGCGGGCGAGTTCCGCTAGCGCCTTGGCCTCGATTTCCTCGATCAGGCAGCCCATGACGTCGTCAAAAAGCGCGACGTGCTCGGGATTGAAGATCGCGGCGCTGTCGAGAAATAAAGTGGTGATCCGGCGCAGCGTTTCGGCGCGCTTTTCAGCGGTGCCGTACTGGACGACATGTTCCAATTCGGGGAGCAATGACGCCGGAGCACCCATACCAAAACTCACGCATACAGACTGTGGAACCCGCCGGAGCGGCGGCTTTACCCAAATTTAAGCGCGATTTCTGAAGGAAGGGTTAGCTCGCCAACGATCCATTAGCCTTGCATCCATCTGAAAAACCGCTATATTTCGGCGGTAATACACCCTCATAACCAAATCAGGTTTTGAGAGTGGGTCCCCCCGGACCCGCTCTTTTTTGTTACGCAAATGGCAGCAAGCCACGCACTTCAGGCGGATTCAGAGACCGCCGCTGACGCCACCGAACCCCGGCTGATCACAGTCCCGGGGTTGCCGGCGCGTGTTGCGGCGATTGCTGAACCGGTGATTGAGGGTCTCGGCTACCGTCTGGTGCGGGTGAAGGTGTCCGCGGCGGAAGAAGCCACCCTTCAGATCATGGCGGAGCGCCCCGACGGCACCATGACGGTCGAGGATTGCGAGACGATCTCGCGAACGTTGTCGCCGGTGCTCGACGAGAACGACCCGATCGAGAAAGCCTACCGGCTCGAGATTTCGTCGCCCGGCATCGACCGGCCGCTGGTGCGCAAATCCGACTTCGACCGCGCCGAGGGTCACCTCGTGCGCATCGAGATGGAGATTCCCTTCAACGGCCGCAAACGCTTCCGCGGCCATCTGGCCGGCACCGAAGGCAATCTGGCGCGCCTGAAGCGCGACGAAGTGCCCGAAGGCGAAGACGCCGAGGTGCTGCTGCCCATCGAAGACATGAGCGACGCCAAGCTGGTGCTCACCGACGAACTGGTGAGACAGGCGTTGCGCGACGAGAAGGCCGCCAAGCGCGATGCGCGTGCGGCGAAACGTGACGAACGGCAACGCCGCCAAGCTGGGCGACGCCAGAGCAATTCAAAAAAGGGAGACTGAGCGATGGCTGTTAGCGCCAACCGGCTCGAGTTGTTGCAGATCGCGGATGCAGTCGCACGCGAGAAGTCCATCGACCGCGGCATCGTCATCGCCGCGATGGAAGATGCCATCGCCAAGGCGGCGCGCTCGCGCTACGGCGCCGAGACCGACGTGCACGCCGAGATCGAACCGAAGACCGGCGATCTGCGCTTGACGCGCCACATGCTGGTTGTCGAGGCGGTCGAGAATTCCTCGAACCAGATCACGCTCGAAGATGCGCGCAAGCGTCATCCGGCCGCGCAAGTCGGCGACACCATCGCCGATCCGCTGCCGCCGCTCGAATACGGCCGCATCGCCGCGCAGTCGGCCAAGCAGGTCATCGTGCAGAAGGTGCGCGAGGCCGAGCGTGACCGTCAGTTCTCCGAATACAAGGATCGCATCGGCGAAATCATCAACGGCGTCGTCAAGCGCGTCGAATACGGCAACGTCGTCGTCGATCTCGGCCGCGGTGAAGCCATCGTGCGGCGTGACGAATTGCTGCCGCGCGAAGTGTTCCGCAACGGCGACCGTATCCGCGCCTATATCTACGACGTGCGCCGCGAGCCGCGCGGCCCGCAGATTTTCCTCTCCCGCACGCATCCGCAGTTCACCGCCAAGCTGTTCGCGCAGGAAGTGCCGGAAATCTATGACGGCATCGTCGAAGTGAAGGCGGTGGCCCGCGATCCCGGCTCACGCGCCAAAATCGCTGTTATCTCACGCGATTCCAGCGTCGACCCGGTCGGTGCCTGCGTCGGTATGCGTGGTTCGCGCGTGCAGGCCGTCGTGAACGAATTGCAGGGCGAAAAGATCGACATCATCCCGTGGTCGCCGGACGTCGCCACCTTCGTGGTGAACGCGCTGGCGCCGGCGGAAGTCGCCAAGGTCGTGCTCGACGAAGACAAGGAACGCATCGAAGTCGTGGTGCCGGATCAGCAGCTGTCGCTGGCCATCGGCCGCCGCGGCCAGAACGTGCGTCTGGCGTCGCAGCTCACCGGCTGGGACATCGACATCCTTACCGAGCAGGAAGAGTCCGAGCGCCGCCAGGCCGAGTTCGAAACCCGCACCAAGATTTTCGTCGATGCGCTCAATCTCGACGAAGTGGTCGGCCAGTTGCTGGCCTCCGAAGGTTTCGGCTCGATCGAAGAACTCGCGATGGTCGACGAAAAGGAAATCGCCGGCATCGAAGGCTTCGACGAAGAGACCGCGAAGGAATTGCAGGAACGCGCCAAGGAATTCCTCGACAAGCAGGAAGCCGAGCTCGACAGCAAGCGTGTCGAACTGGGCGTCTCCGACGACTTGAAGGACATCCCAGGCGTGACCGCCAAGATGCTGGTCAAGCTCGGCGAGAACGGTGTGAAGACGGTGGAAGATTTCGCCGGCTGCGCCACCGACGATCTCACCGGCTGGACCGAGCGCAAGGACGGCGAGTCCAAGCACGAGGCGGGCTACTTCGACGGTCTCGACGTGTCGAAGGAAGACGCCGAAGCCATGATCATGCAGGCGCGCCTCAAGGCCGGCTGGGTGACCGAGGCCGAGCTCGCCGCGATGCAGGCGGTGCCGGAAGCCGAGCCGGCAGAAGCGCCGACGGCCTAAGGGAGACTTGATGCTGGCAAAGGTCGCGGGCCTCGCGCAGGACGACGAACTCGACGGTGGGACGACAAGCGTCGCCCCCGGCACCGAGCGTACCTGCGCGCTGACCCGCGAATCGAAGCCGGTGTCTGAGATGATCCGTTTTGTGGTGGGGCCCGCCGGCGACGCGGTGCCCGACCTCAAGCGCAAATTGCCGGGCCGCGGCCTTTGGATCGACGCGACCCGGACGGCAATCGAGGAATCGGTCAAGCGCAACGTCTTCGCCCGCGGCTTCAAGCGCGACGTCAAAACGGCGAAGGATCTGGCGGAACAAACGGAGCGGCTCCTGGCGAGCGCGGCACTCGATGCGCTGGCCATCGCCGGCAAGGCGCAGCTGGTCGTCACCGGCTTTGCCAAGGTCGAGGCCAACCTGGGGCGGCCCGGCGTGGCAGCCCTGATTCATGCGTCGGACGCGGCCGAGGACGGAAAGCGCAAGCTGGGCGGGACTTTGCGCCGCAATATCGAAGAAAATGGCCCGGATATCACGGTCATCGACATTTTTACCGGGACCCAGTTGGATTTGGCATTAAACCGCCCAAATGTGGTACATGCAGCCCTGCTTGCCGGCCCCGGGAGCGAGACTTTTCTCGCTCGCGCCGCGCGCTATGCGCGCTATCGGACCGGAAAATCGCCTGATGCAGTTAGCGCTACCGCGCCGACAGACGGCGCACTCGACGTGAATGCGCCAGCGGATGGCGCACAAGGAACAAGTTCGTAATGAGCGACACTAAGAATCCCGGCGAAAAGAAACTGACGCTGTCGTTGAAGCCGCGCACCGAAACCGGCGTGGTACGCCAGAGCTTCAGTCATGGCCGCAGCAAGCAGGTCGTGGTCGAGGTCAAGAAGCGCCGTACCGTTGGCGGACAGCCCGAGGCAAAGCCCGAGCCGGCGCCGGTCGAAGCGCCGAAGAAAGTCGCCGCGGCGCCTGCGCCCGTTAAGCCAGCCCCTGCGCCCGAAGCGCCGAAGTCGGGCGTCGTGCTGCGCACGCTGACCGAAGAGGAGCGCGTCGCGCGCGCTCATGCGCTCGCCGACTCCAAAGTTCGCGAAGCCGAAGAACGCAAAATCGCCGAAGCCGAAGCCGTCCGCCGCGCCTCGCGCGAAGGCATCGAGCAGGCCGAACGCGAAGCCGCCGAAGCGCGCAAGCGTGAAGAAGAAGTTCGCCACAAGGCCGAAGAAGAAACCAAGCGTAAGGCCGGTGAGGTCGCTAAAAAGCGCCTTGCGACCGAGGAAGAAGCAAAGAAGCCCGCGCCGGGCCGCTTGAAGCTCGAAGCGGAAGAAGACGATGCACCGCGTGTTTCGCGCCGTCCCGGCGCACCCGGTGCTGCCCGTCCTGCCGCCGCCCGTCCCGCCGCACCGCGCGCCGCGCCGCCGAAAGAGCGCGGCCGCCTGACTTTGGTCACGGCCTTGCGCGCCGACGAAGTGCGCGAACGTTCGGTCGCGTCGTTCCGCCGCCGCACGCAGCGCCTCAAGGGCCACGCCTCGAACGAGCAGAAAGAAAAGCTCGTCCGTGAAGTCACGATCCCGGAAGCGATCACGGTCGGCGATCTCGCCAACCGCATGTCCGAACGCGCTGTCGACGTCATCCGCCTGCTGATGCAGCAGGGCCAGATGGTGACGATCAACGATGCGATCGACGCCGATACCGCGCAGCTGATCGCCGAAGAAATGGGCCACACGGTCCGCCGCGTCGCCGAAGCCGACGTCGAGGAAGGCCTGTACGCCGCCGCCGACGATGAAGCCGCGCTGCAACCGCGCGCGCCGGTCGTCACCGTCATGGGTCACGTCGATCACGGCAAGACATCGTTGCTCGACACGATCCGTCAGGCCGACGTCGTCTCCGGCGAAGCCGGCGGCATCACGCAACACATCGGCGCCTATCAGGTGACCGCACCGTCCGGCAACAAGATCACCTTCATCGACACGCCCGGCCACGCCGCCTTTACGGCGATGCGCGCGCGCGGCGCCAAGGTCACCGACATCGTCGTGCTGGTCGTGGCCGCCGATGACGGCGTCATGCCGCAGACGGTGGAAGCCATCGCGCATGCCAAGGCCGCGAAGGTGCCGATCATCGTCGCCATCAACAAGATCGACAAGCCGGACTCCAAGCCGGATCGCGTGCGCACCGAACTGCTGCAGCATGAGATTCAGGTCGAGTCGCTCGGCGGCGACGTGGTCGACGTTGAAGTCTCGGCGACCAAGAAGATCAATATCGACAAGCTGCTGGAAATGCTGAGTTTGCAGGCCGAAATTCTCGACCTCAAGGCAAACCCGGATCGTCCGGCTGAAGGCACCGTGATCGAAGCCAAGCTCGACCGCGGCCGTGGCTCGGTCGCGACCGTGCTCGTGCAGCGCGGCACGCTGAAGGTCGGCGATCTCATCGTTGCCGGCGCCGAATGGGGCCGCGTCCGCGCGCTCGTGTCGGACACCGGCGAAACCATCACCAGCGCTGGTCCCTCGACGCCCGTCGAAGTGCTCGGCTTCTCCGGTACGCCGGATGCCGGCGACCGTCTCGCCGTCGTCGAGAACGAAGCGCGTGCCCGCGAAGTCACCGACTACCGTGCCCGCCAGAAGCGCGAGAAGTCGGCGAACCGCGGCACCACCATGCGCGGCTCGCTTGAGCAGATGATGGCGCAGGCCAAGACCTCGGGCCGCAAGGAATTCCCGCTGGTCATCAAGGCCGACGTGCAGGGTTCGCTCGAAGCGATCGTCGGCGCGCTGGACAAGATGGCGACCGACGAAGTTGCGGCGCGCGTGTTGCACGCCGGTGTCGGCGGCATCTCGGGTTCGGACGTGACCCTGGCGGAAGCCTCGGGCGTTCCGATCATCGCCTTCAACGTGCGCGCCAACAAGGAAGCACGTGAAGCGGCCGAACGTGTCGGCATCGAAATCCGCTACTACAACATCATCTACGACCTCGTCGACGACGTGAAGAAGGCCATGTCCGGCCTGCTGCCGCCGACGATCCGCGAAACCATGCTCGGCAACGCGCAGATCCTGGAAGTCTTCAAGGTGTCCAAGGTCGGCAACATTGCCGGCTGCCGCGTCACCGACGGCAACGTGGAACGCGGCGCCAGCGTGCGCCTCATCCGCGACAACGTCGTCGTGCACGAAGGCAAGCTGTCGCAGCTCAAGCGTTTCAAGGACGACGTCAAGGAAGTCACCGCCGGCACCGAATGCGGCATGGCGTTCGAGAACTACCAGGACATGCGCGCCGGCGATGTCATCGAATGTTACCGGGTGGAGACGATTCAACGCAGCCTCTAAGTCCAATTCTTAGGTCTGCGCTGTAGATCGCCGTCTGCCTGCAACCCCCAGTGTCATGCCCCGCGAAGGCGGGGCATCCAGCTCTTGAGACAGGGCTGGATCGTCTGCTTTCGCGGACGATGACAGCAGAGAGCGTTTCAATGGTACGCAAAAAGTCACACCGCGACAGCGGCACGGCCGGCGGCTCGCAGCGCCAGCTGCGCGTCGGCGAACTGGTGCGTCACGCCATCGCCGACCTGCTGATGCGCGGCGAAATCCATGACCCGGTGATCGAGGGTCACCTCATCACCATCCCCGAAGTGCGCATGTCGCCGGATCTGCGGCTGGCGACGGTCTACGTCATGCCGCTCGCGGGCAAAGATACGGATGATGTGATTGATGCGTTCGAGCGCAACAAAAAATTCCTGCGCGGCCACATCGCCCACCAGATCAATCTCAAATTCGCGCCCGACCTGCGCTTCCGCGCCGACGACCGCTTCGAAGAAGCCGAGCGCATCGAGCGGCTGCTGCGCTCGCCCGAAGTGAAGCGCGATCTGGAAAAGGACGACGAGTGACCGAGGATAAAATCGATACCGCGCCGCCGGAAACGGTTGGCGAGGCCACGCCGGCCGAGCACACCCCGCGCAAGAAGAAGACACAGTTCCGGCGCGACAAGCGCGATGTCCACGGCTGGGTGGTACTCGACAAGCCGGTCGGCATGACCTCGACCCATGCCGTCAGCGTCATCAAGCGGCTGTTTTCGGCCAAGCGCGTCGGCCACGCCGGCACCCTCGACCCGCTGGCCTCGGGCTGCCTGCCCATCGGGCTGGGTGAAGCCACCAAAACCGTGCCATTCGTCATGGACGGCCGGAAATTGTACCGATTCACCATCTGCTGGGGCGAAGAACGGGATACCGACGACACCGAAGGCCGGGCCATCGCCAATAGCGACCAGCGCCCGACCCCGGACCAGATTCGGGCCGTCCTGCCGGCCTATATCGGGGCCATCCAGCAGGTTCCGCCCAAATATTCGGCCATCAAAATCGAGGGCGAACGCGCTTATGATCTCGCCCGGGACGGCGAAACCGTCGAATTGGCCGCCCGGCCAGTCCAAATCGACCGTTTGGAGCTGGTTGAGACCCCGGACGCCGACCACGCCGTCCTGGAGGCCGAATGCGGCAAAGGGACCTATGTCCGCTCGCTGGCCCGGGACATCGGCCGGGCGCTCGGCTGCTTCGGCCATATCAGCGCCCTGCGGCGCGTCTCGGTCGGCCCCTTCGTCGAAAAAACCATGATTTCAGTGGAAGATTTGGAGGCTCTGTGTCATAGAGCCGCGTCCGGTGAGGGTAGCCTCGCGGACGCCCTCATGCCCGTTGAGACCGCGCTGGACGACATCCCGGCGCTGGCTGTCAGCAGGTCAGATGCGGCGCGGCTCACACGGGGCCAAGCCGTTTTATTGCGCGGACGGGACGCACCCAATTTCCGCGGCACAGTCTACGTCACGGTCTCGGGCCAACTCCTGGCTCTGGCCGAACTGGACAGTGGCGAGATCGTCCCCAAGCGCGTGTTTAACCTCGCCGGCCTGATTGGCAGAGCCGGCGTCATGAAAGGATGACCGATGTCGGTTACCGCAGACCGCAAGGCTGAAGTGATCAAAACCTACGCCCAGAAGCCGGGCGATACCGGTTCGCCAGAAGTTCAGGTGGCGATCCTCTCCGAGCGCATCAACAATCTCACCGAGCATTTCAAAGCCCACGTGAAGGACAATCATTCCCGCCGTGGTCTGCTCAAGATGGTGAGCCAGCGCCGCACGCTGCTCGACTACCTGCGGCGCAGCAACGAGACCAGCTACAAGAACCTGATCGAGAAGCTCGGCATCCGCCGATAAATTGTATCCGCGCAGGGCAGTTGGCCCCGCGCGTATCCGAGGCGGATGCATCGTGCATTCGCCGATCTGACCGGCGGCGATGGCGCCGCCGGCGACAGGCAAGAGCCGGCACAGACCGCATCTTGCCTAAGGTAAAACTCAGGAACGCCATGGCAGGATCGCCGGACGCTGCTCGCTCACCGCTTCACCAGCGGACGCGTGCCAGCTTCTCGCCGTCTTGCTCATGGCTTTCGGGTTTTGCCGAAAAACCATGAGAGAAAAATACTATGTTCGATATGCATCGAGTTGAACTCGATTGGGGCGGGCGCAAGCTCGTTCTCGAGACCGGCCGCATCGCGCGGCAAGCCGACGGCGCCGTGCTCGCCACCTATGGCGAAACCACCGTGCTCGCCACCGCCGTCGCGGCGAAGTCGCCGCGTGAAGGCGTCGACTTCCTGCCGCTGACCGTCGACTACCAGGAAAAATATTACGCCGCGGGCCGTATCCCGGGCGGCTACTTCAAGCGTGAAGGCCGGCCGACCGAAAAGGAAACATTGGTTTCCCGCCTGATCGACCGTCCGATCCGTCCGCTCTTCGCCGACGGCTGGCGCTGCGAAACGCAGGTCATTGCCACGACGATGTCGCATGACCTCGAAAACGATCCGGACATTCTCGCACTGGTCGCTTCGTCGGCCGCGCTGACCTTGTCGGGCGCGCCCTTCATGGGCCCGATCGGCGCCGCGCGCGTCGGCTTCATCAACGGCGAATACGTTCTCAACCCGACCGTCGACGAGATGGGCGAAAGCCAGCTCGATCTCGTCGTCGCCGGCACCACCGACGCCGTGCTGATGGTGGAATCGGAAGCCAAGGAGCTCTCCGAGGAAGTCATGCTCGGCGCCGTGATGTTCGGTCACCGCCACTTCCAGCCGGTCATCGAAGCCATCATCAAGCTCGCGGAAAAGGCGGCGAAGGAGCCGCGCGAACTGACGACGGTCGACAACACCGAGCTCGAGAAGGAAATTCTCGCGGTCGCCGAGAAGGACCTGCGCGCCGCCTACGTCATCCCGGCCAAGAAAGAGCGTCAGGACGCCGTTGCCGCCGTGAAGAAGGCCGTCATGGCCAAGTTCTTCCCGGAAGGTGCCGAACCGAAGTACGACAAGCTGCGCGTTGCCGGCGTGTTCAAGGAACTCGAAGGCAAGATCGTTCGCTGGAACGTGCTCGACACCAAGAAGCGCATCGACGGCCGCGATCTCAGCACCGTGCGCCCGATCGTGTGCGAAGTCGGCGTGTTGCCGCGCACCCACGGCTCGGCGCTGTTCACCCGCGGTGAAACGCAGGGCCTCGTCGTTGCCACGCTCGGCACCGCCGAAGACGAACAGTGGATCGACGCGCTGCA
>CAIYTE010000033.1 GCA_903929045.1 uncultured Hyphomicrobiales bacterium
CCGCAGCCGTTGCACATCGACCGCGAATTCTGCGCCAAGGAGACCGAATGGGGTCAGCCGCTGATGAACTCGCTGTTCACCCTCGGCCTCATGATCGGTATTTCGGTGACGGATCTCACCGTCGGCACCACCATCGCCAATCTCGGCATGGTCGACACCAAGTTCCCGCATCCTTTGTTCGAGAACGACACCGTGCATTGCACGACGGAGATCATCGGCAAGCGCGAGTCGAAGTCGCGGCCCAACGCCGGCATCGTCGAGCTGCACCACCGCGCCTATAATCAGGACAACAAGCTGGTCGCCGAATGCCGCCGGCAGGCCTTCATCCTGAAGCAGCCGAAGGCTTAAGGCTCACGCGCCGCGGACGCGATCGATCACAGCGGTCGCGTCCGCCGCGCTGTCGCCGTGCCAGACGATGTGCTGGTCGGGACGCACCAGCACGAGCGTGCTGACATAGGGCGAGCCCGCGCCCGGCGTCATCGGCAAGACTCCCAGCGGAACGCCGCGTTGCTTCGCCGCCTCGGCAAAAGCCGCAGCGCCGTCCGGCGCGCCGAAATCCAGCAGCGTGAATCCCTTGCCGAAGGCATCGAACAGCGAGCGGTCCTTGCCGAGCCAGACATGCGGCGCGCGGGCGCCGGGGCGATCGAGCGGCACGTAGTTCTGGGCGTCGTCCGGCGGCGCCGGTGAGTTATCCGCGACGATCACCGGCGAATTTTCATAACGCTCCCCAAGCTGGAGGCCGACCGTGCGGTACTGCGGCCGGTCTTCGACCACGGCGCGCGCACCGAGCGCGGCGCGGATCGCGGCGGCTTGCGACGTGTCGGCTTCGAAATCCGGCGGCGTTTCCCAACCGTCCATCACGGCCGCGCAGCGCACACCGAGCTGCGAATTGCGCACGCCGATCGGGCGTCGTTCGGGCTCGTAACTCTCCGTGAGATGCGGTCCGCCCCAACCGTCATGCACGGCGGCGAGCTTCCACGTCAGGTTCATGACGTCGCCGATACCGGTGTTCATGCCGAGACCGCCGAGCGGCGTGAACAGATGCGCGGCGTCGCCGGCAAGAAACACCGGCCCAGACTGATAATGCTCGGCGACCAAAGCCAGACCGCCGGTCCACGGGCCGCCGGAGAGGATTTCAAAATCGACGGTGTCGTCGCCGATCAATTTACGCACGATGTCGCGCGGATCGACGCTCTTGGCATCGATGCCGGCCGGCACCTGATAATGCACGACCCATTTCTCGCGGCCGTCCTGCGCATAGAACATCGCGCGCATGTCCGGATTGACGATCCAGGTCATGTGCGACGGGCGGCGACCGCTCGCCGCATTCAGCCTCGGCGCGCGAATGAAATAGGACAGCATGGTGCCGCCCATGAAGGCGCGCGGCACCGCGCCGTCTTCGCCGATCATGCCAAAGCCGAGCGTGCGGCGAATGATGCTGCTGGCGCCATCGGCGCCGAGCATGAAACGGGCGCGCACGGTGCGCTGCTCGCCGGAGGCGACGTCGGCGATGTTCGCGGTGACGCCGGCGTCGTCCGACGTGAAAGACACCAGCTTCCAGCCGAACATGACCTGCGCCTGCGGTTTGCTCTCCGCGATCTGCCGCAAGGTCTTTTCCAGCACGATCTGCGAGATGGTGGCCGGCACTTCCGGCGTCGGCCAGTCGGCATAGGCGCGCGGCAAGCGGCCGAATTCGTAGCCGCAATAGCGCGTGACGTAAGCGCTGGCGCGTTCGAGTTCGTCCGGCAGAGCTTCGGAGCGCAAATCCCGCGCAATACCGAGGCGGCGGAAATGCTCCATCGACCGCGTATTGGTCGTGTTGCACTTCGGATGCGTCGCGGTTTCGGTATTCGCCGTGACCAGAATATGCGGCACGCCGCGCCAGGACAGATCGATCGACGCCGACAGGCCGACGGGACCGCCGCCGACGACAAGGACAAATGTTTCCATCGTCATTCTTCAGTCGATCTTGATCTGCGCCTTGTCGGCGAGGTCTTTCCAGAGCTTGAGCGAGGCGCTGATCGACGCCTGAAACTGCTCCGGCGTTTCGGTGCTGCCGACCGAGCCGAGCTGGTCGAGCGCGGAGACGATGTTCGGCGTCTTCAGCGCGGCGACGACTTCCTTGTGCAGCTGATCGACGATCGGCGACGGCGTGTTGGCGGGCGCCAGAATGCCGAAGAAGCTGGTGACGACGAAGTCCGGCACGCCTGCTTCGACCATCGTCGGCAGATCCGGCAGAGCGGATTGCCGCGCCGCGCTGGTGACGGCCAAGGCGCGCATCTTGCCGGCGGCGATCTGCGGCCGCGTGACGGCGACATTGTCGATGCCGAAATCCGCCTGCGCCGACATGATCGCGGTCATCGCTTCGCCGCCGCTCTTGTACTGGATGATGGCGAAGTCGGTGCCGGTCTTGTTCTTGAAGAGTTCGCCAGACAGATGCGTGATGTTGCCGACGCCCGCCGCGGCGTAATTGAGCTTGCCGGGATTGGCCTTCGCATAAGCAATGAGTTCGGCGACGTTCTTGACCGGGAGATCGGGACGCACCACCAGCACCTGGTAGGAATCCATGATCTTCGCGATCGGCTTGAAGTCCTTGACCGGATCGTAGTCGGGCTTTTTCACCACCGCCGGAATATTGGCGAGCGTCGCCGTATTGCCGACGAACAGAGTGTAACCATCCGGCGCCGCGGTTGCGACGGCGCGCGCGCCGATAGCGCCACCGGCGCCACCCTTGTTCTCGATAATGAAGGGTTGGCCCATCGTTGCTTGCAGCGCATTGGCGATCAGCCGTCCGAGCAGATCGGTCGGACCGGCAGGCCCTGCCGGCACGACGATCTTGACGACGTGGTTCGGATAATTCTGCGCCTGTGCCGGGACGAGCGACGCGGCGGCAAGCAGGAGGCCGAGAACGATCTTGTTCATGATGCTGCGCCCCGGTTTTCAGACCAGCGCCGGATAGGAGCCGCCGTCGAGATGGACGTTCTGGCCGGACATGAAGCCGGCGAGGTTGCTGCAGATGAAAGCGCAGGTGGCGCCGAATTCCTTCGGGTCGCCCAGCCGGCGCGCGGCGATCGACAGCAACTGCTTTTCGCGCGCGACTTCATAGGTGATGTTCTCGCGCACCATCGCCGCTTTCGCCATCTGATGCTGGCGGTCGGTGTCGAAACGCTCCGGCAGCAGATTGTTGATCGTCACGTTGAAGCGCGCGACGTCGAGCGAGATGCCCTTCACCGCAGCGCTGAGGCCCGCGCGCGCGCCGGACGACAATGTCATATGCGGGCGTGGCGTCGTCACCATCGCCGAGGTGATGTTGACGATGCGGCCGAACTTGCGCTCCTTCATCGTCGGCAGCACGGCGCGGATCAGCATCAGCGGCGCGATCATGTTGGCTTCGATCGCCGTCATCCATTTATCGCGGTCGTGATCGCCGAAATTGCCCGGCGCCGGACCCGCATTGTTGTTGATGAGAATGTCGGGCGTGGCGCAGGCCGCGAGCAACTTCGCCTGGCCTTCCGCCGTCGTCACGTCGGCCGCGACCGCCGTCACAGTGCCGCGTGCGGTCTTGCGCAATTCGTCGGCGCTCTTGTCGAGCTTGTCCTGTTTGCGGCCGTTGACGATGACGTTGACGCCTTCGTCGGCCAGCGCGCGTGCGCAGGCGAGGCCCAGCCCCTGGCTCGATCCACAGACGATGGCGGTGCGCCCTTCGATGCCGAGATTCATATTTCTTCCCCGTCGTTTAGCTGCTGTTTCAGCATGCGGTACAATCATCGATTATACTAGAGAAATTTCTTGATAATCGATTATTTCTCCTCCACGGTATTGGCAATGCCGCCGGCCCGCAAGGCCGTGAGACGGCGCACCCAAGGGACCAAGGGAGGAATTTCGATGAAGAGGATTTTCGCACTCGCGCTGCTGGCGCTGGCCACCGTCGCGCCGAACGCCGTCAATGCGCAACCGGTCACGCTGAAGCTCGCCTTCTTCGCCAACGACACCGAGGTGAATTACGCCAAGGCGATCAAGTTCTGGGTTGAGGCTGTGAACGCCGATCCGAGCGGCGCGGTGAAGATCGAGGCCTATCCGAACGGCGCGCTCGGCAAGGCGCTGCCGGCGCAGCCGCAGATGATCCTCGACGGCGTCGCCGACATCGCCTTCGTCAATCCGGCGCTGGTGCCGGGCCGCTTCCCCGACGATCAGGTGTTCGAACTGCCGGGCCTCGTCGGCAACATCAAGGAAGGCGTGCAGCTCTATCAGGCGCTGCAGAAAGCCAACCTGCTGCGCGGCTATTCCGACTATTTCGTCGTCGGCTCGTTCATGAACGCCAACGCGCATGTGTTCTCGCGCAAGCCGATCAAGTCGGTCGCCGACCTCAAGGGCATGAAGGTGCGCATCAGCGGCGCCGTCATCGGCCAGACGGTGAAGGAGCTCGGCGTCGTGCCGGTGCTGATGCCGCCGAACGAAGTCGTCGAGGCCATGGGCCGCGGCACCATCGACGCCACGACCACTGTGCCGGCCGCCGTTGTCGATTTCGGCATCGACCGCGTCACCAGCCACGACTACCTGATCCAGCTCGGCACCAATCCCTTCGCCGTGCTGATGAACAAGCAGAAATACGACTCGCTGCCGCAGGCGGCGAAGGACGTCATCAACAAGTACTCGCCCGGCTGGCTCAGCGATCTCTACGTCAAGAACCTCAGCGCCTATAATGGCGAGGTCATCGACCAGTTCAAGGCCGACAAGAAGCGCACCGTCGTGACGCCCGCCGATGCCGACCTGCCGGCGATCAAGGCCGCGTCGGAGAAGGTCACGGCCGAGTGGGCCGCCAAGTCTCCGGAAAACGCGAAGCTGCTGGCCAAGGCGCGCGAACTGCTCGCCGAAATCCGGGCCAAGAAGTGAAATCGATCGAGAAAATCTTCACCGGCGCGGCGAATACCCTCGCCGTCGCCGGATTGACGGTGCTGCTGGCGCTCGCGGTCTGCACCTTGTTCGACGGGCTGCTGCGGGCGCTCGCCAACTATCCCCTAGATTTCGTCCGTGAGATCGGCGACCTCATTGCCGCCATCTGCGGCGCCTGTTGCCTGCCGATCGTTCTGCTGCACAAGAACAACATCGTGCTGCGCACCTTCGAAAACCTGCTGCCGCCGTTGGGCGCGCGCCTCTTCGACATTGTCGCCGACATTCTGATGACCATCGTGATGGCCGTCATGGCGTGGCAATTCTGGCTGTTCGGCCTCAAGACCAAGGCGGCCAACGACGTCACCTGGCTGATGAACGTGCCGAAGGCGCCGTTCTGGTTCGCGGTCGACGGCGTGCTGTGGGTCTGCGTGCTGGTGCAGGCTTTCGTCATGGTCCAGACCATGACGGGCAAATCGATGCGGCACGACACGGAGATTCCGCTGTGACCGCCACCACCATCGGCATCGTCGGCATCATCGCGCTGTTTGCGCTGGTGGTCGTGCACGTCCCGCTCGCCTTCGGCATGATCGTCGTCGGCATCGTCGCCTTCGCGGTGCAGACCAGCTGGGGACCGGCGCTGACCTTCCTCGCCAGCGAACCGTCGCAGGTGCTCGGCAGCATGGATCTCGCCGCCGTGCCGCTGTTCCTGATGATGGGCGCGTTCGTCAACGTCTCCGGCTTTTCCAAGGATCTCTATACAGCCGCAGCCGCCCTGCTCGGCCACCGCCGCGGTGGCCTGTCCTACGCGACCATCGGCGGCAGCGCCGCCTTCGGCGCGATCTGCGGTTCGTCGCCCGCGACCGTCGCGACTTTCACGCGCGTGGCGCTGCCGGAAATGCTGGCGCGCAACTATTCGCCGAGCTTCTCCGGTGCGACCATCGCCGCCGGCGGCGCGCTGAAATCGCTGATCCCGCCGTCACTGAGCATGATCCTCTATTGCGTCGTGGCGCGGACCTATATTTTCGACGTGTTCATCGCCGCCGTCGTGCCGGCGCTGATCACCATCGCTGCCAACATCATCGCCATCACGCTCGTCGTGCGCATGAACCCGGCGATCGCGCCGGTGGCGCCGGAAGTGACCCGCGCGGAAAAGCTGATCGCGCTGCGCCGCGCCTCGCCCGCCATCCTGCTGATCGGCGTGATTTTCATCGGGCTGTACAGCGGCATTTTCACCGTAAGCGAAGCGGCCTCGGTCGCCGCCGTCGTGTCCTTCGTCTTTGCCTGGATGCGCGGCACCATCACCCGCGCGAATTTCGCGCTCGGCATGCGCGACACGGCGTTGACCGCCGGCATGATCTATTTCGTGCTGATCGGCTCGTCGGTCTTCACCTATTTCATCAGCCTGGCGAAGATCCCCGAACAGCTCATCGAACTGCTCGGCCACGTCAATCTACCGCCGCTCGGCATTATCGTCCTGATGCTCGCCGCCTATCTCGTGCTCGGCGCGGTGTTCGACGAACTGGCGGCCATGGTGGTGACCCTGCCCTTCGCACTGCCGATCATCGTGCACTTTGGCTATGACCCGGTGTGGTGGGCCATCATCAATGTCATCATCGTCGAACTCGGCCTCGTCATTCCGCCCATCGGCCTGGTCATCCTGATCCTGCACGCGATGCGGCCGGATATTCCGCTGTACAGACTCTACAAGAGCATCGTGCCCTTCGTGGTAGCCGACCTCATGGTGCTGGCGTTGCTGACACTGTTTCCGCAACTGGCGCTGTGGTTGCCAACCCTGCTGAAGGGCTGAGAGGACATCCCATGCCGCTTCCCGTCGTCAATCTCGATTCGGCCTTTCGCATCACGCGCACCAGCCACGTCGTGCTGACCGTCAAGGACCTTGCCGCCAGCAAGAAGTTCTACACGCAGGTCTTCGGCCTGATCGTTTCCGCCGAGGAAGACGACACGCTCTATCTGCGCGGCGTTGAGGAAGCCTGTCATCACAGCCTCGTGCTGCGCAAAGGCAATGAACCTTCCTGCCTGCGGCTCGGCATGCGCATGCTGACCGAAGGCGACCTCGAGCGCGGCAAGGACTATTTCGATGCCAAGGGCTGCGCCACGGCCTGGGCCGACGTGCCGCATCAGGGCCGCACGCTGCACGTCACCGATCCGGTCGGCACGCCGATGGAATTCTGCGCCACCATGCCGGTGATGCCGCGCAAGATCACCGCCTTCTCCGAACATCGCGGCGGCTGCGCGCTGCGGCTCGACCATTATCAGGTGCTGACGACCGACGTGGCCAAGGCCGCGGCGTTCTATATGGATGCCGGTTTCCACCTCACCGAATACATCGCGCCAAAGGGCACGCTCGACCTGCGCGGCGTGTTCCTGCAACGCAAGGGCAACCCGCACGACATCGTGTTCTTCAACGGCACCGGCCCGCGGCTGCACCACTTCGCCTTCCTCACGGCGGAAGTGCAGCAGCTGCTGAAGGCCTGCGACGTCGCCGGCGAACTCGGCTACGGCACCAAGGTCGAGCGCGGCCCCGGCCGTCATGGTCCGGGACACGCGATGTTCGTCTATTTCCGCGATCCCGACGGCCATCGCGTTGAACTCTTCAACACCCACTATCAGGTCATGGATATCGAGAACGAGCCGATCGGCTGGGATCCAGCCGATCACAACGTGTCGTTCCCGTGGGGCCTGCCGGCGCGGGCGCAATGGTTCGACGAAGCCACCGACTTTGCCGGCGCCACCGTCGCCGAGCCGAAAGTGAAGCCGACGCCGATGACGCTGGAGAAATACCTCTCCAAACCCTCAGCCTGAGGTTCAAGCCCGTGCCCGTCGTCCAGCTCGCTGACAGCGAAGACCGCAAGGAGACGCTCGCCTCCGCCGTCTACGACCGGCTGCGGCAGGCGATCATCACCGTGTCGATCGCGCCGGGCGAGAAGCTCAACATCCGCGCCTTGTGCGACCGCTTCGACGTGGGCTTAAGCCCCATGCGCGAGGCGCTCAGCCGCCTTTCCACCGAAGGGCTGGTGCAGCAGTTCGACCACCGCGGTTTTGCCGTGACGCCTTTGAGCGAGGAAGATCTCATCGACCTCACGCAGGCGCGCGCCTCGCTCAACGAACTGGCGATCCGCAATTCGGTGACGCAGGGTGACGCCGCCTGGGAAGAGAATGTCGTGCTGTGCTTCCACCGGCTGTCGCGGACGCCTCGCTTCGAGGCGGATAGCGGCGACACCCGCAGCGCGCAATGGGAACTGGCGCACCGCAAGTTTCATTCGAGCCTCATCGCCGCCTCCGGCTCGAAGCGCATCGAGCAATACTGCGAACATCTGTTCGACGGTTCGGAGCGCTACCGCCACGTCGGCCGCATGGCCGGCATCAAGGGCGAAAACCGCGACGGTGAGCACAAGGCACTGATGGAAGCCGCCGTCGCGCGCGATGCCGACGCCGCTGCCACGCTCGTCAAGGCGCATTTCGAGCATACCGCCGAGCTGGTGCGCAAAGTGCTCCGCGACCGCGCGCTGTAGTGCTGGGCATGTCCGACAACGCCATCTACGACGTCGCCATTGTCGGCTATGGGCCGGTCGGCGCGACCTTCGCCAACCTGCTGGCAAAGTATGGCCTGCGCATTCTGGTCGTCGAGCAGGCGGCCGCGCCCTACGACAAGCCGCGCGCCATCACCATCGACCATGAAGTGCTGCGCGTGTTCCAGGCCTGCGGGCTCGAGGACACCATCGCCAAGCACACCGTGCCGCATCCGGGCACGCACTATCTCGGCATCGACAGGCAGATCATCAAGAAATTCGACCCGATGCCGCCACCGTTTCCGCTCGGCTGGACGCCGACCGCAACCTTCGTGCAGCCGGAATTCGAGGCGGCTTTGCGCAAGAAGTTCGCCGCTTACGGCAACGCCGATGTGTTGCTCTCGACGCAGGCCGTCGATGTCGCGCAGGACAAGGACGGCGTCACGCTTAAGGTCAAGAATGCCGATGGCGCGCAGACCTTCCGCGCCCGCTATCTGGTCGCCTGCGACGGCGCCAACAGTTTCGTGCGCAAGGCGCTCGGCATCGCGTTCGACGATCTCGCTTTCGACGAATGGTGGATGGTGGTCGACGCGCTCGACCATCACGCCACCGAGCGGCCACCGAAGTGCTTCCAGTATTGCTGGCCGTCGCGGCCCGGCACCTTCCTGCCCGGCCCCGGCGCGCTGCGCCGCTGGGAAATCAAGATCCTGCCCGGCGAGGATCCGGCGGCCTTCGGCCAGCCCGATAATGTGACGAAGGTGTTGAAGGCCTTCACCGACCCGTCGAAACTCGAAATCTGGCGCTCCGCCGTTTATCGCTTCCACGCATTGCTGGCGCAACGCTGGCAGGACGGCCGCATCCTGCTGATGGGTGACGCCGTGCATCAGACACCGCCCTTCCTCGGCCAGGGCCTGTCGGCGGGCGTGCGCGACGCCGTCAATCTCGCGTGGAAACTGGCGCTGGTGTTGCGCGGCGACGCCGCGCCGTCCGTGATCGAAACCTATGCCGAGGAGCGCAAGCCGCATGTCAGCGCCCTCGTCGCGCTGGCCAAGGAGTTCGGGCTGATCATCGGCGAACTCGACGAAGCCAAGGCCCGCGCCCGTGACGCAAAGCTGCTCGAGGAGTTGAACGCCGGCACGGCGCAGACCAACCGGCAGAAGTTCATTCCCGATCTGGCGAGCGGTTTGATCGCCACGGGCGCGCCGGCGGCGGGCACGTTGTTTCCGCAGCCTGAAGTCGACACGGAACAGGGTCCGAAGCGGCTGGACGATACGCTGGCGCCGGAATTTCTGATTGCAGCGGCGTCGTCCGACGCGCTCAAAGCGCTGACACCGGACTCACTGGCACTCTGGAGCAAGCTTCGCGGTCAGCTTTTGGTGATCGAAGAGACCGGGTCGCTGTTTTCGGGCTGGCTCAATCAGCATGGCATTGTCGCTGCCGTCGTGCGTCCCGACCGCGCCGTTTACGGCGGCGCCCGCACCGCCGACGAATTGAACGCGCTGGTGGCGTCGCTCGCGAAGCAACTCAAAAACTAGCATGAAACGTCATTGCGAGGAGTCATGGCGCGTTCACGCGCCATGACGACGAAGCAATCCAGAAACGACAGGAGAAGACTGGATTGCGTCGCCGCTGCGCGCCTCGCGATGACGTGAGAAAATCGATCTCATCATCCCCTAGCGCGGGATCACCGCCGTCGCCTCGATTTCGACCTTGGCGCGATCCTCGATCAGCCCCGCGACCTCCACCGCCGTCATGGCCGGAAAATTGCGGCCGATGACACGGCGATAGGCCTCGCCGATCTCTTTCTGCCGCGTCAGGTATTCTTGTCTGTCGGTCAGATACCAGGTCATGCGCACGATGTGCTGCGGCGCGCCGCCGGCTTCCGCCAGCACCGCGACGATGTTGCTCAGCGCCTGCTCCACCTGCGCGACGAAATCGTCACTGACGAACGTGGCGTCGGCCTTCCAGCCGATCTGCCCGGCGATGAAGACCTGCTTGCCTTCGGCCGCGATGCCGTTGGCGTAGCCTTTCGGCGCCAGCCAGTCCTTCGGCTGCAGAATGTCGTAATCGCTCATGAAAATTCTATCCTCGGAGACGGAAGCGTTGGATCTTGCCGGTTTGCGTTTTCGGCAGCGCGTCGACGAACGTGACGGCGCGCGGATATTTGAACGGCGCGATGGTCGCCTTGACGTGGTCCTGCAATTGCTTGACGCAATCGGCATCGCCGGTGACGCCAGCGCGCAGCACGACGTAGGCCGAGACGATCTGGCCGCGCTCTTCGTCGGGCGCGCTGACCACGGCGCATTCGGCGACTTCGGCATGCGACAGCAATGCCGCTTCGACCTCGGGCCCGGCAATATTGTAGCCGGACGAGACGATGACATCGTCGACGCGCGCGACGAAGTGATAGCGGCCGTCCGCGTCCTGCGTGAAGGTGTCGCCGGTCAGGTTCCAGCCGTCGTGGACGTAGGCCTGCTGGCGTTTGTCGGCGAGATAACGGCACCCGGTCGGCCCGCGCACCGCGAGCAACCCCATGCTGCCCGGCGGCAGGTCGTTCATGTTCTCGTCGACCAGCTTGGCCTCATAGCCGCCGACCGGACGGCCCGTCGCCCCTGCGACGGCGTCGCCGATACGGTTGGTGATGAAGATGTGCAGCATTTCGGTCGAGCCGATGCCGTCGAGGATCGGCGTGCCCGTTTTGCGCGTCCATTCCTCGAACACCGGCGCCGGCAGCGTTTCGCCCGCGGAGACCGCGATGCGCAGCGACGACAGGTTGGCGCCCTTGTCCATCGCCGCCATCATGGCGCGATAGGCGGTCGGCGCGGTGAAGCAGATGGTCGCCTTATAGGTCTCGATGATCTGGATCATGCTCGGCGGCGATGCGTTCTCCAGCAGCGTTGCGGTGGCACCGAAGCGCAACGGAAAGATCGCGAGGCCTCCCAGGCCGAAGGTGAAAGCGAGCGGCGGCGAGCCGACGAAGACGTCGTCCGGCGTCACGCCGAGTACCTCTTTTGCGTAGCCGTCGGCGATCATCAGCAGATCGCGATGGAAATGCATGGTCGCTTTCGGCTCGCCGGTGGTGCCCGAAGTGAAGCCGAGCAATGCGACGTCGTCGCGACCGGTATTCACCGCGTCGAATTTGACCGGCTTGTCGAGCGCGATGCGGTCGAGTTCGGCATCGTGGTTCGACGTGCCGTCAAAATTAACGACCTGCTTGAGGAAGCGGCTGGTCTTGGCGCAGGCGACGAGTTCGTCGGTGATGCGGCTGTCGCACAGCGCCAGACTGATCTCGGCCTTATCGACGATCTTGCTGAGTTCGCCGGCCCGCAGCATCGGCATGGTGTTGACGGCGACGCCGCCGGCCTTTGTGACCGCGAGCCACGCCGCCACCAGTGCCGGATTATTGCCGGAACGGATCAGCACACGATTGCCCGGCTTGAGGCCGTAATTCTCGACCAGCGCATGCGCCAGCCGGTTCGACCAGTCCGCCAGCTCCTTGTAGGTGCGGCGGCGGCCGTTGCCGATCAGCGCGATGCGGTCGCCATGCCCGCGCTCGACATTCCTGTCTGTGAGCTCGACCGCGGCGTTGAGATAATCCGGATACTGGAATTGCGGCCGATCCATCAACAAGGCCGGCCACTGATCGGCGGGCGGCAGGTTGTCGCGCGTGAAAGTGTCGGTGTGCGCGGTTGGACCGAGAGCGAGCGATGCCATGTGTTACCCCGTGGCCCCGGCAAGGACTGAACGAGCGATGACGATTTTCTGCACGTCGGATGCGCCTTCGTAGATACGCAACGCGCGGATTTCGCGATAGAGCGTTTCGACGGCGCTGCCCGAGCGCACGCCCTCGCCGCCGTGAAGCTGCACGGCGGCGTCGATAACACGCTGCGCCGCTTCGGTGGCGTAGAGCTTGGCCATGGCGGCTTCGCGGGTGACGCGCGCGGCGCCTTTATCCTTGGTCCAGGCAGCGCGATAAATCAGCAACGCCGCGGCGTCGATCTCAAGCGCCATGTCGGCGAGATGGCCCTGTACCATCTGCAGATCGCCGAGCGGCGCGCCGAACAGATTGCGAGTCGCGGCGCGCTTCAACGTTTCGTCGAGCGCACGGCGGGCAAAACCGAGCGCGGCGGCGCCGACCGTGGTGCGGAAGACGTCGAGCGTCGCCATGGCGATCTTGAAGCCGTCGCCGGCCTTGCCGATGAGCGCATCGCCGGAGACACGGCAGCCGTCGAATTTCAGCCGCGCCAAAGGATGCGGCGCGATGACCTCGATGCGCTCGGCAACCGACAGACCCGGATTGCTGCCCTCGACGATGAAGGCCGACAGTCCCTTGGCGCCGGGTGCTTCGCCGGTACGGGCGAAGACGACGTAGAGATCGGCAATGCCGCCGTTCGAGATCCACGACTTTTCCCCATTAAGGACGTAGCCGTTGCCATCGCGTGTCGCCGTCGTCGTGATGTTGGCTACGTCGGAGCCTGACGCGGCTTCGGTGAGCGCGAAAGCGGCGATGGCCTTGCCGCTGCGCGTCTTCGGCAGCCACGCGGCGCGCTGCTCCGGCGTGCCGAACAGCGAGATCGGGCCGGCGCCCAGCCCCTGCATCGCAAAGGCGAAGTCGGCGAGGCCCGCATGCCGCGCCAGGATTTCGCGCGCCAGCGCCAAAGTGCGCACGTCGAGCGTCTCGGCCTCGCTGTCGCCGGGCGCGGTGTGTCGCAGCCAGCCATCGTTGCCCAGCGCCGCGACGAGCTTGCGGCAAGCGGCGTCGACATCGTGATGATCGACCTGCGCCAGATTGGCTACGGCCCATGTTTCGAGCTTCGCCACAAAGGCGCGGTGGCGATCCTCGAAGAACGGCCACGTCAGGAATGAAGTGTCCGGCATCAGCCCGCACCCCGCTCGTCCCCGCGCAAGCGGGAATCCAGAGCTCCACACTCAAATCCTATTATCCGGCCCCTGGGTCCCCGCTTTCGCGGGGACGAGCGGGTGATGGCGTGGCTCATCACATCAATCCCCGGCGAACTTCGGGCGCGACTTGGCGACGAAGGCCTCATAGGCGCGGCCAAAATCCTTGGTCTGCATGCAGATGGCCTGCGCCTGCGCCTCGGCCTCAATGGCCTGATCGAGCGTCATCGACCATTCCTGCGCCAGCATGGTCTTGGTCATCATGTGCGCGAAGTTCGGGCCGTCGGCGAGTTGCTGCGCAAAGCTAAGCGCGTCCGCTTCGAGCTTCTCCGGCGCGATAAGACGGCTGTAGAAGCCCCAACGCTCGCCCTCGTCCGCCATCATGACGCGGCCGGAGAACAGCAACTCCGCGGCGCGGCTCTGGCCGATGACGCGCGGCAGCATGGCGCAGGCGCCCATGTCGCAGCCGGCAAGGCCGACGCGCGTGAACAGAAAAGCCGTTTTCGCGGCCGGCGTGGCGAAGCGCATGTCGGAGAACAGCGCGATCATGGCGCCGGCGCCGACGCAGACGCCGTCCACCGCGGCGATGATCGGCTGCGGACAGGCGCGCATCGCCTTCATCAGATCGCCGGTCATGCGCGTGAAGGCGAGCAGGCCTTTCATATCCTTGTCGAGCAGCGGGCCGATGATGTCGTGGACATCGCCGCCGGAGCAGAAATTGCCGCCGCTGGAGCCGAACACCACCGCCTTGATGTCGTCGGCATCGACCAGCTTGCGGAAGGTGTCGCGCAATTCGGCATAGGATTCGAAGGTCATCGGGTTCTTGCGCTCGGCGCCACGCAAGGTGACGACCGCAACGGCGCCGTCGACGCGCCAGTCGAAGGACGACGGTTTGAAGTCTTTCATGTTCATTGGTCTTCTCCCCGGACGCGCACGGCCAGCGCTTCGAGTTGCGGGATCAATTCATCGGCTTCAGTAGCGCCGATTTCGGCCAGCAGATCGTCGACCCAAATTTCGTGCGCCTTGGCCATGCCGGCGAAATGCGCCGCGCCCTTCGGCGTCAGCCGCACGATGTAAGAGCGGCGATCGGTGACCGGCGCATGACGCAGCACCAGCTTTTCCGCCGCGAGCCGGTCGATGATGCCGGTGACATTACCGTTCGACACCATCAGCGAGCGCGACAGCTCGGTCATGCTCATGCCGTCTTCCTTGCGCGCCAGCGCGGCCATGACGTCGAACTGCGGCAGCGTGACATCGAATTCCTTGCGCAGACGCTCGCGTAATTCGGATTCGATACCCCGCGTCGCCCGGAGCAGGCGCAGCCAGAGCCGCAGGCGCTGCTTGCTGACCGGGCGCGGCGCGGCGCGTGCCTTGTCGGCTGCCGGCTTGTCGACAGGAGTCATGCCGCCTCTCCGGTGATTTCGATGGCCTGGCCGTTGATCGATGCGCCTTGCGGCAAACACAGCCGCAGCACTGCAAGCGCGACTTCTTCCGGCGTGATGAGTCGGCCGTTGTCATTGTCTTTCGCTAGTTCACGACGTGCGTCTTCGATCGAGCGGCCGGTCTTGGCGGAGATTTTCTCGGCGGCGGCGGCCAGCAGCGGCGTGTCGGTGAAACCCGGGCACACCGCATTGACCGTGACGCCGGTCGACGCCAGCTCGATGCTCAAGGCGCGCGCGAGGCCGACGACGCCGTGCTTGGCGGCGACATAGGCGGCGACATAGGGGTAACCCTTCAGACCCGCCGTCGAGGCGATGAAAACGATGCGGCGCGGCGTATCGGACTTACGCGTCACGTCAGCCAATGCCGCTTGCGCGGTGAAAAACGCGCCGGTCAGATTGACGCCGATGGCATCCTGCCAGAGGGCGGGCGTGATCTTTGCCGCTGGTGCGCTCGACGCCGCCCCGGCATTGGCGATGACAATGTCGATTGGCCCATGCGCCGCGCGTGCCGCCGCGACCATCGTGGCGCAGTCTTCCGGCTTGGTTATGTCGGCCACAATCGCCGTGGCCTTCGGCAGACGTGCAACCATGTCATTGAGCGGCGCCTTGCGTCGGCCGGCAATGGAAATCGCCGCGCCCTCGCCCGCCAGCGCACGGGCAATCGCGGCGCCGATGCCGGTGCCGCCGCCCGTGATCAAAGCGTGTGCGCCATCAAGCGCCCCCATCACACTTTCCCCGCCATGACATCGGGCCGCGACTTGAGGCGATGCAGCTGATCGCGCCCGGGCCAATAGGGCTTCGGCCAGGTCGATCCTTCGTAATGCGCGTCAGCGCCGGCGTGCAGCGTCCAGTACGGATCGGCGAGATGCGGGCGCGCCAGGCAGACGAGATCGGCGCGGCCCGCCATCAGGATCGAATTGACGTGATCGGCATCGTATATGTTGCCGACGGCGAGCGTGGCGACGCCGAGTTCGTTGCGGATGCGGTCCGAGAACGGCGTCTGGAACATGCGGCCGTAGACCGGCTTCGCCTGCTTCGAGGTCTGGCCCGCCGATACGTCGATCAGATCGACACCGGCCTCGACCAGAATACGCGAAATCTCCACCGCGTCCTGCGGCGTGATGCCGTCCGGCCCGACCCAGTCATTGGCGGAGATGCGCACCGAGATCGGTCTGTCGTCGGGCCAGACCTTGCGCACAGCGTGAAAGACCTCGAGCGGAAACCGCATGCGGTTGTCGAGACTGCCGCCATATTCGTCGTTGCGCTTGTTGGTCAGCGGCGTGATGAAGGCCGACATCAGATAGCCGTGGGCGTAGTGCAATTCGAGCCAGTCGAAGCCGATGCGCGCGGCGCGCGTGGCGGCGGCGACGAAATCGTCGCGCACCTTGTCCATGTCCGCGCGCGTCATTTCCTTCGGCGTTTGATTATTGGCGCTCCACGGCACCCGCGACGGCGCGACGATCTCCCAATTGCCGCTTGTCAGCGGCGCGTCCATCGTCTCCCAGCCGAGCTGCGTCGAGCCCTTGGCGCCGGAATGCCCAAGCTGCAATGCAATCTTGGCGTCGGTCTCGGCGTGGATGAAATCGACCAGGCGTTTCCACGCCTTTTTCTGCTCGTCATTATAAAGCCCGGTGCAGCCCGGCGTGATGCGCCCTTCCGGCGACACGCAAGTCATCTCGGTGAAGACGAGCCCGGCGCCGCCCTTGGCGCGCTCGGCGTAATGTACGAAATGCCAGTCTCCCGGCAAGCCATCGACGGCTTTGTATTGCGCCATCGGCGAGACGACGACGCGGTTCTTGAGCTCAACGCCGCGCACGCGCAACGGCACGAACATCGGCGGCTTTGCCTTGGGCGGCTTCGCGCCTGTCGCGCGCTGCTCGAACCATTGCTCGGCACCGGCCAGCCATTGCGGATCGCGCTCGCGCAGGTTCTCATGGCTGATGCGCTGCGAGCGGGTCAGCAGCGAGTAGTTGAACTGCACCGGATCGAGGTTGAGATAGCGCTCGACGTCTTCGAACCATTCGGTCGAATTGCGCGCCGCGCTTTGCAGGCGCAGCACTTCCAGCCGCCGCTCGTCCTCGTAGCGCGCGAAGGCTTTCGCCAGCGTCGGCTCCTTGTTGACGTAATCCGCCAGCGCGATCGCGCTTTCCAGCGCCAGCTTGGAACCGGAGCCGACCGAAAAATGCGCCGTGGCCGCGGCGTCGCCGAGCAACACGACATTGCCGGTCGACCAGCGCTCGCACAGCACGCGGTTGAAATTGAGCCAGGCCGAGCCGCGCAGATGCTTGGCGTTCGACATCAGCGCATTGCCGTTGAGATACTTGGCGAAGATCTTTTCGCAGGCGGCGATGGCGTCCGCGCTCGACATCGTGTCGAAGCCGGACTTGCGCCACGTCGCCTCCGAGCATTCGACGATAAAGGTCGCGGTGTCGGCGTCGAACTGATAGGCGTGCGCCCAGATCCAGCCGTGCGGCGTTTCTTCGAAAATGAACGTGAAGGCGTCGTCGAACTTCTGGTGCGTGCCGAGCCAGATGTATTTACAGGCGCGCACGTCGATGTCCGGCTTGAAAACATCCGCATGCGCCGCGCGCACTTTCGAATTCACCCCGTCGGCGGCGACGATGAGATCGAAGTCGCTATAGGCCTCGACCGGCTGGGCCTCGGTTTCGAACCGCAGTTCGACGCCGAGGTCGCGGGCGCGGTCCTGCAGGATGTTCAACAGCCGCTGACGGCCAATGCCGGAAAAGCCGTGACCGCCGGAGCGCATCACCGCGCCGCGATAATGCACGGCGATGTCGTCCCAATAGACGAAGGACTGGCGGATCGCCGCGGCGCTGACCGGATCGTTGGCTTCGAGATTGCCGAGCGTCTCCTCGGACAGCACAACGCCCCAGCCGAACGTGTCATCGGGCTTGTTGCGCTCGATCACCACGACCTGATGGGACGGGTCGCGCAATTTCATCGAAATCGCGAAATTAAGCCCGCCGGGGCCGCCGCCCAGAACTGCCGCACGCATTGCGCCGTGCTCCATCGCCGGAAGTCAGAACGGCAGTCTGCGGCGGGCTCTGGTTGTATGCAACATAAATATTTTAGGTTTAAAGTATTTTCATGGCCCTCATGGTGAGGAGCGCCCTTATTGGGCGCGTCTCGAACCATGAGAGCCCGAGACGTCTCGGCCTTCATCCTTCGAGGCTCGCTTCGCTCGCACCTCAGGATGAGGGTTAAGGAACGCGCTCAACCATATCCCGAAGTCTCAGTTGCCGCCTAAGCACTTGAATGCGATGAATTAACTAGAAGTTTCGCGGTCCAGGTGTTGCGTCATGAAGGCGATCATTATCGGCGGCGGCGTTGGTGGCCTGACCACCGCCCTGATGCTGCACGCCCGCGGCATCGACTGCGAGATCTTCGAACAGGCCGATCAGATCCGCGAACTCGGTGTCGGCATCAACACGCTGCCGCATGCCATCCGCGAGTTGAAGGAGATCGGGCTGCTTGAGCGGCTGGATGCGGTCGCCATTCGCACCTACGAATTGTTTTACGCCAACCGCTTCGGCCAGACGGTGTGGCACGAGTTGCGCGGCACCGACGCCGGCTTCGACGTGCCGCAATTCTCCATCCATCGCGGCAAATTGCAGAACGTCATCTATCAGGCGGTGCGCGCCCGCCTCGGCGAGACGCGCGTGCATCCCGGCCATCGCCTCGGCGCCTTCCAGCAGAATGAATCAGGCGTCACCGCCTATTTCTTCGACCGCAGCGGCGCGCATATCCGCACCGCGCAAGGCGACGTGCTGATCGGCGCCGACGGCATTCATTCGCTGGTGCGCGAGAAGCTGTTTCCGAACGAAGGCCCGGCGCACTGGAACGGCACCATGCTGTGGCGCGGCGCGGTGGACTGGCCGCAATTCATGACCGGCCGCTCGATGATCATCGCCGGCGGCATGGAAGCGAAGTTCGTGCTCTATCCAATCGCCGCGGGCTCGGCGCCCGACCGCCGCCTCACCAACTGGGCGGTGATGGCGAAAGTCTCCGACGGCGGCGTGCCGCCGCGCAAGGAAGACTGGTCGCGCCCCGGCCGCTGGGACGATCTGCGCCCGCATTTGCAGCGTTTCCGTCTGCCCTATGTCGATGTCGGCCATCTCATCGAGGCCACCGGCGAGTTCTGGGAATACCCATTGTGTGACAGAGACCCTTTGCCGCGCTGGTCGCATGGCCGCGTCACGCTGCTGGGTGACGCCGCGCATCCGATGTATCCGGTCGGCTCCAACGGCGCGTCGCAGGCCATCCTCGACGCGCGCTGCCTCGCCGACCGTCTGGTCAGCGCCGACAATCCCGCGCACGCGCTGTGGGCTTACGAGCAGGAACGCCTGCCGATGACGGCACAGATCGTGCGCATGAACCGCAAGGGCGGGCCGGAAGGCGTGATCGATGCGGTGGAAAGCCTGGCGCCGGACGGCTTCGACAAGATCGACGACGTGCTGTCGCACGACCAGCGTCTGGCGATCGTGCGCGGTTACGCCTCGACCGCGGGCTTCGTGCAGAGCCAGGTGAATAAGGGGAAGTAGGACTCGCTGTCATGCCCGCGCAGGCGGGCATCCAGCTCTTTATTTGCCAAGCGCTGGGTCCCCGCCTTCGCGGGGACGACAAGTGTGCCTCACGCCCCCGGCGGCGGCGGCAGGAAGTTCACTTCGTAGCGGGCGGCGAGCGCGACGACTTCGTCGGGCTTCTGCTCCTTCATGGAGTGGATGCCCCAGAACAAGTCATACAGCCGGCGCGTCGGCGATACCCAGAACAGGCACTTCACCGTCTGGTCAGACTTGTTGAAGATGCCGTGCGCCTGGCCCATCGGCAGGCGGATCGCGTCACCGGCGGTGGCGACGAAGTCGCGGCCGTCGAGCCAGAGATCGATGCGGCCTTCGAACAGATAGATGAATTCGTCCTGCGTCGGATGAATGTGCGGCGGCACGAAGGTGCCCGGCGGCAGCGTCGCGTGCCAGGAGAAGGAATTGTCCGACAAGGTCTTCGGCACATAGGTCTGGCCGAGAATATTCCACGAAATGCCGTCGATGCCGGTGCCGGCCTTGGTGATCCCTGCGGTCAGCGGTTGCATGCCTTCACTCCGATGGTTCGTCGTTACAGCCGCTGCCGGAGCCGCGGCGGCGGTTTTGTCCTTGCTCATCCAGGCCTTCAGCGTCGCGGGTAAAATTCCGTGCGGCAATGAAGCGGCTCCCTAACGCTTACCCTAAACCCTTCCCTAGCATGCCGAATTGCGGCAGGGAGGCAAACCCCGCATTGCGGTAAATATCGTCAGGGTGCCTGCGGTCATGCATAAAGATAGGGCTTCACAGGGCTGATATTTTAAATTTAAAATATCTCCCGTGGGCGTTGGCCGGACAATGGCTCTTGCCGCAACGGCAGGGCATAGTACGGCTTCGGTTTTGGGCACGTTTCCTTTCGGAGGGTTGTACGATGGCTAAGGTTTTGATGACGACGGTCGCCGCGGTGGCGCTGATGGTGGGCTCGGCGCAATTCCCCGCCTTTGCGCAAGAAAAGCTGAAGATCGGTGTCATCACCACGCTGTCGGGCCCGGCTGCGGTGCTTGGCCAGCAGCTGCGCAACGGCTTCCAGCTGGCGGTAAAGGATCTCGGCGGCAAGCTCGGCGGCCGCGAGGTCGAAGTCATCGTGCAGGACGACGAGCTCAAGCCCGACGTCGCGGTCAGCAAGGCCAAGGCGCTGATCGACCGCGACAAGGTCGACTTCGTCGTCGGCCCGGTGTTCTCCAACGTGCTGGTCGCGATCATGAAGCCGGTGACCGAAGGCGGCACCATCCTGATTTCGCCGAACGCCGGCACCTCGAACTTCGCCGGCAAGGAATGCAACGCCAACTTCTTCGTGACGTCGTATCAGAACGACCAGATCCACGAAGTGATGGGCAAATACGCGACCGACGCCGGCCTCAAGAAGCTCTTCATCATGGCGCCGAACTATCCGGCCGGTAAGGACTCGCTCGCCGGCGTCAAGCGCTTCTACAAGGGCGAACTCGCCGACGAAGTCTACGTGCCGCTCGGCCAGCTCGACTACTCCGCCGAACTGTCGAAGATCGCCGCCTCCGACGCCGACGGCGTGTTCGTGTTCCTGCCCGGCGGCATGGGCGTGAATTTCGTCAAGCAATTCCGTCAGGCTGGCCTCGCCGACAAGGTGAAGTTCCTCTCGGCCTTCACCGTCGATGAATCGACGCTGCCTGCGCAGAAAGAAGCCGCGCTCGGCTTGCTCGGCGGCGCCAACTGGGCGCCCGATCTCGACAACGCGCAGAACAAGAAGTTCGTCGCCGGCTACGAGAAGGAATACGGCGGCGCGGTGCCAGCGTCCTATGCCTTCCAGGCTTACGACGCGGCGTTGCTGATCGACGGCGCGCTGAAGAAGACGGCCGGCAAGACCGACAACAAAGACGCGCTGATCGCGGCGATGAAGAGCGCTCCGTTCGCTTCGCTGCGCGGCAAGTTCAAGTTCGGCAACAACCACTACCCGATCCAGGACTTCTACCAGGTGAAGGTCGTGCAGGTCGGCGACAAGTACGCCACCTCGATCGACAAGAAGGTGTTCACGGACTACCAGGATCCGTACGCCAAAGATTGCGCGATGAAGTAGAACGGCGAGCGTCGCGCCCTCGATTGTCATTGCCGGGCTTGACCCGGCAATCCATGAACAGGCGCGGCGTTGGCGGTCTTACGTGCGACCATTCATGTCGTCATCAGCTCATGGATGCCCGAGTCAAGCCCGGGCATGACACAGCCTCAGGGTGAAGAGCCTCAACGTCAATGTCTCTCTCCCTCCTCCTCGTCCAGACGCTCAACGGCCTTCAGTTCGGCGTGCTGCTGTTCCTGATCGCGGCCGGCCTGACGCTGGTGTTCGGCGTGATGGACTTCATCAACCTCGCGCACGGCGTCCAGTACATGCTGGGCGCCTATCTCGCGGTGATGTTCTACGCGCTGACCGGCAGCTTCCTGATCGCGCTGGTGCTCGCGCTCGCCGCCGCGTTGGTGTTCGGCCTGCTGCTCGAATTCCTGGTGTTCCGCCATCTCTATGACCGCGACCACCTCGAGCAGGTGATCGCGACCTTCGGCATCATCATGTTCCTGAACCAGGGCGTGAAGGTGGTGTGGGGCGCGGCGCCGCTCAACCTGCCGATCCCGGAAATGCTGTCCGGCACCATCGTGCTGATGCCCGGCATTCTCTATCCGATCTGGCGGCTGGTGATCATCGGCTCGGGTCTCGGCGTCGGCCTCATTCTCTATATCCTCGTCTCGCAAACGCGCGTCGGCATGCTGGTGCGCGCGGGCGCGACCCATGCGCGGATCGTGTCGGCGCTCGGCGTCGATATCCGCCGCCTGTTCATGATCGTGTTCGGCTTCGGCACCATGCTGGCGGCCTTTGCCGGCGTCATGATCGCGCCAATTCTGTCCGTCGAGCCCGGTATGGGCGACGGGGTTCTCATTCTTGCCTTTGTCGTCATCGTCATCGGCGGCATCGGCTCGATGCGCGGCGCCTTCATCGCGGCGCTGCTGATCGGGCTGGTCGACACGCTCGGCCGCTCGTTCATGATCGATATCCTGCGCCTGATGCTGCCGCCCTCGCCGGCGCGCACCGTCGGCCCGGCGCTGGCCTCGATGTTGATCTACGTCCTGATGGCGCTGGTGCTGTATTTCCGCCCGGCCGGCCTTTTTCCGGCGCGGGGACGCCAATGACGCCGGCGCCGGTCACCCCCCGCAAGACCGGGTCGACGGACCTGGTCCCGGCGCTTGTCTTCATCATTCTCATCCTGGTGCCGATCGTTTCCGCCTTCGGGCCGGAGACCTATCTGCTCGGCCTGTTCACGCGCGTCATGGTGTTCGCCATCGCAGCGTTGGCGCTCGACTTCATCTGTGGCTATGGCGGGCTGGTGTCGTTCGGCCATGCGGCCTTTGTCGGCATCGGCGCCTACGCTGTCGGCATCCTGAGCGCGCACGGCATCACCGACATGCTGATCTCGTTGCCCGTGGCGCTGATCGTCAGCGCGGTGTTCGCTTATCTGACCGGTACGGTGTGCCTGCGCACCAAGAGCGTCTACTTCATCATGATCACGCTGGCGTTCGGCCAGATGGTCTATTTCGTCGCCGGCTCGCTCTCGCCCTATGGCGGCGACGACGGCATGACGCTGCAGATGCGCTCGACGCTGCTCGGGTTCCAGCCGTTCAAGAACGACCGCGTTTTCTATTACGCCGTGCTGCTGTTCCTGTTGGCCTCGTATCTGGGTTGCCGCGCCATCGTCGCCTCGCGCTTCGGCCGCGTGTTCCGCGGCGCGAAGGAAAATCCAGTGCGCATGGCTACCATCGGTTACGACGTTTTCAAGTATCAGCGCATCGCTTATGTCATTGCCGGCATGATCGGCGGGCTTGCCGGCTTCCTGCTGGCCAATGTCGTCGAATTTGTCAGCCCCGCCTACATGTCGTGGCAGCGCTCGGGCGAGTTGATCATCATGGTGTTGTTCGGCGGCCTCGGCACGTTGTACGGGGCGATCGTCGGCGCGGCCTCGTTCCTGCTGCTGGAAGACCTGCTCGGCAGCATTACCGAGAACTGGAAGCTGATCTTCGGCCCGCTGCTGGTGCTCATCGTGCTGTTCGCGCGCGGCGGCATCGTCGGCCTTATCGAGCGCCTGACCGGGAGGGCCGGCCGTGGCTGATCCCGTGCTGCAACTCACGAACCTGCGCAAGAATTTCGGCGGCCTCGTCGTCACCGATGGCGTCACGCTCGATATCGGCCCGGGCGAACTGCATGCGGTGATCGGACCGAACGGCGCCGGCAAGACGACTTTGATCAACCAGATCTCGGGTCTGCTCGCCTCGGACAGCGGCAAGATCGTGTTCAACGGCGTCGATGTGACGGCCTTACCGTCCAACAAACGCGCCGAACTGGGACTGGCGCGCTCTTTTCAGATCACCTCCGTGCTGCCGAATTTCTCCGCGCTGGAGAATGTCGCGCTCGCCGTGCAGGCGCGATCGGGCTCAAGCTACACATTCGCCGGGACGGCCGCGCGCGAAGCGGCGTTGAACGAACCGGCCATGGCCGCACTCGATGAAGTGGGTCTCGGCCCGCGCGCCGGCGTGCTGGCCGCGCATTTATCGCACGGCGAGAAACGCGCGCTGGAGCTGGCCATTGCGCTGGCGATGGAGCCCAAGCTGCTGCTCCTCGACGAGCCGATGGCCGGCACCGGCCACGAGGAGACCGCGCGGTTGGTCGCCGTCCTGCAAAAGCTCAAGGGCCGCTTCCCGATGCTGCTGGTGGAGCACGACATGCATGCCGTGTTCGCGCTCGCCGACCGCATTTCGGTGCTCGTCTACGGCAAGATCCTCGCCAGCGGCGCGCCGTCGGCGGTCCGCAACGATCCTGCTGTCGTCACGGCCTATCTCGGCGACGAGCTGGAGTAGCGCCATGCTGTCGGTCGACAAACTCGCAGCCTCCTACGGACCCGCGCAGGTGCTGTTCGACATTACCTTCGATGTCGGCGCCGGCGAGTTCGTGACCCTGCTCGGCCGCAACGGCATGGGCAAGACAACCACCATCTTCGCGCTGATGGGCTTGTTGCCGGCGCAAAGCGGCACGGCGACGTTCGACGGTACCTCGCTGATCGGCCTGCCGGCCTATCGCATCGCGCAGGCCGGTCTCGGCCTCGTACCGGAAGGCCGGCAGGTGTTTCCGACCTTGACCGTCGAGGAAAATCTCGTCGCCACCGGCGCGTCACGCTTTGGACCGGCGCAGTGGACGCTGGCCCGCGTCTATGAATTTTTCCCGTCGCTCGCGGCGCGCAAGCGCAATATGGGCAACGAGCTTTCGGGCGGCGAACAGCAGATGCTGGCCATCGGCCGCGCGCTGATGACCAATCCGAAGGTGCTGATCCTCGACGAGGCGACGGAGGGCCTTGCGCCCAAAATACGGACCGAAATCTGGCAGTGCCTGACGAAACTGAAGCAGGAAGGCCAGGCCGTTCTCGTCGTCGACAAGCACATCAGCGCGCTGCTGCCGATTGTCGACAAGCATGTGGTGATCGAGAAAGGCCACGTCGTGTGGACCGGCACGTCGGCGCAGCTGGCCGCCGATCCGAGCGTGCGCGAACGCTATTTGCAGGTCTGAGCCTAAAGACGCGTCTTGGCGCGAGCCGGCGCTTTCTTCTTCGCCTTGCTCTGGTTGAGCGCGATCGCCGCACGCACCAGCGCCTTCAGCGCGCGTTCATTGACCTTGTCGCCTTCATGAAAATCGATGGCGCGGCGCATATTGCCGTCGAGGCTGGCATTGAACAGGCCCGCCGGATCCTCCAGCGACGCGCCCTTGGCGAAGGTCATCTTCACCGCCGCCTTGTAGGTCTCTCCCGTCGAGATGATGCCGTCGAGCGACCAGACCGGCACGCCGCGCCACTTCAACTCCTCGACGATTTCCGGATCGGCATCGAGAACGACGGCGCGGATGCGCGCCAGCATCGCGCCGCGCCAATCACCGAGTTCCTTGATCTTGTCGTCGATGAGCTGGGACGCCGATTTTTCCTTCGCCATGCGGCCTCTCCTGCCCGACACCACGCCTAGGGCGTGACGTGCTCGCGCGTGATGTCGGCGACCGTGCGCGTGCCGATCATCGCCATCGTATATTCGAGATCGGACTGCAACAAGGATAAGGCGCGCTTGGCGCCGCGCAGACCGCCGGCGGTGACGCCGTAGATCGTCGCGCGGCCGAGGAAGCAGTGATCGGCGCCGAGCGCCTTGGCGGCGAGGATGTCCGACGCGCGGCGAATGCCGCCGTCGAAAAACAATGTCACCTTGGGCCCGACCGCGGCGCGCACCTGCGCCAGCGAATCCACGCAGCCCAGCATGCAATCGAGTTTGTTGCCGCCGTGGTTCGAGATCGTCACCGCGTCGGCGCCCGCCGCAACCGCGCGTTTGGCATCGTCCGGATGCACGAGACCCTTCACGACCATCGGCCCGTTCCAGCTTTTGCGGATGAGATCGAGATGCTGCCAGGTCTGCGTGTTGTTCCAGCGGTCGACGTAATAGGCCGCGATCTGCTTGGCATTGCTGCCGGGTGGCGCGTATTTCTCCCAGCTGCCGAGCGTGGCGAGCCCGCCGTTGCGCAGATATTCCGCGGTCCAGCATGGATGCATCAACGCGTCGGCAATGACGCGCGGCCAGGTACGCAAGGACGGCCCGGTCGCCATCGACACGCCGGTGCGCGACGCGACTTCGGAGCGCGGCGCCATCGGATAGTCGACCGTATAGACCAGCACCTTGATGCCGCTGTCGCGCGCCCGCGCCAGCATGTCCTGCGTCACTTCCGGCGTGTGCGCGCCGTAGAGCTGATACCAGGCATGATCCGGCGCGATGCGAGCGATGGTCTCGATCGGCGCCATCGACGCGCCCGACAGAATGAAAGGAATATTGGCGTCGCGCGCCGCTTCCGCCAGCAACTCGTCGGCGTGGCGGCGATAAATGCCGGCTATTCCGACCGCCGAGATGCCGAAGGGGCTGGCATATTTGCGGCCGAACACTTCGTTGCTGGTGTCGACCGGCGTCACGGCGTTCAGGCCGCGCGGCACGAACTTGTATTTGCGAAAGGCATCGACATTGCTGCGGATGCCGCCGCTGTCGCCGGCGCCGCCTTCGAGATAATCGCCGACGAAATGCGGCAGACGCCGCAGCGCCAGACGGCGCAAATCTTCAATCGTTACTGCCCGGTCGACCGCCGCCATTGATGTGTTCTCTTATTTGCCGCCGGCGATATCCAACACCAGTTGGAGATTCGCGGCACCCGGCTTCAGGATACCCTGCTCGACGCGGCGCGCCACTTCGACGATGGCCGCGTTGACCGGCATTTTCAGGCCGAGCCGCGCCGCCTGCGCCACGACCTCGCCGTTGATATTGTCGACCTCGGAGTGGCGGCCCTTCATCCAGTCCTGCAACACCGTTGTGATCGTGCTTTTTAGCGTGAAGCCGCTGACGAGCGTATCGAGCAACGTATCCACCAGCCGGTTGGACTGGCGCACATCGTCCTCCTTCATGCCGAAGATCGGCACCGCGGGCAGCCCCATGGCCTTGCCGGTGTCGAACGCCTCCTGCCCCGAGCGCAACATCAGTTCGCGCATCGCCGGCGTCACCGCCGCATCGTGGATCGACTGGCCGAGGATCGCCGTCGTCACCAGGGTGGTGGCGTTGCTGACCAGCTTCATCCATTTGCTGGCGCGGATGTCATCGACATATTCGACGGTGCCGGCGCATTTGAGCAGATCGCCGACCTCGGCCTCGCGGCCCCTGGCGCGCGGATCGATGGCGCCGACGGCAAACCACGACCGCGACGGCGGCGAGTCGCGCTGCACAACGCCGGGATCGAACATGGTGGACGAGACTTCGATGACGCAGCCCATGGTACGCTCGGGGCCGACCACCTCGGCAATGACGTCGGTGGTCATGCCGTTCTGCACGCCGGCGATCAGACCGTCGGGCTTGAGATAGGGCTCGATCAGCTGGCAGGCCCATTTGGAATCGTACGCCTTCATCAGCAGCAGCACAGTGTCGAATCGGTCGGTGAAGGTGCAGACGTCGCACAGATTATAGGCGCGCACCTTGGTGACCTGTGTCTCCTCCGGCATCTTGATGGTGATGCCCTTATCGCGCATGACCGCGACGTGTTCGGGCCACTGGTCGATCAGCACAACGTCATGGCCCGCGCGCGTCAGATCCGCGCCGATGGAGGCGCCATTGGCGCCGCTGCCAAGAACCGCAATTTTCTTCGTCATGAATGTGCACCCGACGTGATCAGCTCGGCGGCGCGTTCCGCGACCATGATAGTGGTGAGATTGGTGTTGGCGCTCGGCACGCTGGGCATGACCGACGCGTCGACGACGCGCAGATTGTCGATGCCGTAAACGCGCAGGTTCTTGTCGACGACCGCCATCGGATTATCGGGCCGCCCCATCGAGCAGGTGCTGGTGACGTGACCCATCGGTGCGATTGCGGATAGGATTTCATTGTCGGTCAGCGCCCGGCGTTCCTTGGCGTTGCCGATCCAGCGGCCCGGCGCCAGCACGCGGCCGAGCGCCCAGCGGCTGATCGCCGACGGCGCGTTGAGCAGCATGCTCGCCGCCTGCGCCATCATCGAGCCGACGAAACCGGGCCGGTCGAACTGGTTCAGCGCCATGATCGGCGGCAGGATAAAGGCGTCGCTGAAGGTGTTCTTCACCGGCGTCTCCATCAGCAGGCTCTCGGCAAAGCGCGTCGCCTGGATCATGCGCGGCGGATCGCGCGGATCGGTCATGAAGGAGAAGGCGATGTTCGGCCGGTCGTCGATGTCGGGGCTTTTGAGCGTGACGCTGCCGCGCGAGAACGGCGCATAGACCGACGCGCCGACCATCGCCAGCGACGGCCCCCAGGAGCGGCCGCTGACGCGGCCGATGGCGAAAACGATGAGATCGGCGGGCGGGCAATCTTTCAGTCCGGACGACATGCGCATGCCGCCCAGCGCGAAGTGGCGCAGATTGCCGTCCATGCGCCGGCCCTGCGGCAGCGTCATCGCGATGTTGAGATAGGGATGGTTCTGCAGATTGCGGCCGACCCCTGCCCGCACCGCAACCGGCGCAATGCCGAGGCGCTGCAACTCATCGCCGGGCCCGACACCGGATCGCATCAGCATCGACGGCGAATGCACGGCGCCGGACGACAAAATGACGTTCTGCGCGTCTATATCTTTCGTCTCGGGGCCGCGTCTGACGGTGACACCTATCGCGCGGGTGCCGTCGAACCGCAGCTTCAGCACCTGCGTGCCGGTCTGGATTTCGAGATTGGGCCGGCGCCGAACCTGGCTGGTGAGATAGGTGCTGGCGCTCGACGAACGCGTCTCGCCATGGCTCAACGGCAGCGGAAAAAAGCCGGGACGCGGGTCTTCGTTGATGTCGCCGATGGCAGACAGGCCGCGTGCATGCGCGGCGCGCTCCATCTCGGTGGCAAAAGGCGGCCAGTGCTCGTGGGGCACGCGGCGTATGGTGTAAGGCGCGGGCTTGGAGATCTGCGAATTGTCGCGGTCGAGATCGTTCTCGAGCTTGCGGTAGATTTTGACGACGTCGCTCGGGCCCCAGCCTTCGGCGCCGGCCTTCTCCCAGGCCTCGAAATCGGACGGCACGCCGCGCAGCGCCCACATGCCCATGATGCTGGAGCCGCCGCCCATGATCCGCGCCTGCGGATAAGGATAAAGCGGCCCGCCGTCGCGGCGTTGCGCCTGCAGACCGGGCCAGAAATAACCCGGATTGAGCGACGATGCGGGAAACAGGTCGTCCACGTCGGCCGGGACGTTGCCCGGCGGCGTATCCGGTCCGGCTTCGATGAGCAAAACGCGGTTCGCCGGATTTTCCGACAACCGCGCCGCCAGAACAGCACCGGCGCTGCCGCCGCCAACGATCAGATAATCCGCCAAAGAAACTGAAACGCCGTTCACTGCTGCCACCTCAAGGGGAACGGCGGCGCCCGTTCGGAGGCACCGCCGTCATCGTCTTCCACGACACCGTTAGTTGGTGGCGACTTCTTCGATCTTCGGGCAGGTGCGCGAGGTCACCGGCACGTCGTATTGTTTGAAGTTGGCGCTATCGATGATCACCGGGGTCACCATCAGTTCCGCCTTCACCGGCATCTTGCGCAACGCGCGCACGGTATTGAGCATGCCGAGGCAGCCCTGCATGAACGGATCGGACGAACCGGTTGCCTGCATCTTGCCCGCCTTGATCAAGTCGATGGCTTCCTGGCTGCCGTTGATACCGACCACCAGGGCTTTGCGGTTGGCGGCGCCCATCGCCTCGACCACACCCGTCGCCATCGCGTCATTGGCCGCCAGGACACCGTCGATCTGCGGGTGCGACTGCATGATGTTTTCCATCACCTGCAGCGCGTTCAGACGCTGGTAGTTCGCCGGCTGCATCGCAACCATCTTCACATTCGGGAACTCCTTGAGCGCGTCGTTAAAGCCTCGCACGCGGTCGGTGCTGCTGATCGCGCCTTTCACGCCTTCCAGAATGACGACGTTGCCCTTGCCGCCCATCGCCTTGAGCAGGTTCTGCGCCGTTTCGAGGCCGAGCCGGTAGTCCTCGGCGCCGACGAAGGACACGACCTTGCCGCCCGCCATCTTGTCGGTGAGGCCTGTAACGGCAATGCCCGCGGCATTCACTTTCTCAATGGCGGGCACCAGCGCCTTGTAGTCGACCGGCGTGAACAGCAGCGCGCTCGGCTTCTTGACGATGGCGTCTTCGACCTGGCTCAGCTGTTCCGGAATGCTGTCCGGCTTGATCGGCACGTACTGGATCACCTTGACGCCGGTCGCCTTGGCGGCGTTCGCCGCACCGACGCGGACCGATTCAAAGAAGGGGTTGGTCTGGTTCTTGGTGAAGACGGCGACGGTTTCACCATCCGCGAACGCAGGTCCGGCAATTCCGGCGACGCTCAGCATCGAAATCAACAATACGGCTTTCTTCATCGTTTCACTCCCGTTTTTCGTTTTTCAGATTCGGTTTGTCGCTCAGTATCCCGCTAATTGGTCGCGTCTGTCTTCGACCGCGTCTTCATGTCGAGCCACACCGCCAGCAGCACAATGACGCCTGTCACCAGCGGTTGCCAGTTGGCGTTCAAGCTCATCAAGTTCATGCCATTGAGGATCAAGGTCAGGATCAGGCCGCCGATAAAAGTGCCGAACAAGGTACCCGCGCCGCCGAACAGCGACGTGCCGCCGATGACGACCGCGGCGATGGTCGGCAGCGTTAGCGTCTCGCCGATGTCGCCTTCCGCTGAATTCAGGCGCGCGAGAAAGACCAGCGATGCAAAGCCTGCCATCGCGCCCGACAGAACGAAGACGAGATTGAGCCGGCTGATGACCGGCACGCCCGACAAACGCGCGGCAACGCCGTTGGCACCGATGGCGTAGATCTGCTGGCCGAACGTCGTGCGTTTGGTGAAGAAATTGCCGACGATCAGCACGACCACCATGAGATAGACCGGGATCGGGATGCCGAGGAAATAGCCGCTGCCCAGCGCGCGGAAGCCCGGCGGGAAGCCGTACACCGACTGGCCGCCCATGTAATAATATGTGGCGCCCTGCGCGACCCAGAGCATGCCGTACGTTGCAATGAACGACGGAATGCGCAGCTTGGTCACCATCAGACCGTTGCCCAGACCGACGATGGCGCCGACGCCGACCCCGGCGGCCGCGCCGATCCACGGCGAGCCGGTCGACTTTATCAGCGTCGCGGCAACGCAGGCGCACAGGCCCACCGTCGCACCGATCGACAGGTCGATCTTGCCGGTGAGGATGACGAGCGTCAGTCCCGAGGCCATAAAGAAGACGAGGCTCGCCTGCCGCAGCACGTTCAGCAGATTGTTGGCCGTGAGGAAGGCATCACTGGCGAAGGCCAGCACCACGCAGATGAGCGCCACCGCGAGCAGGCGATAGCCGACGTCGATGACATCGCGCGACAGGGTCAGCTTGAACCGCGGAGCGTTGATGGCGGCGTCGCTCATTATTCCTGGACCTTCCGCATGCCGTCGAGAAACAGCGCGACGATCACCAGAAGGCCGACGCAGATGACCTGCACCGACGACGGCATCTCCAGCAGATTGAGGCCATTGCGCAGCACGCCGATGGTGATAACGCCGAGCAGCGTGCCGAACAGCCAGCCCTCGCCGCGCTCAAATTGCGTGCCGCCGACAGCAACCGCGGCGATGGCGTCGAACTCCATGCCGATCGCGGCTGTCGGATGCGCCGAACTGATGCGCGAAGTCAGCAACAAGGCGGCGACGCCAGCCATCAGCCCGCCGATACCATAAATGACGGCGAGCACCAGCCGGTCATTGATGCCAGCGTGGCGCAAGGCTTCGCGGTTGCCGCCCAGCGCCGGCACATAGGTGCCGAGCCGCGTGTGATAAAGAATGCCGTGCATCACGAGGTAGGCGATCGCCGCCAGCACCAGCGGAAACGGAATACCGAACAAGAAACCGGAATAGATGAAGTGCAGGCCTTCCGGCAGCCCGACAACGCTCTGGCCGTCGGTTAGGACGAGGCATAGCCCCTGTGCGATGCCCAGGGTGCCGAGCGTCGCCACGAAGGGCGGAATATCGAGCCAGGCGATGATCCAGCCATTGAGCAGGCCGAAAGCAAGGCCGATGGCGATGGCGGCGACGAAGGCGATCGCCAGCGAGCCTGTCGCCAGTGCCGTCAGCGCCAGAATGACGGAAGAAAGCGTCAGGACGGCGCCGATCGAGAGGTCGAGCCCTTCGGTCATGATGATGAAGGTCATCGGCAGCGCCAGCAGCAGCAGAATCGACGACTGCACCAGAATGTTCGACAGGTTCGGACCCGTCGTGAAGCCGGTGGTCATGGTCGCAAAAATGCCGATCAGCACGGCGAGCACAAAGGCCACGCCCGGAATGCGGCCGAGCGTCGTCAGGCCTTGGGTGAGAACGCGCTCACTCATGATGCATCCCTAACTGTAGAATGTTCTCTTCCGTCAGCCGGTCGCGCGGCAATTCGCCGGCGATGCGGCCCTCGCGCATGACGTAAGCGCGGTCGCAGACATTGACGATTTCGCTGAGTTCCGAGCTGATCATCAGCACCGCGGCGCCGTTCTCGACCAAATCGTACATCACCGCAAAGATTTCGGCCTTGGCGCCGACGTCGATGCCGCGGGTCGGTTCGTCGAAGATGAACAGCCGCGCGTCCGCCGTCAGCCACTTGCCGATGACGACCTTCTGTTGATTGCCGCCCGAGAGCACCTGCACGGCGCGGCGCGGCGATGGCGTGGCGACGCGCAGCTTGCGGATCATGGCTTCGGCGGCCTGCCCGGCTTTGCCAGGGTTAAAGATACGCGCCGGAAACATTTTATCCAGCGCCGCCAGCACGATGTTGTCGCCAACCGAGCGTATAAGCGCCAGACCTTGCGCCTTGCGGCTTTCCGGAATGAGCGCGACACCCATCCGCGTGGCCTGATCCGGGCCGCCGGTGAATTTTTTGCCGAAAATCGTGATGTCGCCGCTCGTGATACGGTCGGCGCCAAAAATCGCGCGCGCTACTTCGGTGCGGCCAGAGCCGACCAGACCGCACAGCCCGACAATCTCGCCGGCACGGACTTTGAGATTGATATCGGCGATGCCGCTCGGCGCGTTGAGGCCGGCGACGTCGAGCGCCACCTCCCCCGCCTTGATGTCGGCGCCACGGCGATGAATGGCATCGACCTTGCGGCCGACCATCTTCTGCACCAGATCGCCCGGCGAAGTCTCGTGCGGCAGCACCGTCGCCACCATCTTGCCGTCGCGCAAGATCGTAATGCGGTCGCCAAGCAGGAAAACCTCCGCCATACGATGCGAGATGTAGACGATGGCGACACCGTTGGCTTTGAGGCGGCGCATCATGCCGAACAGATGTTCCGTCTCAGTATCCGACAGCGCCGAGGTCGGCTCATCCATCACCAGAATGCGCGCGTTCTGCGACAAGGCCTTGGCGATTTCGACGATCTGCTGCTGCGCCACGCCGAGCTTGTGCACCGGCGTATCGACGTCGATGTCGGAGCCGATCATGGCGAGGAAGCGTCTCGCCTCGCTGCGGATTTTCTGCCGGTCGATGGTGCCGGGCATCTTTCCCGGGAATTCGCGGCCGAGAAAAATGTTCTGCGCCACGCTGAGATAGGGAACCAGCGAGAATTCCTGAAAAATGACGGCGATACCGAAATGGCGCGCGTCCAACGTCGATTTGATCTCGATCTTCTCGCCGTTGTGGAGCATCTCGCCGGCATCGGCGACATAGGCGCCGCACAGCACCTTCATCAGCGACGATTTACCGGCGCCATTTTCGCCGCAGAGCATATGGATTTCGCCGCCCCAGATCGGGAACGACACATTGTCGAGCGCTTTGACGCCGGGAAACGTCTTGCTGATGCCGCGCAGTTCCAGCATCGGCGCCGAAGCCACCGCTTGCGTGTCGTCGGCAAGAGCGGTCACGGCGTTCATCGCGGGCCGCAACACGAACTTCGGGCGCGCAACGCCGCGCAGCCACACCTCAAGCCGGAAACCATCACTCCTCCGCGTTTCTTCCCAACACGCTCTACCGCGCAGGTCTTGATGCCTGCGTTGTGCGCCGCAGCTTGCCACGTTATCGCGTCACGGTAAAACCATTTGCCGCGCACGCCGATTTCCGGAAAGCATATTGTTTGTGCATGCTGCAGCGCACACGGTGCGGCAAAGTCGCGATGATAATCAACCGATACTTCAGCGATGCATCCGCCAACGGGCGGAAGCGCTCTTCGGATCGCGTGACGCATCGAGCGAGATGTCCGGATCATCATCGATTGCTTTGCATTTCTGCAGAGACGCCTTGAACACGCTCCACTCAGCGGAACGAGACGAAACGCCGCGGCGACGTAAACAGCAGATCAACACGCTGCGTACATTGCGATGATCACTCACAAGCGTGTTGCGGTCCGCGTGGCATGCACATACGATGCGATGACATAACCACGTTCTCAAACGTGGAATGTTCAGGGACGTAAACGCTTAAGTTGTTCTCGGCTTGTTACGTGAAGGCTTTAAGCCCACGATTCAAATCGGGATGCGAGGTGGGCTAGTGCTCTTTCCTCTCGCGAAAACCAAGTGTGGAAGTGTGCTTGCCGCTTGTCCGCGGCCGGCTGCAACGGGCCGCTTTGTGCCCTCCATCTGCCAAAACACCACCGATCTGATCACGGTCCATCGTTACCGGTCGCGGAGTCGTGTCCGCCGCCGCGCTTTCTTGATCGCTGCCAAAAACAACACGCAGGGAGGAAGTGATGACCAAGTTGGATATGTCGCGACGAACTTTGTTGCAGGGCAGCGCCGGATTCGCTGCCGCTAATCTGCTGCCGGGCGCGCCCTTCGCGCACGCCGCGACAATGGAAGAAAGCATCATCGAGGCCGGCAAAGCCGCAGGACCCGCCGCGGTCACCGGCATGATCTGGTCGCCTTACCTGGTGCCGATGCAGCCGGTCATCGCCGAATTCTCCAAGCACACCAACATCACCATCGGCTCGGTACAGGACATCTCGATCTTCGACGCGCCGCAGCGCGCCATGGCCGAAGCGTTGTCGCGCTCGGCGCAGTTCGATTTCATCCATATCGACTCGAACATGATCCCGTCGCTGGCCTCCGCCGGCTATCTCGAGCCGCTCGACGAATACATCAAGAAGGCGAACTACAAGAGCGAGGCGGTCGGCGACTACGGCAACTTCATGACCTATGGCGGCAGCACCTACGGCGTGCCGACCGACGGCAACGTCCACATCCAGTATCTGCGCAAGGACATCGTCGAGGACCCGGACAACAAGAAGCGGTTTGCCGACAAATTCGGCAAGGAACCGGCGATGCCGCAAACCTGGGAAGAAAGCCTGCGCATCCAGGAATTCTTCATGGATACGTCCAAGGACCTCTACGGCTCCGGCAACCTGCGCAACCGCGCCAACGGCGTGACGTGGTGGTACATGATCTACTACAGCGCCGGCGGCTTCCCGTTCGACGACGATATGAAGCCGACCTTGAACACGCCCGCCGGCCAATATGCCGTCGACCTTTATCTGCAAGACAAGAAGGTCAACCATCCGGAAGCCGCCAACTGGGGCACGCCGCAGATGATCCCGCGCATCGCGCAGGGCCATGTGGTGAACTGCCAGTACTGGGACGGCACCGCAAAGCTCAACGAGAACAAGGAAAAATCCAAGACCACCGGCAAGTGGCTGTACGGCCTGGTGCCCGGCTCGGATTTCTCCGGCAAGCGCATCCACCGCTCGGTGTCGTCGCCGCTGGCGGCCATCCTGATCAACAAATACAGCCCGCGCAAAGCGCAGGCCGCCTATATGGCGCTGTGGCTCGGCTCCGGCAAGAACAGCGTGCCGATCGTGTCCGATCCGGTGAACACCTTCAACGACGCCTGGGCGAAGGAGCACATGACGTCGAAGGTCGTGCAGGACGCCTACAGCCCCGGCGGCGTCAAAGCTATCGAGACCAATTTCGGCGTTGTGGCACCGCCGATCTATCTCACCGGTTATCTCGAATTCCAGGACGCGCTCGGCAAGAACCTTTCGGAAGCCTATGTCGGCCAGCTCCCCGCAAAGGACGTCCTATCCAAGACCGAGAATGAATGGAACGCGATCATCGGACGCATCGGCCGCGCCAAGCTGAAGAAGGATCTGGCGAGCTACAAGGCCGTGATGCCGAAGCGGCTTGTGCCGGCATGACGCACCGCGCGCCCTGAACAGCAAGACCGGACGAGCACAGTGCTCGTCCGGAAGACCCTCTGAGGTGAGGCATGGCTGTCGCCGCTTATCCCAACGACGTTGACCCGCAGGCGCCCGCGCGTGAAATATCGCGGCGGCGCGCCGTCCGGCGTTTCAAGATCTCGCTGCTCGCGCCGCTGATTGCACTGTTCGCCTTTGTGCTGATCCCCGTGCTGCTGCTGCAGCTCTATTTCTCGTTGCATCAATGGACGGTGTATCTGAGCTCCTGGTGGGAGGCCGATTTCGTCGGCTTCGACCTGTTTCAGGAAGTGCTCACGGACGAACGCTTCGGCTGGGCGGTGGTCCGCTCGCTGGCCTTCGCCACAGGCTCGACCTTCGGCTGCTTCATCTTCGGCTTTCTGCTGGCCTACCTGATGTACAAGCCGTTCCGCGGCCAGGCCTTCTTCTACATCCTCTTCCTGCTGCCCATGCTGACGGTGCCGGTCGTCGTCGCCTATACGGCGGAAATGATGCTGTACCAGAGCGGTCCGCTCAACGACCTCATCACCCGCCTGATCGGCGTCGACTTCAAACCGGCATGGCTGAGCAATCCGCATCTCGCGCTGTTGACCGTCGGCCTGCTCGAAATCTGGAACTGGACACCTTTCTCATTCATCATCATGTCGGCGGGCCTCGCCGCCATTCCGAAAGAGCCGATCGAAGCCGCGCAAATTCTCGGCGCGTCGAAATGGCGGATCTTCTGGGAAGTGCAGTTGCCGCTGTTGCGTCCGGTCATTCTGCTGGCGCTGGTCCTGCGCTTCCTTGAGGCGATGGCGGAATTTCCGAAGACCTGGGCGCTGTTCCAGGGCGGGCCCGGCTCCGCGACCGAAACGCTGCCGGTCTACATCTTCATGACGACGTGGCAGTACTTTCAGATCTCCAAGGGCGCGGCGATGTCCTACATCGTCATGCTGATGATGATCGTCATCGTGCTGGGCGCGATCCAGCTGTTGCGCCGGGAGAAACGCGCGCTCGACAAGATGTACGCCCCCGCGCCCAAGGTGGAGGCGTAAATGTCGATGACCAAATCGAAGCGCCGCCGCATCACGACTTATGTTCGTTACATCGTGCTCAGCCTCTGGGCGCTGGCGGCATTCTTCCCGATCTACTGGATCGTCTCGACCTCCTTCAAGATCGACACGCAGTGGTTCGCCTGGCCGCCCTATTATTTCCCCAGCCCGCCGACGCTCTCGAATTACATGAATGTGTGGTTCGGCGCCGAGGAATACACCCAGACGCAATACGCCATTTCTTCGCAGAAGCCGCTCATCTCGCTCTGGAATTCGACGGTCATCGCGACGGTGTCGACCTTCCTATCGGTGTTCTTCGGCTCGATCATCGCCTACGGGGTGTCGCGCTATAAGATCTTGTCCGAAGCGCGCATGTTCCAGCTGCTGATGCTGCGCATGATCCCGCCCATCGTCATCGCCGCGCCGCTGTCGCTCTATTATTCGGCCATCGGCCTGCTCGATAGCCGCACCGGCCTGATCCTGGTCTATTTCCTCACCACGCTGCCTTACGCCGTGTGGATGACCAAGAGCTTCATCGATGAAGTGCCGCGCGAGGTCGAACAGGCCGCGGAAATTCTCGGCGCCTCGCGCTGGCGCACGATCTTCGAGGTCGTCCTGCCGCTGATCCGCTCCGGTCTGGTGGCGACGTTCCTGTTCATCCTGATCCTGACCTGGAGCGAGTATCTGCTGGCGCTCATCATCACCAAGACGCAAGTGACGACGCTGCCCATCGAACTGTCGAAATATCAGGGCTCGACGGAGGGCCGCGTCTACGGCCGGCAGGCGGCGCTCGCCGTCGGCATCACGGTGCCGCTTATGATCGTTGGCCTGATCATCCGCAAACATCTGGCGCGCGGCTTCAGCTTCGGCATGGTACGGAGATAAACGTGGCACGTATCGAGTTGGTCAATCTCGAAAAGTCCTTCGGCTTCGTCAAAGCCGTAAAAGGCCTGAACTTCACCATCGAGGACGGGGAGTTCATCGTCTTTGTCGGGCCGTCCGGCTGCGGCAAGACGACGACGCTGCGCATGATCGCCGGGTTCGAGGATCCGACCGGTGGTGAAATCCGCATCGATGGCCGCGTCGTCAACGATCTGGAGCCGCGTGATCGCGGGCTCGGCATGGTGTTCCAGAGCCATGCGCTGTTTCCTCACAAGAATGTGGCGCAGAACATCGAGTTCGGCCTGCGCATGAAGGATGTGCCGGCGGCTGAACGGGTCAAACGCGTGCGCGAGGTGGCGCAGATGGTCCGCATCGAGCACCTGCTCGAAAAAATGCCGGCGCAGTGTTCGGGTGGGGAGTCGCAACGCGTGGCGCTGGCCCGCACCCTCGTGACCAACCCATCGACCTTCCTGCTCGACGAACCGCTCTCCAGCCTCGACGCGAAACTGCGCCGCGAGCTGCGCGCCGAGTGCGACCGCTTGCATCAGGTGCTGAAGCATACTTTCATTTTCGTGACGCACGATCAGGAAGAGGCGATGACCCTCGCCGACCGGATCTTCGTCATGCACGCAGGTGAGATTGTTCAGGTCGGATCGCCAATGGAAATCTACTCCCAGCCGGCCAACCGTTTTGTCGCGGACTTTTTCGGTTCACCCTCGATGAATCTGGTGAACGGCGAAATCGTCCACGACAACGGTGCGCTGCGGTTCCGCGCGGCGCCGTTCGATATCGCCCTGCCCGACCGCTTCAAATCGGCGGCGCCCGGCAAGGGCACGCTCGGCATTCGGCCGGAAAGCGTCAGCGTCGCGGCCGGAGTCTCCAAGGGCGACGTCGAGTTGCCGGTTCGGCTCGTCGAACCGCTCGGCAAGGACACCTTGCTCTATTTCGAGGCCGACACTGACAGGCCTTTCGTCGCCGTGACCGAGGGCTTCGACATGGCCCACGTCAATGTCGGCGAGCGCGTGCCGCTGTCGCTCGACCCGCGCCGCATTCAACTGTTCGACGCCACCGGTCAGCGCGTCGAAGCGTCAGCTTAAAAACTAATCTTCTCGAACCACGTACAAAACCAAAACTCCCGAGGAAGCCATGGACTACCGTGAGAAAAGCGAGATCCGCGACGGCATGCGGATCGACTGGGACATGCCGATCAAGATGGACGACGGCATCGTCCTGCGGTGCGACATCTACCGGCCGATCGCCGAGGGCAAGTACCCGGTGATCATGACCTACGGCCCTTACGGCAAGTGGCTCGCCTTTCAGGACCTCTACAAGGACCAATGGGAGCGCATGTGCGCCGACCAGCCGGACGTTCCGGCGAACTCGACGAACAAGTATCAACAGTGGGAAGTCGTCGATCCGGAAAAATGGGTGCCGGACGGCTATGTCTGTATCCGCGTCGACAGCCGCGGCGCCGGCCGCTCACCGGGCGTCATCGACATCTGGTCGCTGCGTGAGGCAACGGATCAAGCGCAATGCGTCGACTGGGCCGGTGTCCAGCCGTGGTCGAACGGCAAAGTCGGCCTCAACGGCATCTCCTATTACGCCGAGAACCAGTGGCAAACCGCCGCGCTGCAGCCGAAGCATTTGGCGGCGATCTGTACATGGGAAGGTGCGGCCGACTTCTACCGCGACATGGCGCACCATGGCGGCATCTTTAATCGCGGCTTCGTCGAAGGCTGGTCGAAGGCACAGGTCTACACGCTGCAGAACGGCCGCGGCACGCGCGGCTTCAAAAGCCGCATGACCGGCGACTGGGTGTCCGGGCCGGAAACCTTGTCCGAAGAAGAACTCGGCAAGAACCGCAACAATTTCTACGAGGATTGCCTCGCCCGCAAACTCGACACCGACGAGTTCTGGCAGTCGCGCATGCCGAATTGGGACAAGGTCAAGGTGCCTCTGCTCTCATCGGCCAACTGGGGCGGCCAGGGCCTGCATCCGCGCGGCAATTTCGAAGGCTTCGTGCGCTCGGCGTCGGAGAACAAGTGGCTCGAGGTGCACGGCATCGAGCACTGGACGCATTTCTACACCAACTACGGTGTCGACCTGCAAAAGCGCTTTTTCGGCAAATTCCTGAAGGGCGAGGATGCCGGCTGGGATCATCAGCCGAAGGTGCAACTCCAGATCCGCCACCCCGGCGAGAAATTCGTCGAACGCCATGAGAATGAATGGCCGCTGGCGCGCACCCAGTGGACGAAGTTCTATCTCAACGCCTCCAACATGACGATGGCAGCGGGCACCACGGCGACGAGCGCCGACTCGGTCACCTATAACGGCTTCAGCGAGGGCGTGACCTTCCTCACCGAGCCGCTGGAAGCCGACACCGAGATCACCGGACCGATCGCCGCGAAGCTGTGGGTGTCGTCGGCGACCGAGGACGCCGATCTCTTCCTCATCGTCCGCGTCTTCACGCCCGACTTGAAGGAAGTCGTCTTCCAGGGTGCGCTCGATGCCCGCACGCCGATCGCGCAGGGCTGGCTGCGGTGTTCGCATCGCAAGCTCGATCCGAAGCTGAGCGAGCCTTACCGGCCCTATCACACGCATGACGAAGAGCAGAAACTCAAGCCGGGCCAGGCCTACGAAGTCGATGTCGAAGTCTGGCCGACCTGTATTGCCGTGCCGAAAGGCCATCGTATCGCGCTGTCGGTGCGCGGCACCGACTACGTCTATCCGGGCGAGCCGGGCGCCGGCGTCGAGACACTCGGCAAAGTGTGGACCGGCGTCGGGCCGTTCACGCATGACGACCCGCGCGACCGGCCGCCGGCCGTATTCGGCGGCGACGTTACGCTGCACGCCGGTCCGGACAAGCAGGCCTATCTGCTGCTGCCCGTCATTCCCAAGAAATAGTTTAGAAATTCCAGGAGCGAAGTCATGAGTTATCGTGAAGTCAGCGAGATCCGCGACGGCATGCAGATCGATTGGGATATGCCGATCGAGATGGAGGACGGGCTGGTCCTGCGCTGTGACGTGTTCCGGCCGATCAAGAAATGCCGTTACCCCGTGCTGCTGAGCCACGGCCCTTACGCCAAGTGGCTGCATTTCGAAGACGGCTACAAGACCGCGTGGAAGCGCATGGAGCTGAAGCAGCCCGACGTCATGGCGGGCTCGACCAACAAATATCAAAGCTGGGAAGTCTGCGACCCGGAGAAGTGGGTGCCGCACGGCTACGTCTGCGTGCGCGTCGATTCACGCGGCTGCGGCCGTTCGCCCGGCTATGTCGAACACTGGTCGCCACGCGAGACGAAAGACTTCGCCAATTGCGTCGAATGGGCCGGCGTCCAGCCGTGGTCGAACGGCAAGGTGGGCCTCAGCGGCATCTCCTATTACGCCGTCAACCAGTGGCAGGTGGCGTCGCTGCAGCCCAAGCATCTCGCCGCCATCTGCGTGTGGGAAGGCTTTGCCGATTTCTATCGCGAACTCAGCCACAACGGCGGCATCTACAATACCTTCGCCCAGAACTGGTACGACATGCAGGTCAAGACCGTGCAGTACGGTCTCGGTACCAAGGGCCATCGCAGCCGCATGAACGGCGACTGGGTGTCAGGACCCGAGACCTTGCTGCCGGAGCAGATGGGCGCCAACCGCTACGACATGGGCAAGGTGCTGTTCTCGCA
>CAIYTE010000034.1 GCA_903929045.1 uncultured Hyphomicrobiales bacterium
CGGCCGTACGGCCGAGGGCCCGGCCATGACGTAAAAAAGGATGAAAAGAAAAAACTAAGCCGCGAGGACTTTTTCGACCTCGTCGACCAGATCGCGGAGATGGAACGGCTTGGACAGCACCCGGGCGTCGGTGCCGATCGCGTCGCGCAGCGCGCGCGGGGTGCCGTCGCGGTTGCTGAGCGTCACGGCCGCGAAGCCGGTGATGAACATCACCTTGAGGCCCGGCTGATGGCTTTTGGCCTTGGCCGCCAGTTGGAAGCCGTCGAGCGACGGCATGACGATGTCGGCGATCAGGAGATCGAACCGTTCGGCCTGCACTTCGTCCAACGCCTTCAAGCCGTCGTCGACCGCCGCCACGCGATGGCCGGCGCGCGTCAGCGCCTTCGACAGAAAGATGCGCATGGTGCTGTCGTCTTCGGCGAGCAGAATACGGCTCATTAACCTTGAAACCTTCGCAGGAAGAACGCGCGGACCATAAAAAAAGCCGTGGCGTGACAGCGGCTGGCGGACCATCCTAGCGTCCCGCGCCGTTGGTTCAAGGAACGATGCCGTGACGCGGAAAAGCCCATGTGACACGCGGGTCCCAGGCACTTCTTGGGCGGCCCCTAGGTATCCAAGAGCCGATGACAGGCCGCCCCCGTTCCGGTAAACGAGAAGCATGACCAGCGACGGCAATAGCGAGCACAGCACCATCGACCTCCGCCAGGACGGCGTGTACGAGATCATCGCGCCGTCCCAGCAGACGCTGGCGGCGGTGTTCGCCTCGCCCCACAGCGGCACCGACTACCGCGCCGAGTTCCTCAAAGAATCGAAGCTCGATCTGTTGACGCTGCGCCGTTCCGAAGATTGCTTCATGGATCAGATCTTCGGCGGCACGCCGACGTTCGGCGCACCCTTGCTGCGCGCATTGTTCCCGCGCGCGTTCGTCGACCCCAACCGCGAGCCGTTCGAACTCGACCCCGACATGTTCGAGGACGCCCTGCCCGATTACGCCAACTGTCATTCGGCACGAGTGGCCGGCGGCATCGGCACCATCGCCCGCGTGGTCGCGAGCGGCGAGGAAATCTACAACGGTAAATTGCGCTTCGCCGATGTCGCGGCGCGCATCAACATCTATTACCGGCCATATCATCGCGCGCTGCGCCGCCTGATCGAAGCGACCCGCGAGCGGTTCGGCCATTGCCTATTGGTGGATTGCCACTCAATGCCGTCGGTCGGCGGGCCGATGGACCGCGACCCCGGCAGCAACCGCGTCGACATCGTGTTGGGCGACGGCTTCGGCACCTCGTGCGCGACCGCGATCACCGACCGGGTCGAGCAGATGTTCAGCGGGTTCGGCTACCGCGTCTCGCGCAACATGCCGTACTCGGGCGGCTACACGACGGTTCATTACGGCCGGCCCGAGGCCAACGTCCATGCGCTGCAGATCGAGATCAACCGCGCGCTCTATATGGACGAGCAACGCTTCGCGCCGATCGCCGGCATGGCGCAACTGATCGCCCACGTGAACACGCTGATGGCGACACTCAAGACCGAGTGGGACGCGTTGGTGCCGGCCGCGCCGGTGCCGACAGCGCGCACATAACGCGGGCAGCCCCGTTCCTAGAGTGAACGAGGGTGATTCGAGGGCGGTTTGAGAGCCGTTCGCGCAGACCTCTTTGTGGAGAAGGCCAAACCGTTTGTGGAAAGCGCCGCGCGGTTTGTGGAGAAATCCCGGGCAAAGACACCGGGCAGATAAGGCCAGGCGGGCATCCCGCCAAAGGGCAGTCAGGTCATTGTTTCTAAAGCGTTATTTTTAAATCAGCCCGTGGCATGGGCCTTGCTGATTAGAGGGCATGAAAGCGCTCTCATTGTTCCCGCTCAAAGCCCTGCCCTGTGCCGGTTTGGCGGCTGTTCTGCTGCTCGCCGCAGCCGTTTTGGGGCCGGCGCAGGCCGCGTTCGACCCCGCTCAAGCCATTGATTCTGGTGCCAAATCCTGCGCCGGACCGATTGCGGCGGCGGAGCGTCTGACCAAGATGCCGGACCAGTTGCTGACCTCCGTGGCCTTGGCCGAATCGGGGCGCTGGGACTCGGTCCACAAGGCAAAAGTTGCCTGGCCCTGGACGGTGACCAGCGGCAGCGACGGCCGCTATTTCTCCACCAAAGCCGAGGCCATCGCCTGGGTCAAAACGCTGCGCGCCCGCGGCGTTACCAACATCGACGTCGGCTGCATGCAGATCAACCTCCACCACCACGCCGACGCCTTCGTCTCCCTCGACGAAGCCTTCGACCCGGTGACAAACGTTGCTTATGCCGCGGCTTTTCTGATGGATCTGTTTCAGCAAAAGCGCTCGTGGGCGGTTGCTGTCGGTCTCTATCATTCGGCAACGCCAGCGCTTCATTTCGCCTACCGGGAGAAGGTGCAAACAATCTGGAACGACGAGCGCCGCCGCGTTGCCGAAGAACGGCGGCAGGCGACGATCACTGCCTATGAGCAACGCCGGGCACAACAGCTGGCGGACATGCAAACGCGCGCGGCCGAGGCGCGTGCCCGCGAGGAAGCGCGGCGGATTGCCCTCAACACCCCGTTCGTCGTGACCGCCGCCCGCAATTGACACGCGAGAGACGGCTGACGGCGCTGCGCGCGGCGCTGGGCCGGGTTATGATTGCCGCAACGTCGCATCCAAGCGGCGCGGAGAACAACGCGTGTCCACCATTCATCTGCTGGCCGATCTCGGCGCGACCAATTCACGCTTCGCTATTTCATCATCCGCCGGCCGTGTGCGCCGTGTTCGAATCTATCCGGCCGACAACTTCAAAACGCCATTAGCAGCCATCCGGCACTATTTGAGCGAACTTCCCCGCAACCAACAACCGAGCGAGGGCGTGCTTGCCGTGGCCGCGCCGATCGTTGGCGGTCGTGTGCGTTTCGTCAATCGCGGCTGGTCGTTCGACATCGAGACCTTGCGCAAAGCGCTCGGCTTCAAGCGTCTCATCGTTCTCAACGACCTCGAGGCGCAAGCTTTTGCGCTGCTCGATCTCGCGCACAGCGACTGTTCACGCATCGGTCGCGGTCGCGCAGCACGCGGGGCACCGATCTTGGCGATCGGCCCCGGAACCGGATTGGGCATGGCGGCGCTGATCCCTCATCATACTCATCCGCACGTCATTGCTGGCGAAGGTGGACACGCGACGCTCGCCGCCAACGACAGCGAGGAAGAACGCGTGCTTGCATTACTCCGTAAGAGATTTGGTCATGCCTCGGTCGAGCGCGCATTGTCCGGTCCCGGCTTGTCCGCACTCTACACAGCGCTATCATCACGAGGCCGTGGTGCCTTGTCGCCACCCGAAGTTGCCAGGCGTGCGCAAGCACGCAGCGATTCAGTCGCGGTCGGCTCAGCAAAACTATTCTCGCGCTTGCTCGGTGGATTTTGCGGCGACATGGCACTCGCGTTCGGCGCACTTGGCGGCGTCTATCTCGTCGGCGGCGTCGTGCCAGGTCTTGGCCGCGCGTTCGACACATCCGCGTTTCGCGCAGCGTTTGAAGCCAAAGGGCGTTACCGCGACTATCTCGCGCGGGTGCCGGTGTTTCTGGTGAAGCGAAACGACCTCGGCCTACGCGGACTGACGACATATCTGAAA
>CAIYTE010000035.1 GCA_903929045.1 uncultured Hyphomicrobiales bacterium
CGGTGGGCTTTGTGCTGGGTGCGATCATCTCGCCGCCCGATGCAGTCGCACCGCTCGCCATCGCGCGCCGCTTGCACGTGCCGCATCGCTTTCTGGTCGTCATCGAAGGCGAAGGCCTCGCCAACGATGCCACCGCGCTGATCCTCTACCGCTTCGCGGTCACCGCCGTCAGCGCCGGCGCCTTTTCGTTCGGCAACGCCGTCGGCACCTTCGCCGCCATCATCTTCGGCGAAATCATGTGGGGCGTTGGCGTCGGCTGGCTGATGCTCCGGGTCCGGCGCTGGGTGCGCGATCCGCGCATCGAAATACTGCTCTCGATCCTGACTCCGTTCCTCGCCTACTGGACGCCGCAGCATCTCGGCGGCTCCGGCGTATTGGCCACCGTCGTCACCGGGCTCTACATCAGTTGGAACGGCCTGCGTTTGATCAGCGCAGCGACCCGTCTTCAGGGAATCTTTTTCTGGGATTTGTTGATCTACCTGATCGAAGGCATGGTGTTCCTAATCACCGGACTGCAGGCCCGCACCTTGATCGAGCGCATCGGCGGCTGGCCGACGGCGGAGCTGTTGATCCCCGCGTTGATCGTCAGCGCTGTGGTCATCGTCACCCGTTTCGTCTGGATGTTTCCCGCCACCTATCTGCCGCGCTGGCTGATCCCTGCCGTGCGCCGCAAAGACCCCTCGCCGCCTTGGACGATGCCGTTCGCGCTGGCATTCACTGGCATTCGCGGCGTCGTATCGTTGGCGGCGGCGCTGGCCTTACCGCTGGTCACCGAAAACGGCGAGCCGTTTCCCAACCGCGATCTGATTTTATTCCTAACGTTCTGCGTGATCCTCGTCACCCTGGTCGGTCAAGGTTTGATGCTCCCCGCCGTGATCCGCGCGCTCGGCCTCGCTCACGTCGGACGCAAGGAACGCCGAGCGGAGCGGAGCTTCGAGCACTTGGCGCGGCGCTATGCGATCGAAGCGGCCGTGACCCATCTCAACCGTCTCACCCGCGAGCGCAACCTGCCGGACGAGGTGATCGCGCCGATACGCGCCCGCCTGCGCGACCGGCTCTATCATGTCCAGCGCCGCAGCGATGGCGATGTCGATCATCGCAAACTCACCGACCTGCGCGAGGACATCGAGTTTCTTTTGATCGAGGCCGAACGCACCTACGTCAACGATCAGTATCAAGCCGGCAAGGTGTCGGACGAGACCCGCCGCCACATCGAGCGCGAATTGGACCTGCGCGAGGCGCACCTCGCCAACCAACGCGCCGAAGAATAAGCACTCAGCCCTCGAACGCTGGACTTACCAAAAATTAACTCTCGACTTCGTGAACGGGAATACACACTTCATCAATAACCAAAGAGTAAATTTGCCTCGCAAATAGCCAATAGTTGGACCGTTACGACGTGAGCATCGAGAGTGCCCGCCGATAACGGCCGGATAAAGCGAAGCCGATGCCCAAAGAAGTTCGTTATCTCCTGTTCTCAACCGATGAACTGCGCGAGTGCTTGCACGATTATGCCAATGGGCATGCGGCGGCTGGCACCGATCGGTATGACGCCGTCCAGGACGTCTCCCTGACACAGACTCCCGAAGGCGGGGCTGGAGCGCACGTCAAACTGCGCAAGCAAGGAGCTGACGAAATCGAAGAGCGGGATTTCGTAGCCTCCGACCTCAGCAGCGCGTTGCTGCTGTTCTGCTCCAAGAGAAATATTCCACTCGCCAAACGCGCGCAAAAAAGCGTGGAAATATTCAGCGATCAGATTGCGCTCATGATGACCATCAATTTTCCCAATCAGGGACCGAGCATCAACGAGCAAACGGTGCAATACGGCGGGGCGGAGGCACAGGACGCCCAGTCTCGCGTCCGGCGCCAATAGCTCAGTCGAGTTGCAGAACGAGCGCCTTGAGATAAGCGCTCTCGGGCAACGCCGGATGAACCGGGTGATCGGGCGCCGCACCTGCCGTGTGAATGATATGGCCGGTGCGACCGGCGGCTTCGACGCCGCGCTCGGTCTCGTCCTTGAAGCGGGCCGCATCGATGTTGTGGGAACAACTGGCCGCAAACAGATAGCCGCCCGGCCCGACCAGAGCCGCGGCAAGCCGCGCCATCTTGCGATAGCCTTTGGCACCGGCGGCAAGATCGGCGTGGGAGCGCACAAACGGCGGCGGATCGGCAATGACGACGCCGTAACGCTGGCCGCTTTCAGCCAGGCGCTCCATCTCGGCAAAAGCCTCGGCGCGCACGAATTCGACCCGCTCGGCGACGCCGTTCAGGACAGCC
>CAIYTE010000036.1 GCA_903929045.1 uncultured Hyphomicrobiales bacterium
AGTGTCGTCGAAGCCGGTCACCACGACCCAGTGCGGTTGTTTTTCGCCGGTCAGCAGATAAGCCGAAATCAAGACCACCGGAATGGCGCCTGCATCGAACTTTTCCCTGAGCATGGTAATCGGCAGAGCGCGCCGATGCACGGGAATGCCGGTCGCCTTGATCTGACTCAGGAAATCACGGTGCACCAGCCGTATCACGTCTTTCTTCTTCGGGTCGCGCACGGAGTCTTCGAACGGCACGCCGCGGTCGGTGACGTAAAGCTCGACGCGAAATCCCCGTTTCGCTGCGGCCAGCGCCAATCCGTACGCCGAGCAACCGCCGAGGCCTGAGGTCATGAACACGGTGGTCGATTCGCGCCAGAGACGGACTTCCTGCTCGGTACTCATGTCGGCGGTGGGCTCGAGCGCTCGCATCGCCATCATCAGCGCGGCCGGGCCGCAGGTGAAATCGAGGGTTTGAGCGCGGTAGGGAATGGGCATTGCGGTCGGCGCCGGTCCGGGCGCGATGGCTTTCTGCATCCGGAGCGCATCGGCGCGGTCCTGGTAGTAAGCGGCGTGGAAGCCGAAGCGGCGATAACCGGCGCGGTAATAGAACGACTGGGTGCGCTTGTCGTCGGCGCGCACCTCGAGCCGCATGTAGGCGGCGTGGCTTTTGCGTGCCGCCTGTTCGGCAGCTTCGAGCAACGTCCGACCGATGCCGTGATGGCGGTGGGTCGGATCGACGGCAATCGAGTAGAGGCGCGCAAGCGGCGTCCCGCGGCTGAACAGCACCAGCGTGTAACCCCGCACGACTCCGCGCCGGTCGACATCGACCAGCATTGCGCCGTTGGCGCGCGCGATCATGTAGCGAAAGCGACGAGGTGACAGGCGGTCGGTGCGAAACGACCGGTTCTCGATCCGCACCAGGGCTGGGATATCTGCGTCTTCGGCAGGGCGAATCATGATCGCCGCGCCAAAACCTGATAAACGGCCAATGTTTCCGCCGCCACTTGTTTATCGCTGAACCCGGTCTCGGCGAGACGCCGACCGGCCGCGCCCATGCGGGTGCGGATCGCCGTGTCGCCGGCGAGGCGTGCGATGGCGTGCGCCAGGGCGGATGGATCGTGGGCGGGCACCAGGATGCCGTTGTCGCCGTCGCGGACGATCTCACGTAAGCCCGGCCCGTCGGCAGCGACGATCGGCCGTCCGCAGGCGGCCGCCTCGATCAGGCATTTCGGCACGCCCTCGCCGTAGAACGACGGCAACACCGCGATATGGCTCTCGGCCCAGAGCTTCGGCATGTCGGCGACGAAACCGCGCCATTCGACGATGCCTTCCTCGTGCCAAGCCTTGAGTTGGCTTTCGGGAATCGAGGCCGGGTTGTCGGGGTCCGGTTTGCCGGCCAGGATCACTGTCACCGGTGCGCTCATGTCCTTGAGCTTGCGTGCGGCCTCGACCAGATCGCCGATGCCTTTGTCCCATATCATGCGCGACGCCAGCGTGGCGCGGATCGGTGGGCTGGCAGGTTCGGGGGTTGCCTGGAAGCGCTCGAGGTCGACCCCGGAGCCGCGGATCAGGCGGATGTGCGCCGCATCGATTCCGCACTCGCGGACCAGCACCTCACCGTCGTCGGGATTTTGGACGATGATCTGGCTGTTGGCCCGGCGCAGCAGAAAGCGAAAGCCGAGCCGCACGATCGGGCGCAGAAAACGCGCGCGCGAACTGGTCGAGGTGAACACGTAACCGAGGCCGGTGATGGCGTTGACGACGTTGTCGACGCCGGCCAGGAACGCGGCCAGCGAGCCGATCAGCGCCGGCTTAACCGCGACGTGGTGAACCAGAGTCGGCTTGAGTTGGCGGTAGAGCGTCGCAAGCTGCAACGTAATCGACAATTCATGAAACGGATTGAGACTGCGCCGATTCCACGGCAGCGACACCAAGGTGAATCCCTCGCGCTCGATCACGGCGCCATGGTCGGCGACCCGCGTCGCCACAACTACATCGTAACCGGCATCGCGCGCGGCGCGGGCAATTGGCAAGCGATGGGAGACGAACACCCAATCTTCGGTGACCAGATAAATGATGCGGCGGCGGGCGGTTGTCATCGACGGTCCTTGGTCATCACAAAAACGGCGCCCGATGTGCGCAGGTCATCGTCGGACAAATCGCGGAACAGGGCCGCCATCTTGCTGCGTGAGATCGGCAGCACGTCCCAACGATTTTGCTCCGGCACTGTGACGGAAAAACCCGCGCGTATGAACGCGTCGCGCATCGCCGAAAAACGGAGGCGGTTGGTATAGAACCCTGAACGGCGCGCGAAGCACGGCTTTTCCCACGTCGATTCGGAAAAGCGGAGATTGTTGAGGGACCCTTGCAGGTGATCCTTGAAATCGACGCGATGGCTGCCGACACCGTTCGGCTTCTGGATACGATGAAGCTCATCGGCGGTTGCCGCGAAGTCGCCCAGCGGAACGTGCTCCAGCACCGCTTGGGAGAAGATGAGATCGACCGACTCCGATGGCACGGCTTTCAATCCCGCCAACCCGTCGCTGCGCACATCGGCGCCGACTGTCCTCAGCAGTGCGTCAAGCGATGCAAGTCCGCTGAGTTCACGGACATCTCTAACGTGTGGCTTCTGCGCAAGACGCGCAATCAGCGGCCGATAATTGGCGATGTCGCGGACGGCAAAGTCTCCGGCGTCGACCAGAACTCCACCCCGCGCGCCATAGGCCCAGGCCACCAACGCGGTAGCGAGCGATTCGCCGGGACCGAGCTCAAGATAGGTGAAGCCTGGGCCCGGAGATCCTGCACGCCGCCAATGAGTCTCGAACACGTCGATGGCGTAGCCGGGATCGCGCATGAAGCCGGGCACGAACAGGCCGAGACGGTGCCAGGCGCGTATCGGGATTGGAAGACGGGCGAGCGTCATCTTGGCCGCGATCTTGGCCCACCAGGGAACGAGGGTATGAATCGTAGCCTTCATGACCGGGACGCATTGCCTTGTAGCCAACGGCGATGCCACGACACCCACATCGCCGCTGTCCACAACTCATAGGCCCAGTTGCGTCGTCCGGAGAGTTGCTCGTTCCATTTGAGTCGAATCGGCACGGGGTCGGCGATGTCGGCCGCGCGCAAGCTCGTTTCCGACAAAAGATCTTCGGCCCAAGGGCGAAGTGGGCCGCGCAGCCAGGCGCCGATCGGCACGCCGAAGCCTGTTTTGGGCCGCTCGATCAACGAACGCGGCACATAGCGGTCGAGCACCTGGCGCAGCAGCCACTTGGTCTTGCCGCCGCGAATGAGAAGGTCTGGCGGCAACCGCCAGGCAAACTCCGCTACGCGATGATCGAGCAGCGGCACGCGGGCCTCCAAAGAGACGGCCATGCTGGCGCGATCGACTTTGGTGAGAATGTCGTCGGGCAGGTAGGTCGCCAAATCGAGGTAGCGCATGCGCGCGACAAAGGCGGGTATATCGCGGGCCAATTGCGGATCATCGATCGGACTCGCCGGTTCGTCGGTCGCGCCGAACAGGTTTTCCGGCTCTTCCCAGAAGCTGACCAGGCGGCGGTAGATGTCGTCGGGACGCGTGCGGCCGAGAATGGCCGCGAGCTTCTTCATCTTGTCACCGAACTGATCGGGCCGCTTGCTTCTCGGCACTAGCGCGCCGACGCCGTCCCATAATGCTGTCGGCATCGCTCCTATGGCGCTTCCCATCATCGCGCGTAGCGGCTGCGGCACTAGGCCGAGCTTGGACCAAATCTTTTCGGCCCAGAGATAGCGGTTG
>CAIYTE010000037.1 GCA_903929045.1 uncultured Hyphomicrobiales bacterium
GATGCCGCGCGGGTCGCGGTTATAGGGCTCGCCGGTGGTCGGTTCGAGCACGTCGCAGACGAGAACGAGAGTGGTCTCGGCGAAGAACGGATCGATGCAGGCCGACGCCGGATCGGGCATCAGGTTCATGTCGGACTCGTTGATCGCCTTCCAGCCGGCAATCGACGAGCCGTCGAAGGCCTGGCCTTCGGCGAACGTGTCTTCTTCGATCATGCTGACGTCGAAAGTGACGTGCTGCCACTTGCCGCGCGGATCGGTGAACCGGAAATCGACGTACTTCACGTCGTTATCCTTGATCATCTTCATGACGTTCTTGGCGGTAGTCATGGACTGCGTTTCCCCTTGGGTTCAGACTGGACATGCCCCGCCAGGCATGACCTGCGGGGCGCTTAGATGGCGTCGGTTCCGGATTCGCCGGTTCTGATCCGGATCGCTTCCTCGATGTTCGATACGAATATCTTACCATCGCCGATCCGGCCAGTTTGCGCGGCACGCCGGATCGCATCGACTGCCTTGTCTAGCATGTCGTCGCCGAGCACAATTTCGATTTTCACTTTGGGCAGAAAATCCACCACGTATTCCGCGCCGCGATAGAGCTCGGTATGGCCCTTCTGGCGGCCGAAACCCTTGGCCTCGGTCACGGTAATGCCCTGCAGGCCGACCTCCTGAAGGGCCTCTTTGACCTCGTCGAGCTTGAAGGGCTTGATGATGGCCTCAATTTTTTTCATTGGCTTTCCTTACTCCCGAGCTCGTCGTGTGCGTGCGGCGAGCCGCGCCTCCGTTTAGCAGAACCCGTGCCAAGCGCCTAAAACCGCAAAATACGTTGTAGCTCAGCCTGTTGGATATGACATGGAGGTATGATGACGACACTGCCGAAACTGTCATGCCTCCTAATTAATCAGCATGTCTAAATCTTTACCAGCGCCCGAAGTTATGTTGCGTTGCAATGAATTAGCACGAATTGTCTCTGCCTTTCCAGTAGCCGGAGACGCTCGGTAAGGTTGGCGGCGATGAACGAAGTTCTCTCCACATTCGAGATGGCCGAGGCCGACCGGCTGGCGATTGCCGGCGGCGTGGCCGGCATCGCGCTCATGGAAAACGCCGGGCGCGCGGTGGCCGATGCGGTCGCGGCTTTGGGCGTGCGGCGCGTGCTGGTGGTCGCCGGGTCCGGCAACAACGGCGGCGATGGGTTTGTCGCGGCACGGCTGTTGGCGGTGCGCGGGCTCGATGTGCGCGTCGCTTTTGTCGGCGACCGGGCCAGGCTCAAGGGCGACGCCGCATTGGCGGCGGAGCGGTGGACTGGGAAAACCATTTTGGCTGATCCGGCGGTGGTGCGCGATTGCGACGTGACCATCGACGCGATCTTCGGCGCCGGGCTCGACCGCGACGTGCAGGGACTGCCGCGGGCGATGATCGAGGCGATCAATGCGGCCGGGGTGCCCGTTATCGCGGTCGATCTGCCGAGTGGCGTCAACGGCAACAGCGGCGCCGTTATGGGTGTGGCGGTCAAGGCCGCGCAGACAGTGACGTTCTTCCGCCGCAAGCCGGGTCATCTGCTGCTGCCGGGACGATTGCATTGCGGGCCCGTGACGGTTGCCGACATCGGCATTCCGCCGAGCGTGCTCGAGACCATCAAGCCGAAGACCTTCGTGAACGAACCGGAATTCTGGGGCGCTGCGTTTCCGGTGCCGCGTCCGGAAGGGCACAAGTATTCCCGTGGCCATGCGGTTGTCGTCTCGGGCGGCCTGTCGACGACAGGCGCCGCACGGCTGGCGGCACGAGCCTCATTGCGCGCCGGGGCAGGGCTTGTCACGCTCGCCAGCCCGACGGAGGCGCTGGCGGTCAATGCCGCCAACAGCCTGGCGGTCATGGTGCGGCCGGTCGATGGCGCAGCCGAACTGGCGGACTTGCTGGCCGACAAACGCCGCAACGTCATCGTGCTCGGACCCGGTGGCGGCGTCGGCGAGGCGATGCGGGCGCAGGTCATGGCGGCGCTGGCCAGCGGCGCGGCCGTGGTGCTCGATGCCGACGCTCTGACCAGCTTCGCCGACGAGCCCAAACAGCTATTTGCCGCCATCGCCGCACGGCCCGAGCGTCCCGTGGTGCTGACGCCCCATGGCGGCGAGTTCGCAAGTCTTTTCAATTCGATAGGTCAGTCATCTCAAGTTCTGAATAAATTTGAAAAATCCCACGCAGCGGCCAAATCCAGTGGCGCAATTGTCGTGTTGAAAGGTGCCGATACGGTCGTTGCCGCTGCCGATGGCCGCGCCTCCATTGCCGAGAACGCACCGCCTTACCTGGCCACCGCCGGGGCCGGTGACGTCCTTGCGGGCCTCATCGCCGGCTTGCTGGCGCAAGGCATGGACGGTTTCGCGGCGGCCAGCGCCGCGGTCTGGCTGCATGGCGAGGCGGCGCGGGAGTTCGGGCCGGGCCTGATTGCCGAGGACCTGACCGAGACGCTGCCTGCGGTCTATCGCCGCCTGTTTGCCGCCCTGGCGCGGTAGCTCAAGGCCTGCCGTTTTTGTCGCCGAAACCCCGGGCGAAGGGCTTGCGCCGTCAGGCTTGCGCCGGTGAGACGGGCACGTTAAGCCGTGCCGCGCCGGGTCATTGCGGCCTTGGCGCCAGGATTTTCCTGTAACGGCCCTCAGCGGGCGTGGCGGAATTGGTAGACGCACTGGATTTAGGTTCCAGCGGCGAAAGTCGTGGGGGTTCGAGTCCCTCCGCCCGCACCATGCCGAGGGCTCATTCTGACACTGCGGCGCGGTTGAACGAAGGCCGACAAGAGAACCTGCACTAAAGCTGACGAGTTCAAACTAGCGCGACGCGCAACAACAACGAAGTGTGGTCAATGCAAGTCACTGAAACCCTCAACGAAGGCCTCAAGCGCGAATTCAAGGTGGTGGTCCCCGCCGCCGAGCTAGACGCCAAAGTCAATTCGCGTCTCGACGAGATGAAGGACAAGGTCCGCATCAACGGCTTCCGTCCGGGCAAGGTGCCGGTGGCGCATCTCAAGAAGATGTACGGCCGCTCCGCGATGGCCGAAGTGATCGAGGCGACGGTGCGCGACACCAACAGCCAGATCGTTACCGAGCGCAGCCTCAAGCTCGCCGCCGAACCGAAGGTGACGATGCCGAGCGAGCAGGCTGACGTCGAGAAGTTGATCAATGGTCAGAGCGACCTCGATTACACGGTCGCCATCGAGATCGTGCCGGACATCAAACTGGCTGACTTCAAGACCTTCAAGCTGACCAAGCTCTCCACCGACGTCGCCGACAGCGAAGTCGAAGAAGGCATCACGCGCATTGCCGATCAGAACAAGCCGTTCTCGCCGAAGCCGGAAGGCGAGGCCGTCGCCAATGGCGACAAGGTGCTGCTCAATTATGCCGGCACGATCGACGGCGTGGCGTTCGACGGCGGCACCGGGGAATCGCCGGTGCTCGTCGGCTCCAACACTTTCATTCCCGGCTTCGAAGAACAGATCATCGGCCTCAAGATGGGCGAGACCCGCACCATCAAGGTGACGTTCCCGCAGCACTACGGCTCGGAAGCGCTCGCCGGCAAGAACGCCGAATTCGTCGTCAATGCGAAGACGATCGAAGTGCCCGGCAAGGTCGAAGCGAACGACGAGTTCGCCAAGTCGCTCGGTCTGGAGTCGATCGACAAGCTGCGCGAGGCCGTGAAGGAGCGGATCGTGCAGGAGCACAACAATATGTCGCGCCAGAAGCTCAAGCGCGGCCTGCTCGACGAACTCGACAAGGCGCACAAGTTCGAGCCGCCGCCGTCGCTGGTCGAGGAAGAATTCGACCGGGTCTGGAAGTCGGTTCTGGCCGAGCTCGAGGCCGAGAAGAAGACCTTCGCCGACGAAGACACCACCGAAGACAAGGCCAAGGCCGAATACCGCGCCATCGCA
>CAIYTE010000038.1 GCA_903929045.1 uncultured Hyphomicrobiales bacterium
ATATTCGACAGTGCAGAACTGGTATCCTGGGGACGCCAACGGCAAGGGTGGCATCTTCAATTTTGTCACCAAGCGCGGCGATTGCCGCGGCAAGAATTCCAAGATTTCCTGGACCCAGGTTGAGACCGGCTCGGCGATCACTTGGAAATATCCGAGCTGCATCCTGCGCGGCGACAATTCGCGCGGCGAGTTCTATTCGATCGCGATTTCGAACGGCCGCCAGCAGGTCGACTCAGGCACCAAGATGATTCATCTCGGCAAGAACACGACCAGCCGCATCATCTCCAAGGGTATCTCTGCGGGCAAGTCGAACAACACCTATCGCGGTTTGGTCACCGCGCATCGCAAGGCGACCAACGCGCGGAACTTCACCAACTGCGACTCGCTGCTGATCGGCGATCAGTGTGGCGCGCATACCGTGCCGTATCTCGAGGCGAAGAATTCGTCCGCCGTGTTCGAGCACGAAGCATCGACCTCGAAGATTTCCGAGGACATGCTGTTCTACTGCCGCCAGCGCGGCATGTCGGCCGAAGAGGCGACGGCGCTGGTCGTCAACGGTTTCGTCAAGGACGTGCTGCAGCAGTTGCCGATGGAATTCGCCGTCGAGGCCCAGAAGCTCATTTCGATCTCGCTTGAGGGATCGGTTGGGTAGTCAAGGGCCGTCGCCCTTCGAGGCGCGCAAGCGCGCGCACCTCAGGGTGACGGACTAAGTACCGTCATCCTGAGGTGCGAGGCCAGAGGCCGAGCCTCGAAGGATGAACGGCCGAAAAGGAAAAAGAGAGTTATGTTGCTTGAGATCAAAAATCTGCATGTCGAGGTCGAGGACAAGAAGATCCTCAACGGCCTGAATTTGACGATCGAGAAGGGCCAGGTCGCTGCCATCATGGGGCCGAACGGCTCCGGCAAGTCGACGCTGTCCTACGTGCTGGCCGGCAAGGATGCCTATAAGGTCACCGAAGGCGATATTTTGCTCGACGGCGAAAGCATTCTTGAACTGGCGCCTGATGAGCGCGCGGCCAAGGGCGTGTTCCTGGCTTTCCAGTATCCGGTCGAAGTGCCGGGCGTCGCCACCATGACGTTCCTGCGCACCGCGCTGAACGCGCAACGCAAGCTGCGCGGCGAGCCGGAATATTCGACGCCGGACTTCCTCAAGCTGGTGCGCGACACGTCGGGCAAGCTCGGCGTCAGCCAGGAGCATCTGCGCCGCGCGGTCAATGTCGGCTTTTCCGGCGGCGAGAAGAAGCGCAACGAGATTTTGCAGATGGCGATCCTCGAGCCGCGCCTGGCGATCCTCGACGAAACCGATTCCGGCCTCGACATCGATGCGCTCAAGACCGTGTCGGAAGGCGTCAATCGTCTGCGGTCGCCGGAGCGGTCGATGATCGTCATCACGCATTACCAGCGCCTGCTGAACTATATCGTGCCCGATGTCGTGCACGTCATGGCCAAGGGCCGTGTCGTCAAGACCGGCGGCAAGGAGCTCGCGCTCGAACTCGAAGCCAAGGGTTACGCGGAATTCGTCGGCGAAGCGGCGTGATCGAAGACAACAATGGTTGAAGTAACTTTGATCAAGAATGCGGCCGAGCAGGCCTTGGCGCAGGAATTCGCCGATGCGCGCGGGGCGTTGCCCGGCAAGGTCGCGGCGCTGCGTGACGACGCGTTCCGGCGCTTTGAAGTCAATGGCTTGCCGAACCGTCGCGTCGAGCAGTGGAAGTACACCGACCTGCGCGCGCTGATGCGCGACGCCAAGCCTCTGGCCGGCCCTGCGGACATTCGCAAGCCCGCCGACATTGCCGCCATCCTGCCCGGGGTCGGGGCGAGTCTCGCGACCATCGTCAACGGCCGCTACGCGCCGGAATGGAGCGATAAGAGCGCGGCCGATCCCGGCATCACGGTCAGCGACCTTTTTGCCTGGCTTGCTGACAACAACGGCTACCAGCTCGGCAAGATGCCGGGTCATGACGATCAGGCATCGTTGCTCAATACGGCGTTGATGACGGGCGGCGTCGCCGTTCACGTCAAGCGCGGCGCGACCGCGTCGAAGCCTATCCATATCGCGCATGTCTTCTCGGGCGATACCGCGGCGGCGATGTTCACGCGGTCGGTTGTCGTCGTCGAGCCGGGCGCGCATGTGACCGTCATCGAATCCTTCTCCGGTCCCGACGGCCTCGATTATCAGGTCAATGCGGCGCTCGAACTCGTCATCGGCGAGGGCGCGCATGTCGATCATCTCAAGATCGGTTTTGACGGTGCTGCCGCGCTGCGCATTTCGACCCTCGGCGTCACGGTGGCCGGCAAGGGCACCTACAAGGATTTCTCCTTCACCACCGGCGGCGCGGTCGTGCGCAACCAGACCTTCGCGCGCTTTGCCGGCGAGCATATCGAGGCCTTTATCGGCGGCGCGAGCCTTTTGAAGAACAAGCAGCACGTCGACAACACGCTCGTGATCAATCATGCCGAGCCGCATTGCGACAGCCGCGAACTGTTTAAGACCGTACTCGACAACAAGAGCCACGGCGTTTTCCAGGGCAAGATCATCGTCGAGCCGCACGCGCAGAAGACCAATGCCAAGATGATGACGCGCTCGCTGCTGCTGTCGGACGAGGCCGAGGCGTCGCAGAAACCCGAACTCGAAATCTTCGCCGACGACGTGGTCTGCGGTCACGGCGCGACCGCGGGCGCGCTCGACCCGAACCTTAAATTCTATCTGATGTCGCGCGGCATCTCGGCGCAGGAAGCCGAGACCTTGCTCATTCAGGCCTTCATCGGCGAGGCGATCGAGGAGGTCGCCAACGAGCATATTCGCGAGGCGCTCAATCTCGCCGCGCTGAAGTGGCTCGGAGCACGCGGATGATCGATATTTTCCGCTCATTCCCGCGCAAGCGGGAATCCAGGGCCGCGAATGCAAGAAAGAACTGGGTCCCCGCTTTCGCGGGGACGAGCGGATTTGTACGTGGAGGCGGTCAATGACCCACCCCGCGGTAAGCAACGGCACCTACGACGTCGCCAAGATCCGCGCCGATTTTCCGGCGCTGGCGTTGCAGGTCTATGGCAAGCCGCTGGTCTATCTCGACAACGGCGCCTCGGCGCAGAAGCCGAACCAGGTGCTCGACCGCATGCGGCGGGCCTATACCGAGCAATACGCCAACGTGCATCGCGGCCTGCATTACCTCGCCAACGAGGCGTCTGAAGCTTACGAAGGCGCGCGCGAGACCATTCAGCGGTTCCTCGGCGCGGCGCGCAAGGAAGAGATCATCTTCACGCGCAACGCCACCGAGGCCATCAACCTCGTGGCGTCGAGCTATGGCGGGCCGAACATCAAGGCCGGCGACGAGATCGTGCTCTCGATCATGGAGCATCACTCCAACATCGTGCCGTGGAATTTCCTGCGCGAGCGGCAAGGCGCGGTCATCAAATGGGCTCCGGTCGACGAGGACGGCAATTTCCTGATCGACGAGTTCGAGAAGCTGTTGTCGCCGCGCACGAAAATGGTGGCGATCACGCAAATGTCGAACGTGCTCGGCACCGAAGTGCCGGTCAAGGAAGTCATCAAGCTGGCGCATGCCCGCGGCATTCCGGTGCTGGTCGATGGCGCGCAGGGTGCGGTGCATCTCGACGTCAACGTCCAGGACCTCGACGCAGACTTTTATGTGCTCACGGGCCACAAGCTCTACGGTCCGACCGGCATCGGCGTGCTTTACGGCAAATACGATCTCTTGGCGAAGATGCAGCCCTATATGGGCGGCGGCGAGATGATCCGCGAAGTGTTCGAAGATCGCGTCACCTATGGCGAGCCGCCGCACCGGTTCGAAGCGGGCACGCCGGCCATTGTCGAGGCCATCGGACTCGGCGCCGCCATCGACTACGTCAACTCCGTCGGCAAGGCGCGCATTCGCGCGCACGAGCATACACTTTTGAATTACGCTCATGAAAAACTGGGCGCGATCAATTCGCTGCGCATCATCGGCAAGGCCAAGAACAAAGGCCCGATCGTGTCCTTCGAGATCAAGGGCGCACATCCGCACGATGTATCGACCATTATCGACCGGGCCGGTGTCGCCGTTCGCGCCGGAACCCATTGCGCCATGCCGCTGCTGGGGCGTTTTGGCGTCACCGCGACGTGCCGCGCCTCATTTGCGATGTACAACACCAAGGACGAAGTCGATATACTGGCGGCGTCCCTGATCAAGGCTCAGGAGTTTTTCGCGTGAGCGATGAGAGCAAAGAAATCCCGGTGGGTACGCCTGCGTCCGAAGTGGCGCTCGACGTGCCGCCGAATGCCGATGTGACCGGCAATTCGACGCTGCCGCAGGCCGAGCTCAACCGCATGACGGACGACATCATTGCGGGTTTGAAGACCGTGTTCGACCCGGAAATTCCGTCCGACATCTACGAGCTGGGCCTGATCTATCGCATCGACATAGCCGACGACCGCACGGTCAAGATCGACATGTCGCTGACCTCGCCCAATTGCCCGTCGGCGCAGGAGCTGCCGATCATGGTGGAAAACGCCGTGTCCAGCGTGCCTGGAGTCAAGGAAACCAAGGTCGAAGTCGTGTGGGATCCGCCGTGGGACCCGAGCCGGATGTCCGACGAGGCCCGACTCGTGCTCAATATGTGGTGACTTCTTTTTGACGAATTAGGGCTTAGCTATACGGACAGAGGACAGACCCATGGCCACTGCACGACCCAGACCCCAGGTGATGCGGCTTACGGATGCCGCGGCCTTGCGCATCAAGGATGTGATGGCGCGCGCCGAGAAACCGATGGCGGGCGTGCGTGTCGGCGTGAAGAACGGCGGCTGCGCCGGCATGGAATACACCATGGAATATGCCGACAGCGTCAAGCCGTTCGATGAGGTCGTCGAGGACAAGGGCGTCAAGATCCTGGTCGATCCCAAGGCCATCCTGTTCCTGCTCGGCACCGAGATGGACTACAAGACCGAGAAGCTGTCGTCGCAGTTCGTGTTCAATAATCCGAACCAGACGTCGGCCTGTGGCTGCGGCGAGTCGGTGCAGATCGAGCCGGCCAAGGATGAAGCCGCCGAGGCGCGCTGACAGGCTCTTGCGCTGACGATGGACGCTGAAACCATCATCGATCTTTTCGTGGAGTTTGGTCCGGTGCAGGTCCGTCGCATGTTTGGCGGCGCCGGTATTTACCGCGACGGCATGATGTTCGGCCTCGTTGCCGGCGGTCAGATCCATCTCAAGACCGATGCTGTGTCGATCGTGCTCTTTGAAGGCGAGGGCTGCGGGCCGTTTCAATACGACACGAAGGACGGCAAGCGCACGATCACGTCGTACTGGCGTATTCCGGACCGGCTCTACGACGATCCGACCGAACTGGCGGAATGGGCGCGGCGCGCGTTCGCGGTTGCACGCGGCAAGGCCGCTACAAAATCAGTGAGCCGCAAAAAGAAGAAACTCTAGGCGACCTGCGCCGCCGCGACGTTGCTCGCGACTTCCGGGTCGGTTTCGCACATCACCCGATTGCGCCCGTGCCGCTTGGCGGCATAGAGGCACGTATCGGTGCGCTCGATTAGCGACTGGATGGTGTCGTTCTTGTGCCAGGTGGCCACGCCGATGGAGATGGTGACACGGCCGAGATGCTCGCCGGTCGACCGCTTCATCAGTTCCTTGGTCATCACCGCGCGGCGGATGTGGTCGGCGACCGTGATTGCCGAGCGCAGTACGGTGTTCGGCAGCACGACCGCGAATTCCTCGCCGCCGTAGCGCGCGGCGGTGTCCTGACCCTTGACGTTCTGCTTCACCGACATGGCCACGAGGCGCAGCACTTGGTCGCCGGTGAGGTGGCCGAAGCTGTCGTTGAAGTTCTTGAAATGGTCGATGTCGGTCATCAGCAGCGACAGCGGCTCGTTCTTTTCGCGCGCATCCTCGATCGCCTGCTCGATCGTGGTGTCGAAGAATTTGCGGTTGGCGAGCTGGGTGAGGGGGTCGGTCAGGCTTTCGGTGCGGACCACTTCGAGGTTTTCCTGAAGCTGGTCGATTTCCTGCTTGGAGGCGTTGAGCCGCTCTTCCAGTTTCTGGTTGGACGCTTCCATATCCTTGGCCGTCTGCACCAGGCTTTCGACGATGGTGCGCAGGCCTTCGCGGTCTTTGGAATTGCCGAGCTTCTCGCTCATGTCGGTGAGCGTCTCGGTATAGGTATTGGCGGAGCCGGCGGCGGCGTCGATCATCGCCATGACCTGCTCGATCTCGCCCATCACCTGGTTGCCGACCTTGTCGATGCGCTCGGTCAGGCGGGTCGGTGACAAATAAGTTTCGTAGATCTGCTCGAGATCGGCGTCGGATAGAGTGCCGGTCGTCTGCAGAGTCTCGTTGATTTTCTGATTGAGCGACGGCTGATAGCCGGTCGCGTAGGAGTACCAGATCTCGTAATTGCGCGGGGTTGCCGCCTGCCGCAATGCTTTGATTTGGCCGAGCGCGATATCACAGAACGCCATCGTGCGTTCGTGTTCGTCGGCTTGCCCAGTCATAGAAAACCCCCTTGAGGCGTCCTGCCTGTAGGCTTTCAAGCGCGCGACCGGGGTGGCCGCGCCGCGTCCCCCACGTCAAACGGTACGGGAGGGAGGTGAATCGCGGGTAAATATGGAACCCTTAATCACCAAATTTATGACGTGAAATCGTCGGTTTGGCGAAAATGGTTTAGACGGCCTTGACGGTCACGGGTCTTAACAGAAACGCCGGTAGGTGGCTGCCGTCGGCATCGCCATCGTCGTGCTGGGGCTGCGGCTTGGGAGCGCGCTGCGGCGGGCGGTTCTTTTCCGCACCCGCTTCGCGATGCGGCGGTACCGGGGTGCTGGGCTGACGCTCGCCACGGTGACGATCGCGGCCACGCTCACGCGGCTTGTGCTCGCCGCGGCCATGGTCCGCCTGCGGCGCAACCGCGGTCTCGGCCGGCGCGTCGTCACCGCCGGGGGCGGTGGGCGCCATTTGCGGGATCGGCTGGCCGGTCAGCTTTTCGATGGCGGCGACCGATTTGACGTCGAGCGGCGCCACCAGAGTGATCGAGGTGCCGGTCAGGCCGGCGCGGCCGGTGCGGCCGATGCGATGCACGTAATCGTCGGGATGATGCGGAACGTCGAAATTGAAGACGTGGCTCACCGCCGGGATATCGAGACCCCGGGCGGCAACGTCGGAGGCGATCAGAAGCTTGGCTTCGCCGCTGCGGAAGGCGTCGAGCGCCGCGGTGCGCGAGGACTGATCGAGGTCGCCATGCAGCGCGACCGCGCTGAACTTGTGCTTGAGCAGCGATTTATGCAGCAGCGCCACTTCGCTCTTGCGGTTGCAGAAGATGATGGCGTTCTTGAAGTTGTCGGCCGAGCGCAGCAGGCGGCGCAGCGTTTCGCGCTTGTCATGAGAGTCGCGGCTGACCGCGATCTGAAGCTGGGTGATGGTGGACGCGGCGGTCGCCGGCTTCGACACTTCGACGCGGACCGGATTGTGCAGGAAGTTGTCTGCGATGCGCTGAATTTCCGGCGGCATGGTCGCGGTGAAGAACAACGTCTGGCGCGTGAACGGCACCAGTTTGCCGATGCGCTCGATGTCGGGGATGAAGCCCATGTCGAGCATGCGGTCGGCTTCGTCGATCACCAGCAGTTCCACGCCCGACAGCAGCAGGCGACCGCGTTCGGAGTGGTCGAGCAGGCGGCCCGGTGTCGCGATCAGCACGTCGACGCCGCGCACCAGCTTGGCGTCCTGATCGCCGAAGGAGACGCCGCCGATGATGAGGGCGACGTTGAGTTTGTGGTTCTTGCCGTACTTCTCGAAGTTCTCGACGACCTGGGCGGCGAGTTCGCGCGTCGGTTCGAGGATGAGCGTGCGCGGCATACGCGCGCGGGCCCGGCCCTTTTCGAGCATCGTGATCATGGGCAAAGTGAAGGCGGCGGTCTTGCCGGTTCCGGTCTGCGCAATGCCGAGAACGTCGCGGCGCGAGAGAACGTGGGGAATGGCTTGTTCTTGAATAGGGGTCGGATTTTTGTAGCCGGCCGATTCAACGGCGGCGATAACCTTGTCGGACAAGCCGAGATTGGAAAAGGACATATAACCTCAAGCAGGACCGTCTCCGGGTCCGCGCGGGACATAAGACCAGTTGCTGTGCGCGGGAGACGGTCGAATCTAAATGTTCGCACCGGTTGCGCAGGAACATAGGCTCGAAAGGGCCAAAGTCAATGCTGCGGCGCTGCAATAAGTGTCTTATTATTAAGCGTTTTCGTCTTCAAAGGGTCATTTATGGCGCAATCTCTCCCGCTGCTGCTGGTGCCAGGTCTGCTGTGCAGTGCCAGATTATATTCCGCCCAGATCGCCGCGCTGTTGCCGCACGGCCCAGTGACGGTCGCAGACCATCGCCGCGACGACACCATGGAGGCGATCGCCAGACGCATCCTCGCCGACGCCCCGCCGCGCTTTGCGCTCGCCGGGCTGTCGATGGGCGGCTACATCGCCTTCGCCATGATGCGGCTGGCGCCCGAACGCATCGCCAAACTGGCATTGCTCGACACCCAGGCGCGGCCCGATACGCCGGAAGGCAAAGCCGGCCGCGAGAAGTTCATCGCCATGGCGCAGGCCGGCAAGCTTCATGACGTCGTCGAAGCGCTGACGCCCAAATTCCTGCATCGCGCCCGCGCCAAGGATGAGGACCTCAGGAAAATCGTGCGCGACATGGCGCATGACACCGGGCCGGAGGCTTTCGTGCGGCAGCAGAAGGCGATCATGTCGCGGCCGGACTCGCGGCCGCTGCTGTCGGAAATCGGTTGCCCGACCTTGGTCGTGGTCGGTGAGGGCGACGAGCTGACGCCGCCGGAACTGGCGCGCGAGATGCACGCCGACATCCTCGGCTCGAAACTGGTCGTGCTGCCGAACTGCGGCCATCTCTCCACCATTGAGCAGCCGGATGCGGTCAATTCGGTATTGAGCCATTGGATGAGCGAATGAGCGGTACCCCAAACGATACCGCCGGCGTCATCGCGCCGCCGCCGCTGATCGCGCTCGGCGCGCTGCTCGTAGGGCTCGCGCTCGACTGGCTGGCGCCGGCCTACATTCTGACGGTGCTGATGTCGTGGGAAACGCGCCTGCCGGTAGGCATTTTGCTGATCGTGTTCGGCATGTTGCTGGCCTATGGCGCATTACTGAGTTTTCGCCGCGCCAACACCGACGCCAATCCCTACAAACCATCGATGGCGCTCGCGACCACCGGCGTCTATTCGTATGTGCGCAATCCGATGTATGTCGCGCTCGGCCTGATCGTCGGCGGCATCGGCATCGCGCTGGCGTTGGACTGGACCCTAGTGATGCTGGTCGCCGGCGCGTTGCTCATCCATTTCGGCGTCGTGCTGCGCGAGGAACGCTATCTCGCCGCGAAGTTCGGCGCCGCCTATGCGCAGTATTGTGAAGCCGTGTCGCGCTATGGCTGGCCCGGCTGAGATGGCGAAACGCAAGACCGCCAACACCAAGCGCGCGCCACGCCGCACGCAGGAGCAGCGCCGCACTGACACGCGCAACGCCGTGCTCAAGGCGGCGATGAAGGTGCTGGTCGACGACGGCTACGAGAAATTCACGACGACGCGCGTGGCCAAGGCGGCGGGCGTGTCGCGCGGCGCGCAGGAAAACTACTTCCGCACCAAGAACGAGCTCATCGTCGCCGCGACGCGCTACACCCTGGCGCAGGCCGAAGAGGAGGCGCGGCAACTGGCGGCGCGCAACGCCGGCTCGGCCGATCCGGTCGATGCGGTTCTCGAAAACGCGACGTCGTTCTATCTCAGTCGGACCTATCTGGCGCTGATGGAGATGGTGGCGGTGTCGCGGCACGACCCGGCGCTTTCGAAAATGAATACGCCGGTGGTGCGCAAGTTCCGTGACGGCGTCGACGCCGTCTGGATCGAAATGCTCTGCGCGGCGGGCTACGAGCGCGAGAGCGTGCTGGCCTTCGTCAAGCTGACGCACTACGTGTTGCGCGGTATGGCGCTGGCATCGGTATTCCAGCCCCGAAAATCGGAGTTTCCGGCGCTGCTGGACGCCTGGCGGCGGGCGGCGCGGCGCGACCTAAAACGGACCTGAACAAATAAGCAGTCTTGCTTATTTCTGCATTGCCTGCGGCCCGCAGGCCGTTTAGTTTCGCCCGAAAGCCGGTCCGTGAAGCCGGCAGCGAGGAAACGAAAATGGCGGACCAGCCGATACGCACACAGGTCGGGATTATCGGGGCAGGGCCTGCGGGCCTCATGCTGGCGCGGCTCCTGCATTTGCAGGGCATTTCCTCGGTCGTCATCGAGAACCGCAGCCGCGATTACATCGAGAACCGCATCCGCGCCGGCCTGATCGAGCACTGGGCCGCGGACCTGCTGGTCGAACTCGGAGTCGGCGACCGCCTCAAGAAGGAAGGCCTGCTGCATTGGGGCATCAATATCGGCATCAACGGCGACCTGCATCATCTCGACTTCAAGGCGCTGATCGACAAGCGCGTCACCATCTACGGCCAGCAGGAAGTGGTGAAGGACCTCGTGGTGCGCCGGCTCGCCGACGGCGACCCGCTCTTGTTCGAAGTCGATGACGTCAGCGTCCACGACATCGAATCCAGAAAGCCGAGCATCCGCTTTACGCATGGCGGCAAGGCGCAGACCATCGAGTGCGATTTCATCGCCGGCTGTGACGGCTTCCACGGCATCTGCCGTCCGGCCTTTCCGGCGGACAAGCTCAAGGTCTTCGAGCGCGACTATCCGTTCGGCTGGGTCGGCATTCTCACGGAATCGCCGCCGCCGGATCACGAGCTGATCTATTCCTATACCGACCGCGGGTTTGCGCTCTACACGATGCGCTCGAACACCATTGCGCGGCTCTATCTGCAATGCGACCACGACGACGACATCGAGAACTGGTCGGACGCGCGCATCTGGGACGAGCTGCACAAACGGCTCGGCGGGTCGCGCAAACTTCAGGAGGGCAAGATGCTGCAGAAGGGCATCACGCCGATGCGCAGCTTCGTCGCCGAGCCGATGCAGCACGGCCGCCTGCTGCTCGCAGGCGACAGCGCCCACATCGTGCCGCCGAC
>CAIYTE010000039.1 GCA_903929045.1 uncultured Hyphomicrobiales bacterium
CGTGTTCTTTGCAATCGCCATTTGCATTTCCCTGTTCGCATCAACGCAAAATTAAACGCATCCGGCAGAGGCCCGGTTCCTCCCGGGACGGCGCGGCACGAAGATTGCAATACTTCCAGCATGGAAGAAAAGATCGCCGGATGGTCCGTCGCTGTGTTCGTCGCGGCCTTCGTGGCCTTGATCATCTACGGCTGCACCATGGATCTGGCCGACGGCGAAACCATCCGTACCACGGCCGAGACCGGTGCTGTTTTCATCGCGCTCGGATTTACGGCGACGTTGCTCAAGGGCTGAGCAAAAGATGGAACGAGGCTGTCATCCAGCCGTTAAAAACCGGGCGCCGGGTGACAACCGGTCGCAACGGAGAATGATGAACGCGGTCATTTTGCCGGTTTCTGGCCGCGACACCAACGCATCGGTACGCGTGGACATCTAATCCGTTCCCGGCGCCTCATTCGACACCATCGGGAACGAACTCGCCGCGACGACGTTAATCAGGCGACGCACCGCTTGGACGTCACGTCCAAGCGAAGAGAACCCGGCCCTCCCCCCGAGGCCGGGTTCTTTTTTATAAAACTACGAGTTCAGCCGCGCGATCGCCTCAACCGCCACGAAGGACGGCGAGTTGCTGTCCTTGACCAGCGCCTGCACCGCATCGCGCAGTCGGGTCGCCAGCCCCGCGGGCTTCGCGAGCAGTTCCTTGTCGGACATCAATTGCTGGAACGCCAACCGGTACGCTTCATTGAACAATCGGGTCTTGCTCATAGTGATTCTCCTGACGCCAAAATATCAGCCGGGAGACGTTGAGAATATATTATTGTGACAGGGGTTCCGGAGGACGGAACAACCGCGACGTTGACGCGGAACCAGCGAATCAGCATGCCGAAGGATCAGCCGACTGCGTCAGGCGCACTTCTGGCGCCGACCGTTCGGACGCACGAAGGTCATCGTGGTCGAATCAAAACCGCGCAGCGCCGAACATTTGCGCACGCGCTCCTGACGCTCCCGCATGACCGCCATCGCCGACGAGTTGTACGGCCCGCTGTGCATGCCGCCGCCACCAACCATGGCAGACGCGGGCACGGCGAACGGTGCGCATGCGATGAAGAAAACGATCATCGCAGATGTGACTCGCATGGCATTGCTCCCGGAGCTTTGCGGTTCATTGTCAGTCATCATCATACCACAGCACGATGCAGCGACGCCATCATCGGCAAACACGTGAAATTTTTTCGCGTGAGTTCGTGCGAAACGGCAAAAGATTACCGGCAGGAGTAAACTTGCACCGTTTTCGCCGGCGCTTCCGTCGATTGCGGCTTTTCCAATATACTTTTTTTTCAGATGCATCCTGTAATTCGATTCATCGATGAAAGAAGAACGGCGAAAATCAGAACGGCGTATTTACAACGGTCCCGGCTGGATCGGCATGTACGCCAACGGGGTGGAGTCACTCGTGCGATGCACGATTGCCAACATCTCGAAAGAAGGCGCGATGCTCACGTTCCGCTCCGCACACGACGTCCCCGAAATTCTGGATTTGCGGCTGTCGAACACCTCGCCGCTGAAGCGGCGGTGCCGCGTCGTCTGGCGCCACAAGGACTCCGTCGGCGTGCAATTCGTGCCAAGCACGACGACCGCGGCGCGGCCGTCACCCGCGTTGCGCCCGGAAGAAGTCACCGGGTAACGCAAAAAGTCCCGGACTTCTGGTCCGGGACTTTGGCGTTACGCGACGCGATCAACAATCGAGCCGGTTTACTTCACCAGCCCTCCTGCTCCTCGCGGCGCAGTTCGGCGCGGATGCTCGGGTCCGGATCGGTGCCCTTATAGAACTCGCGCGGCGCGCCAGCACCGGTGACATCCTGCGCGAACGCCTCGTGACCGCGCGGCGTATAAGCAACGCGAGCATGGCGGGCCGGCTCGCCAACCGGCTGATAGCGGAAAACGCGGTCCGGATTTGCCGCCGTCACGTTCGGCGCAATGTTGCCGGAGCCGTAACCGGGATTGTAGGATTGGGCGAAGGCCGGCGCACCCGCCACCGTGGCCAGGACCGCTGCGAGGATAAGTTTCTTCATAGCTCATCTCCATGTTTCTCTGGCGCCGGTAGACCGGAGCCATGAACGAGAGCTAGTGCCCTTCATGGAGACCGTTTGATTGTTCTTGCCGTTTCCGGCGCGCGCTTGCTCATTTGAACGCGGGATTCGTATCCGCCAAAAGTCGAACGATCAGGACAGCATTACGAAGTCTTCATCCTCGTGTTCCGCAATAATTTATAGTGAACGGCGTCCAATCGCCGCAAATCGCTCAGCCACGCCGTCATTGCATGTAAGTCATGCGCGTCCCTCACTCGACGCCATGCCTGCGCGGACATAGGTCCACAGCCCACAAGCCGGCGGGGCGGCCCATAAACATTCACGACAAAAAAGATGCGTTGCGAGGAAGCCATAAGGAGAGCGGAGATAACCGCTGGAGACAACCCCGATGTTGAACGAAGGCGCGAACGCTGCGTCGCCGATTATTCTGCCCACCTTTCTCGAACCCCACACCGCTGAGCCGCAAGTCCTCGATCTTACCCCGCCGGAAATAGCCCGCCGTCGTCTGATGGTCTGGAACGGTATGCACGCCGATACCGTGCAGGTCGTGCGGCACGAACCGTTCGAGTTCAGCTACCGCGGACCTTTTCATCTGCTGATCGCCGCCGAGCACATCGACCGCGCCGATGGCGAGACGCAGGTCGAAGGCTTGCCGAAATCTGCCGCGCGCACGATCCACAACAAGATGACTTTCGTGCCGGCAGGACGCGAGCTGCACGGCTGGCAGAAGCCCCGCAGCCTGGCACGCGTCACTTGTTTCTATATCAATCCTCTGGCGCCACTGCTCGATCCCCAACTCGGCTTCGCCAAAGTCGAGTTCAAACCGCAACTGCACTTCTTCGATCAGGACCTGTGGGAAACCGCAATGAAGCTGCGAGCGCTGGTGGAGAGCGCTGAATCCGGACGCCGGCATTACGCCGAGGCACTCAGTCTCGTACTGTTGCATGAGCTACTGCGCATCAACAACGGCAGCGCGGCGCCCGAGCCGATCGTCTATGGCGGACTGGCGGCATGGCAGCAAAAACGCGTCGCCGACTACATCGAGCAGCATCTCAGCGAAGAGATTCCGCTCATGACTTTGGCAGCCCTTGCCAATCTCAGCCCGTTTCATTTTTCGCGCGCGTTCCGGCAATCCTTCGCCATGCCGCCGCACCGTTATCACATCAGCCGGCGCATCGATCGGGCCAAATGCATGCTGTCGGACATATCGCTGTCGGTGACGGAGGTCGGGCTCAAGCTTGGTTTCAGCGAAAGCAGCGCATTCGCCTCGACGTTCCGCAAATTCACCCGTACATCGCCCAGCGAATTTCGTCGCACGCTGCGTTAACGCACCAGCGCCGGCCTCTTCGGATCGAATTTCCAGTTCGGGATCAGGAACTGCATTGCCACCGCGTCGTCGCGCGCGCCCGCGCCCATGCCGGCGTAGCGGCGATGTGCGGCTTCGATCTCGGCCATGTCGATGTCGATGCCAAGACCGGGGCGCTGCGGCACCGCGATACTGCCGTTGACGATCTGGAGCGGCTCCTTGGTGAGGCGCTGACCGTCCTGCCAGATCCAGTGCGTGTCGATGGCCGTGATCGTGCCGGGCGCCGCGGCGGCGGCATGCGTCACCATCGCCAGCGAAATGTCGAAATGGTTGTTGGAGTGCGAGCCCCAGGTCAGGCCGAAGTCGCGGCAGGTCTGCGCCACGCGCACCGCGCCTTGCATGGTCCAGAAATGCGGATCGGCCAGCGGAATATCGACCGAGTAAAGCTGAATGGCATGCGCCAGCTGCCGCCAGTCGGTCGCCACCATATTCGTCGCCGTCAGCAGCCCGGTGGCGCGGCGGAATTCGGCGAGGATTTCGCGGCCCGAATAGCCGTTCTCGGCGCCGCATGGATCTTCGGCATAAGCGAGGACATGCTGTTGCCCCTTGCAGAGCCGGATGGCCTCGTCGAGCGACCAGGCGCCGTTCGGATCGAGCGTGATGCGCGCTTGCGGAAAGCGCTTGGCCAGCGCGGTGACGGCTTCGATTTCCTTATCGCCGGCCAGCGCGCCACCCTTGAGCTTGAAATCGGAGAAACCGTATTTTTCATGCGTCGCTTCGGCGAAGCGAACGACAGCCTCGGGCGTCAGCGCCTCCTGGTCACGCAACGCAAACCACGGGTCCTTGTCCTTCGCGCCATCTCGGTACGGCAAAGTGGTGCGCTTGCGATCGGCGACATAGAACAGATAGCCGAGGAAAGGCACCGACGTGCGCTGCTGACCCTCGCCGAGCAGCGCCGCCACGGGAACGCCGAGATACTGACCGAGCAGATCGAGCGACGCGGCCTCGATCGCCGTCACAGCATGGATCATGACGCGCAGGTCGAAGGTCTGCAGCCCGCGTCCGCCGGCGTCGCGGTCGGCAAAACGATCACGGATCGTGTTGAGCGTGGCGTTGAACGAAGCAATCGACTGGCCGACGACCAGCGGCTTCGCGTCTTCCAGCGTTTGGCGGATGCGCTCGCCGCCCGGCACTTCGCCGGCGCCGGCGTGACCGGCACTGTCCGTGAGGATGACGATGTTGCGCGTGAACAAGGGGCCGTGCGCGCCGCTCAGATTGAGCAGCATGCTGTCTTCACCGGCCACCGGTATGACCTGCATCCCGGTAACGACCGGTGCGCCCTTGTCCTTGAAGTCCGTCATCCAGGCATCATGCCCGATGACCGCGCCCATTGTCGTGCAGGAATTTTTCGCCTGATTTCGTAACGATCACCTGCGCGCCCTGCACGGCCGCCGGCACGCGTTTGACGAAGCCCCGATCCAGCGCATCTTCCCACACCGTCAGACGCGGGCATGAGGTCCGCCAGCGGTCGAGCACATCGGCGTAAGGCCGCGGCTCGGTGGCGACCCATTCGACCAGATCGAGCACAAGCGGATCGGGCGCGCCGTTCATGGACGTCTCCCTCAAGCTCAAGCAGCAGGCCAAACCAGACCAAGCCAAGCCATCATATAAGCAGCAGCCGCGCTCTGTATACGGATCGACACCCCGGTAGGCGTGCCCTCCGATCCCTGCCAAACTACAGCACCAGGGACGGAAACAAGGAGGGCAAAAATGCCTCGCGCGACCAAAAAAGCCATTCAAAAACTCGGACTCGCATGCGCGCTTGCACTCGCGCTGACCGGCGCAACAGCCGCGCAGGAGTACCCCACCAAGGGTGTCAACCTCATCGTGCCCTTCCCGGCCGGCGGCGGGGTCGATGTGGTCGGCCGCGTCGTGGCGCAGAAACTCAGCGACGCCCTGGGCCAGCAGGTGCTGGTGCTCAACCGGCCCGGTGCCGGTTCGGTGATCGGCGTGCGCGACGGCGCCAAGGCGGCGCCCGACGGCTACAACATTCTGATGCTGGTGACCGGCGCCAGCCTGCCACCCGACACCGGCTACGATCTGGCGAAAGACTTCGTGCCGATCAGCCTCGTTGCCTCCATTCCGATCGTCATCATGTCGAATCCGGATGTGCCGGCGAAATCGATGAACGACATCGTCGCGCTCGCCAAGAAGCAGCCGGGCAAGGTGACCATCGGCACGCCACCCTCACCGACGTTGAATTATTTCGGTGCCGAGCAATTCAAGTCCATGACCGGCACGGACCTGACCGTCGTCACTTACAAAGGCACGGGACCGCTGACCAACGATCTGCTCGGCGGTCATGTCATGTTTGCGTTCAACACGCTGCCGCCGGCCATCGGCAACATTCAGGCCGGCAAGCTGCGCGCCATCGCGGTCGCCTCGCCTGAACGCCTGTCCGCCATTCCCGAGGTGCCGACGACCAAGGAAGCCGGCCTGCCGGATCTGGAGATCGTGCAGTATTACGGCCTCGTCGCGCCGGCGGGCACGCCCCGCGCCATCGTCGACAAGATCAACAAGACGATGCGCGGCATCATGGCGACCGACGACTTCAAGCAGCGCATTGCCGCGGCCGGCGGCAGCGCCATGCCGAGCACGCCGGAAGAATACGCCACCAACATTGCACACGAAGAAGGCAAGTGGGCGGCGCTGATCAAGAAGCTCGGCTTGAAGGTTGAACAATGAAAGACATCGTCGGAACCTGGCGTCTTGCTCGCACCGCGGCGCATGATGACGACGGCAAGCCGATGCATCCGCCGTATGGCGAGAAGCCGCGCGGGCTGCTCGTGTTCTACGCCGACAAACGCATGATGTCGGTTCTGTGCGACAGCCGCAGTGAATTAGACGCGGGCGAAACCGTGCGTGAGTACAATTCCTACTGCGGCAATTACGAATACGACGGCAAGACCTTGGTCACGCATGTCGACGCGTCGGCCACCGCCTCGCGCATCGGGGGCGACCAGACGCGCTTCACGCATTTCGAGGGCGAGCTTCTCGTGCTGACGCAGAAACCGCGGCTCTGGCAGGGCGTGATGCAGCACCGCGAGCTGTATTGGGAGCGCATCGCCGACGCGGCGATGGAGTAATGATTGTCATTCCGGGACGGTCCGAAGGACCGGGCCCGGAATCCAGACTTGCTTCCTTGGCTCTGGATTCCGGGTTCGCTGCTGCGCAGCGCCCCGGAATGACAGCTTATTTCACCTGATACTGCATCGGCTTGCCGGTCAGCGCCGCACGGCAGTTGTCGAGGATGATCCCGATCTCCTCGACGACGCCCTTGCGCGAACCGCCAGCGAGATGCGGCGTCATGATGACGTTACGCAAGCCGGCGTAGCGGTCCTTGAGCGGCCGTGGCTCCTCGTAGTGCACATCAAGGCCCGCGCCGGCGATGACGCCCGTCGTCAGCGCCGTGTAGAGCGCGTCTTCATCGACCATGCGCCCCCGGCTGGTGTTAACGAAATACGCCGTCTTCTTCATCTGCGCGAAGGTCGCGGCGCCGACCATGCCTTTGTTCTCCGGCAAATTATTGGCGTGCATCGAGACGAAATCGGACTCCGCCAAAAGCTGCGCCAGCGGCGTGACGGTCACGCCCAGGCGTTGCTCCTGCTCGGCGGGCAACCGGTTGCGGTTGGCGTAAATGACCCGGGCGCCGAAGCTGCGCGCCATGCCGGCGGCGAGCGCGCCGACTTCGCCCAGCCCGATGATGCCGACGGTCTTGTTGAACAGGCCGCCGAGATCGGGAATGCCCGCATAATTGTAGGCGACGCCGTGTTCGGGATGAACGCGGGCCTTGTCCCAGCGATCGTTGCGCACCGCATCGTCGGCGACGATCAGATGCTTGGACAAAGCCAGCATCAGCAGGATGGCGTGCTCGGCGGTGTATTGCAGCGTCTTGCGCGGCACACAGGACACGGCGATGCCGCGCGCAGCGGCGGCCTTGAGATCGATGGGATCGGGGCTGCCGCCCAGACGCTGGATCAGCTTGAGCTTCGGATTGGCCGCCATCAACGCCTCGTCAATGATACCGCGGCGGAAAATGAGGATCGAAACGTCGCTGCCCTTGCGGACGTCGAGCTTCGCACTCATCGGCACCAGCGACACGCCATCGGCCTCACGCAGGCCTTGCCCTTTGGCGCGGACGTCCGCCGGGTCCATTTCCTCCGGCATGAAAAAATCGCGCACCCATTCGTCCGTAATGCCGTCGGCGGTGCCGAGCGCGTAGCGCGCCATCCGGACGACGTGATCGTCGTCCAAAAAAGCAATCTTGACCGGATCAACCATGCGAATAGGCCCAATACAAATCGCGCGCCTTGCGGTATAGCGGGCCGGGCTGCAGCGAGCGGCTGTCGATTTTGTTGATCGGCATGACCTTGGAATAATTGCCGGACGAGAAGACTTCGTCGGCCGTCTCAAAGTCGCGGTAGTTCAGCGTCGTCTCGACGACCTCGATGCCGTCGTCGCGCATCAGCTTGATGACGCGCTGGCGCGTGATGCCGTTAAGGAAGGTACCGTTCGGCGCCGGCGTGAACACCACGCCGTCCTTGGCCATGAAGATGTTGGCGCTGGCGAGTTCGGCGACATTGCCGAGCATGTCGTTCATGACGCAGCTCTGAAAGCCGCGTGCATTCGCTTCCAGTAGCGCCCGCGCATTGTTCGGATAGAGACAGCCGGCCTTGGCGTCGCACGGCATGGTTTCCATGGTCGGCTTGCGGAATGGCGACAATGTCACCGAGAAACCCTCCGGCGGGCGCATCGGCGCGTCCCAAAGCGTCAGGCAATACTGCGTCGTGTCCGGGTCCGGCGCGATCATCAGCTTGCCGCTGTTTTCGGCCCAATAGGTCGGGCGAATATAGAGCGCGGTGTCCGGCGCGAATTTTTTGATGCCGTCCTGCGTCAGTTCCTGCCACTTTTCCGGCGACACGACGGGCTTGAGAAACATCGCCGTCGCCGAGGCATTGATGCGCTGGCAGTGCAAATCGAGGTCGGGCGTCACGCCTTCAAAGGTACGCGCGCCGTCGAACACCGAAGAAGAGAACAGTGCGGCGTGCGAGCGCGTGCCCATGATCGGCACATTGCCCTCGTGCCATTCGCCCTTGAAGAAGGTCCAGGTCTGAGACCAGCCGCCCGCCATCATTTCGCTCCCGAGAGGTCTTTTCTTGTCGCTTTATGATTTTCTTGCCCACAATCCCGGGCTTTGCAAGCATAGGACAGTAGCCTAGCCCATCGAGGTCGCCGATGTCGTCCATCTTCGTGTTCGATGCCTATGGCACCCTGCTCGACGTCCATGCCGCCATCGGCCGTTATCGCAGCGAAGCGGGCCCCGAGGCAGACCGCCTGTCGGAGATATGGCGCACCAAGCAACTTGAATATAGCTGGACGCTGACCCTCGCCGGCCGCTACGTCGAGTTCTGGACGCTGACCCAGCGTGCGCTCGACTATGCACTCGCGCGCGTGCCGTCGGTCGACAAGGCGCTGCGCGGCAAACTACTCGATGCCTATTTCACGCTCGACGCTTACGCCGATGCACGCGCGACCTTGCGCACCCTCAAAGCGCGCGGCCACCGTACCGCCATCCTGTCCAACGGGTCGCCCGACATGCTTCAGGGCGCGGTGAACGCGGCCAGGATCAAAGAAGATCTCGATGCCGTACTGTCAATCGACGTGCTGAAGATGTTCAAGCCCCGTCCGGAGGTCTACGCGCTGGTCACGGACCGCTTCGGCTGCAGGCCCGGTGACGTGACTTTCGTGTCGTCGAACCGCTGGGACGTCATGGGCGCCGTCGCCTTCGGGTTTCACGCCTGCTGGATCAACCGCAGCAAGATGCCGGATGAATACCCCGATTTCGCGCCGCGGCAGGTGCTCCGGGACCTCACGGCCCTGACCAACGGGGCCTGAGCCCGTGACCTAATTGCCACAGTTTTGCACTGGCGCGGGCCGGACCTGCCGCCTATATCCGGTGCCCCACAGCGATTCCCCATTATGTCAGCCATCATTTCAATTCAGAATCTGTCGAAGACCTACGCGTCCGGTTTCAAGGCGCTGAAGTCGGTCAATCTCGACATCAATCGCGGCGAAATCTTCGCCCTGCTCGGCCCCAATGGTGCCGGCAAGACGACCCTTATTGGCATCATCTGCGGCATCCTGCAGCCGTCCGAAGGCAAGGTGACGGTCGACGGCCACGACATCATCAAGGACTTCCGCGCCGCGCGCTCGCTGATCGGGCTGGTGCCGCAGGAATTGCACACCGACGCCTTCGAGAGCGTCTGGGCCACCGTCAACTTTAGCCGCGGCCTGTTCAACAAGCCGAAGAACCCGGCTTACGTCGAGAAAGTCCTGCGCTCGCTGTCGCTGTGGGACAAGAAAGACTCAAAGATCATGACGCTTTCCGGCGGCATGAAGCGGCGCGTGCTGATCGCCAAGGCGCTGAGCCACGAGCCGCGCGTGCTGTTTCTCGACGAGCCGACCGCAGGCGTCGACGTCGAACTACGCAAGGACATGTGGCAGGTGGTGCGCGACCTACGGGATTCCGGCGTCACCATCATCCTGACGACGCATTACATCGAAGAAGCCGAAGACATGGCCGACCGCGTCGGCGTCATCAGCAAGGGCGAGATCATTCTCGTCGAGGAAAAGAGCGAGCTGATGCACAAGCTCGGCAAGAAGCAACTGATGCTGCAACTGACCGAGCCCATGACAACGATCCCCGCCTCGCTCGCCGCGCACAATCTTACCTTGGCGAAAGACGGCAGCGAACTGGTGTTCAGCTACGACACACAGGCCGAGCGCACCGGCGTCACCCGCCTGCTGTCAGCTCTGAGTGACGAAGGCATTCGCTTCCGCGATCTGCAGACCAAACAGAGTTCGCTCGAGGACATCTTCGTCGGACTGGTACACAACAAATGAACTTCCGCGCAATCCAGGCCATCTACAAATTCGAAATGTCGCGCACCGTGCGCACGATCTGGCAGAGCATCGTCTCGCCGGTGCTGTCGACGTCGCTGTATTTCGTCGTGTTCGGCGCCGCCATCGGCTCACGCATCACCGAGATCGAGGGCATCACTTACGGCGCCTTCATCGTCCCCGGCCTCATCATGCTGACGCTGCTGACGCAAAGCACTATGAACGCCTCGTTCGGCATCTATTTCCCGCGCTTCACCGGCACCATCTACGAAATCCTGTCGGCGCCTATCTCGGGCATCGAAATCGCCTGCGGCTATGTCGGCGCGGCGGCGACCAAGTCGATCATCCTCGGCGTCATCATTCTTGCAACGTCATGGCTGTTCGTGCCGCTGCACATCGCGCATCCTTTCTGGATGCTGACCTATCTGGTGCTCACCGCCGTGACGTTCAGCCTGCTCGGCTTCATCATCGGCATCTGGGCCGAGGGCTTCGAGCAGTTGCAGATCATTCCGCTCTTGATCATCACGCCGCTGACCTTTCTCGGCGGCACGTTCTATTCGATCAACGTGCTACCGCCGCTCTGGCAGAAGATCGCGCTGTTCAATCCGGTTTTGTATCTCATCAGCGGCTTTCGCTGGAGCTTCTTCGAGGTCGCCGATGTCGGCCACGGCATCAGCGTCGCCATGACGCTGCTGTTCCTGATGATCTGCCTCGGCGTCGTGTGGTGGATGTTCCGCACCGGCTATAAGTTGAAGAAGTAGCGTCAGCCCGGCTTGAGGCCGGACTGCTTGAGAATGGGCGTCCACCGGGTCAGTTCTTCGCCGAGATATTGCGTTGTGCGTTCCGGTCCAAAATTGACGACCGGATCGAAGCCGGCGCTCTGCAGGTTATCCTGAAATTCCTTGGTAACCGCCGCCGCCTGCGTGACTTTGGCGAGACGCTCGATGATAGGCTTCGGCGTTCCGGCGGGCGCAAACAAACCGACGAAGAGCTGCGCGATCAAATCCGGATAACCGGCTTCCGCCGTTGTCGGGATATCCGGCGCGGCTGACAGACGGCGATCCGTCGCCACCGCCAGAATGCGGATTTGCCCGGCTTTGTGCATAGCCAGCACCGTACCGGTGATGTTGAGCGTCGCCATGGGGATGGCGCCAGCGATCAGATCGCTAGTGCCGCCGGATCCCCCTTTGTACGGAACATGGACGATGTCCGGAACGCCGGCGACCTTCTTGAACAGCTCGCCGCACAGATTGGACATCGTGCCGGCGCCGGCGGAGCCGTAGGAGAGCTTGCCGGGATTGGCTTTGGCGTAGGCCACGAGTTCCTTGAGGTTATGCGCCGGAACCGACGGATGCACCATGACGGCGACCACCGAAACCGCGAGCCCGGAAACCGACGAGAAATCCTTAACCGGGTCGTACAGGTGGACCGTCGACAAGGTTGGGTTGAGCACTAGGTCGCTCGTGCTGCCCAGCAGCAGCGTATAACCGTCGCCCGCAGCATGCGACACCATCGCGGTACCCGTCATGCCGCCGCCACCGCCGTAATTCTCGACCACAACGGTTCCCAGGTTCGACGTGGCCCAATTCGCCCAGTGCCGCCCGATAATGTCGAGCACACCGCCGGCGCTGCGCGGGACGATCATGCGAATGGGCCGCTGCGGATATTCGGATTGAGCAAAAGCCGGTGACAGCCGCGCCGCCGCCAGCGATCCCAGTCCCAGAAGCGTCAAGCTACGCCGGTTCATGCGATACATTGCGCGATCCTGCCGTTGCGTCCGGACAAGACTAGCAAGCGACGTGCCATTCACACGAACACCTTGACACACCTGCCCTCTCACCGCCGCGTCCTTGACATCAGGGCTGCGGGAATTACGCTAATGCGACAGTTAGGCCACTCGCTGATCGGAGCGTCCGTGCCCGCCACCAAACAAATTCATCTTGTCGAAGCCGACGACGCAATAGAATTCAAAACCATCGATGTGACGCGCGCAGCGCCGCATATCGGCGCCGAGATCAGCAATATCGACCTGACCAAGCCGCTGAGCCCGCAACAGGTCGATGAGGTCTACCAGGCTCTGCTGCGCTTCGGCGTGATCTTCTTCCGCGATCAGGAAATCGATTTCGACCAGCATACGCGCTTCGCGGGCTACTTCGGTCCGTTGCAGGTGCACGTTGGCGGCACCGGCACGGCCTCGCAGATCATCGACGGCCATCCGGAAATCCGCCGCCAGTATTTCGACGAGAAGTCAAAGCGCGTGTCGGGAGAGAACTGGCACACCGACCAGTCGTGCGCGGACATTCCACCGATGGCGTCGGTGCTCTACCAGAAGATCGTGCCGCCGCACGGCGGCGGCGATACCCTGTTCGCCAATATGTACGCCGCCTACGACGCCTTGTCGCCGCAGATGAAGGCGTTCCTCGAGCCGCTGACCGCCGAACACGACGGCGCGCTGGGCTTCGACAAGACATCTACCGGACACCCGGTTTCTGTTCAGCCGGTGATCACGTCACATCCCGACACCGGCAAGAAACTGCTGTTCGTCAACCCGACCTTCACGTCGCGCATCATGGAATTGCCGAAAGCCGAAAGCGACGCCGTGCTCGGCTTCCTGTTCAAGCATCTCGACAATCCGCACTGGCAGTTGCGCTTCCGCTGGACCAACCATGCGATCGCCTTCTGGGACAACCGCTGCACGCAGCATTGCGCCATCTGGGATTACTGGCCGAACGTGCGTTCGGGGTTCCGCGTCATCATCAAAGGTAACGCCAAGCCGCTTCCGGTCATCTGATCGGAAGCGCGCGGTCAGTGCGCAGCCGCACCCGCGGGTAAGAAACCGAGGTCGGTCCACACCGCTTTTGCCTCCGGCGTCAGCAGGCTGGCGACAAAAGCACGGGAAATGTCGGGCGACGCGGCGCTCTTCAGCACGCTCGCGGTGAACGGCTCGGAGTTGCCAAAGGGCGCCGGCAGCACGCCGGCGAATTTCAGACCGGGCGTCGTCACGATCGCGCTCTTGAAGGTGATGGCGATTGCGGCTTTGCCGCTCGCCACCACCTTGACGATCTCCTGACTACCCCCGACCATCAGCGCCTTGCGATGAACCTCGTCGGCGAGGCCAAGCTCCACAAGTGTGCGATCGAAACCCTGCCCGAAGGCGCCGCCACTCTTGGGATCGGTGTACGACAAGGACGGCGTTGCGTGCAGCAGCGCCTTGAATTTTTCCAGTGTCGAGATGTCCGGCAACGGCGCCGCATCCGGCACGCCGACACCTGCAAGGCTGGCTGAAACCGGCGTTTGCAATGCCGAAACCGATTCCAGCCCGACGCGTCCGGCGTCCGGCAGGACGGCGACATCGACCGGCTTGCCAGCCTTGATATCGGCGAGAATGGGCCCGGTCAGAGCGTAACTGACATTGACCTTGTGACCCGTCGCCTTGGTGAAGGCGGCGGCCAGCCGATCAAGCGGATCCTGCACCGCCACCGCGGCGACGACGCGAATTTCGCCGGCCACGGCAGCAGATGTGCCGAGCGCGAACAAGATCAAGACGACGACACAGGACCGGATGGGGCGCATTTCTCTCTCCTCGTTGCGCCTGTTGACCGGCGCTGCGAGGCAGTTCTGCACGTCAGGACCGCAGATGCAATTACCCGTGTCGGGGGCGACAGCGACTACCCCGCCAATTCCTCGCGGAGCATTTCGAGTTCAAGCCATTGCTCCTCGGCCGCCGTGAGTTTGCGCTGCGCCTCGGCGAGATCCTTGGTAACCTTGTCAAAGCCGGTACGATCCCGGACATAAAATTGCGGATCGCCGAGCTTGGCCTGAAGGTCGGCCGCCTTGGCCTGCAACGTCGCCATGGTCTTGGGCAGCGTTTCCAGCGCGTGCTTGTCCTTGAAGGACATCTTGCGCTTGGCTTCCGGCTTCGCCGCAGCGGCTTTCGGCGCGGCTTCGGCCTTCGGCTTGTCGCCCGCCACGGGCGCGCGCGACAGATCGGCGCCGCGCTGCGCCAGCATGTCGGAATAACCGCCGGCATATTCGGTCCAGCGGCCGTCGCCTTCCGGCACGATCACGCCGCTGACGAGACGGTCAAGGAAATCGCGGTCATGGCTGATGAGCAGCACCGTGCCGGGATAGTCGCCGATCATATCCTCGAGCACGTCGAGGGTTTCCATGTCGAGATCGTTGGTCGGTTCGTCGAGGATCAGCAGGTTCGACGGCTTGGCGAGCGTCTGCGCCAGCATCAAACGGCCGCGTTCGCCGCCAGAAAGCTTTCCGAGCGGCGTGCGCGCCTGCTCCGCCGAGAACAGGAAGTCCTTCATGTAGCTGACGACATGCTTGGCGACGCCGTTCACCATCACGGTGTCGCCCTCGCCGCCGGTCAGCGCCTGCTTGACGGTCGTTTCCGGATTGAGGCTGTCGCGGTGCTGGTTGAGC
>CAIYTE010000040.1 GCA_903929045.1 uncultured Hyphomicrobiales bacterium
GGCGTAGGAGGGCTTGTCCGCCGAAGCCGCAAGGCGAAGGCGGAAATGAGCTTCTGGAATACGGCCTGCCCGGGGCCGACCAAAGAATACGGGCGATGACGCATGCCCGCACTAACTCCTCATCCTGAGGAGGCGCGAAGCGCCGTCTCGAAGGATGAGAGCCGAGGTGTCGCGGGCCTTCATCCTTCGAGACGCTCGCTGCGCTCGGCTCCTCAGGATGAGGATTGAGGGCGGCGGTTGCTTGACCTGCGCGCCATTGGCAGCGAATTTGCTTCTCAAGACGTGAACAAGGATCTCCCCATGGCTGCTTCTCCGCTCGACGAATTCATCGCCCTCGCAGCCAAAACGCTCGATTTGCCGTTCGATCCGGCCTGGCAGCCGGCGATCAAGGCCAATCTCGAGGTCAGCCTGACGCTCGGCACTCTGGTCGCGGAGTTCGAACTGCCCGATGCCGCCGAACCCGCCGCGATCTACAAGGCCTGAGCGATGAGCGACACGTTCGACTGGGCGAATTCCGCCGACATCGCCAAGGCGGTTGCTTCCGGCAAAACCACGGCCTTCGCGGTGACCGAAGCCGCGTTGACGCGTATCGCCAAGACCAATCCGACCTTGAACGCCTTTACGACGGTGACGGCCGATCGCGCCCGCGCGCAGGCGAAGAAGGTCGACGCCGCCGACAAGTCGAAGCTGCCGCTCGCCGGCGTGCCGTTTGCCGTCAAGAACCTGTTCGACATCGCCGACGTCACGACCGTCGCCGGCTCCAAGATCAACCGCGCGCTGCCGCCGTCGAAGGCGGACTCGCCATTGATCGCGCGGCTGGAAGCGGCTGGCGCGGTGCTGGTCGGCGCGCTCAACATGGGCGAATACGCCTACGACTTCACGGGCGAGAACGTGCACGACGGTCCGTCGCGCAATCCGCATGACATCACGCGCATGAGCGGCGGTTCGTCGGGCGGTTCGGGCACCGCGGTCGGCGGCGGCATGGTGCCCTTGGCGCTCGGCTCGGACACCAACGGCTCCATTCGCGTGCCGTCGTCGCTGTGCGGCATTTTCGGTTTGAAGCCGACCTACGGACGCCTGACGCGCGAGCACAGCTTTCCGTTTGTCGCGAGCCTCGATCATCTTGGGCCGTTCGCGCGCTCGGTGCGCGATCTGGCGTTGAGCTACGACGCCATGCAGGGCCCGCCCGGCGATGACGCGGCCTGTGTCGATCGCGGTGTCGAGCCGTCGCTGGGCTCGCTCGACAAAGGCCTGAGCGGCCTGCGCATCGTCACCGCCGGCGGTTACTTCAAGAAGGGCGCGTCGCCGGAAGCATTGCAAGCGCTCGGCGCCGTCGCAAAGGCGGTCGGTGCAGCGAAGGAAATCGAAATTCCGGAAGCGGCGCGGGCACGTGCCGCGGCCTACATCATCACCACGACCGAAGGCGCGGCCTTGCACATGGATCGCCTGCGCAAGCAGGGCAACGACTTCGATCCCGCCGTGCGCGACCGTTTCATCGCCGGCGCCATGGTGCCCGCGACCTATGTCGTGAAGGCGCAGAACTTCCGCCGCTGGTATCGCGAACGTCTGCTTGAGATTTTCAAGGACTGCGACGCCATCCTCGCGCCGGCGACGCCGACCACGGCGCCGAAGCTGGGGCAGGTGATGTTCAATCTCGACGGCGCCGATGTGCCGGTGCGCGCCAATCTCGGCGTCTACACGCAGCCCATTTCGTTCATCGGCCTGCCGGTGGTGGCCGTGCCGGTGCCGCTCAAACCGTTGCCGATCGGGGTTCAGATCATCTGCGCGCCGTGGCGGGAAGATGTAGCCTTGCGCATCGCGCACGCGCTGGAGCAGATGGGCGTCTGCGCGGCGACACAGCCGACATTTTGATATGGTGCTGTCGAATTGTACTCCGCTCATTCCCGCGCAAGCGGGAATCCAGAGCATCAAAGACCGAACAATGTTGCTCTGGGTCCCTGCTTTCGCTGGGACGAGCGGGAACGGAATAGGGAGTAAATAAAAATGGAAATCGACCTGCCGGAGGTCGTGGCCGAAGTTCGCGCCGCGTTCGACAAATACGAGAAGGCGCTGGTGAGCAACGATGTCGCCGTGCTGGATGAGCTGTTCCGCGACGATCCGCGCACCATCCGCTATGGCGCCGGTGAAAATCTCTACGGCTATTCGGAGATCAAGTCGTTCCGCGGCGCGCGGTCGCCGGTCGGTCTCGGCCGCACCATTTCGCGCACGGTGATCGCGACTTACGGCCGCGAATTCGCCACGGCCTCGACGTTGTACGAGCGTCCGTCCGCGCCGGGCAAGATCGGCCGGCAGATGCAGACCTGGGTGAAATTCCCGGAAGGCTGGCGCGTCGTCGCCGCGCACGTCAGCATGATCGATCCGCCGAAGGTTTGAGGCGCAAACAAAAACGCCGCGGCCCGAAGACCGCGGCGCTTTCTTTTCAACGAAGCAGTTTTACTCGACCGAAACGCCGCTCGCCTTGATCGGCGCTTCCCACTTCTTGATCTCGTCGGCCGTGAACTTGGCGAGATAGTCGGCGCTGCGGCGTTCGGGCGCCACGATCATGGCGCCGATGCCCTGCAAACGCTCCTTCACGCCCGCGTCGTCCATCGCCTTGACGGCCGCTTCATGCAGCTTCTTGACGAGGTCCGCCGGCGCACCCTTCGGCAGATAGATCGCGTTCCAGGTATAGGCCTGCACATCGAGGCCCTGTTCGCGCGTGGTCTTGAGTTCGGGAAGAACCGGCGAGCGGTCGGCGGTCATGATGGCGAGCGCGCGCACGCTGCCGCCATCGATCTGCGGCTTGGCGGTCGAGAGAATTTCGCAGAGGAA
>CAIYTE010000041.1 GCA_903929045.1 uncultured Hyphomicrobiales bacterium
GCCTTGGCGGTGTGTTGGTCGTTCATTTCAAAACATCCTTACGTCAGGTGACGCGATCAACCGAAGCGGCCGGTGATGTAATCCTGGGTGCGGCGATCGTTCGGCGTCGTGAAGATCTTGGTGGTTTCGCCGTATTCGATCAGCTCACCGAGATACATGAAGGCGGTGAAGTCGGAGACACGCGCCGCCTGCTGCATGTTGTGGGTGACGATGGCGATCGTGTAATCGTCCTTCAATTCGTCGATGAGCTCTTCGATCTTGGCGGTCGAAATCGGGTCGAGCGCCGAGCACGGCTCGTCGAACAGGATCACTTCCGGCCGCACCGCGACGGTGCGCGCGATGCACAGACGCTGCTGCTGGCCGCCCGACAGCGACTGGCCGTTGGCGCCGAGCTTGTCCTTGACTTCGTTCCAGAGCGCGGCGCGCTCCAGCGCATGCTTGACGCGGTCGTCGAGCTCCGACTTCGGCAGCTTCTCATAGAGGCGGATGCCGAAGGCGATGTTCTCGTAGATGGTCATCGGGAACGGCGTCGGCTTCTGGAATACCATGCCGACCTTGGCGCGCAGCAAGTTGATGTCTTGCGACGGCGACAGGATGTTCTCACCGTCGAGCATGACGTCGCCGGTGGCGCGCTGGTTCGGATAGAGATCGTACATCCGGTTGAGGATGCGCAGCAGCGTGGACTTGCCGCAGCCCGACGGACCGATGAACGCGGTGACCCGGCCGAGATACAGCGACACATTGATGTTCTTCAGCGCGCGATGATCGCCGTAGAAGAAGTCGAGATTGCTGACGTCGATCTTTTTATGGAGACCGTCGGCAGAGACCTGCTCGCGGGTAACGGTGGGGACCGTGAACGAAGCGACGCTGTTCATGAGGATTTACTCTGTGACGTGAGGGCACGGGCGAGGATGCTGAGCGTCAGCACCGTGAGCGTGATGATCAAGGCGCCGGTCCAGGCCAGGCTCTGCCAGTCCTTGTAGGGGCTGAGCGCGAACTGGAAGATGACGACCGGAAGGCTCGCCACCGGCGCGTTGAGGTTCGAGCTCCAGAACTGGTTGTTGAGCGCGGTGAACAAGAGCGGCGCGGTTTCACCGCTGATGCGGGCGACCGCGAGCAACACGCCGGTGATCATGCCGGCGCGCGCGGCGCGGTAGGCGACCTTCTTGATCATCAGCGAGCGCGGCAGGCCGATCGAAGCGGCGGCTTCGCGCAACGTGTCGGGCACCAGGGTCAGCATGTCTTCGGTGGTGCGCACGACCACCGGCACGACGATGACGGCAAGCGCCACGGCGCCGGCCCAGCCGGAGAAGTGGCCCATCTGCGCCACCATGATTTCGTAGATGAACAGGCCGATGACGATGGACGGCGCGCTCAGCAGGATGTCGTTGATGAAGCGCACCACAGACGACAGTTTGTCGTAGCGGCCGTATTCCGCCATGTAGGTGCCGGCCAGAATGCCGAGCGGCGTGCCGATGACAACCGCGATAACCGTCATCACCAGGCTACCCATGATCGGATTGAGCAGACCGCCGGTCGAGCCCGGCGGCGGCGTCATTTCGGTGAACACCGCGAGCGACAGGCCGCTGAAGCCTTCGTACAGCAGCACGGCAAGGATCAGCACCAGCCAGGACAGGCCGAACGCGGTCGCGCCCCAGGCCATGCCCATGGTGATGACGTTGCGGCGCTGGCGGCTCGCATAGAGCGGCGAGTTGACCTTGGCGTCGGCGGCAGCAGCGGCGGAAGTCGGTGTGGTCACGGTCATTTTCCAACCCGCGCGTTGAGCCGCATCAGCATGATGCGCGCAAAGGCGAGCACGATGAAGGTGATGACGAAGAGGATGAGGCCGAGCGAAATCAGCGACGAGGTGTAGAGGTCGCCGACGGCTTCGGTGAATTCATTGGCGATGGTGGCGGAGATCGTCGTGCCGGGCGCGAGGATCGAACCGGAGATGCGGTGCGCGTTGCCGATGACGAAGGTTACCGCCATGGTTTCGCCGAGCGCGCGGCCGAGGCCAAGCATGACGCCGCCGATAACGCCGACGCGGGTGAAGGGCAGCACGACGTAGCGCGCCACTTCCCAGGTGGTGCAGCCGAGGCCGTAGGCCGCTTCCTTCAGCACCGGCGGCACGGCTTCGAACACGTCGCGCGAGATCGAGGTGATGAAGGGCAGCACCATGATGGCGAGGATCAGGCCGGCGGTGAGCACGCCGATGCCGTAGGGCGGGCCCGCGAACAGATTGCCGACCACCGGCACATTGCCGAGCGTGGCGATCAGAAACGGTTGCACGTGCTGCTGCAGGAACGGCGCGAACACGAACAGTCCCCAGATGCCGTAGATGATCGAGGGAATGCCGGCGAGCAGTTCGATGGCGATGCCGATCGGGCGGCGCAACACCATCGGGCACAGCTCGGTGAGGAACAGCGCGATGAACAGGCCCACCGGTACGGCAATGAGCATGGCGATCAGCGAGGTCACGATGGTGCCGTAGATCGGCGCGATGGCGCCGAATTTCTCGGTCACCGGGTTCCACGTCTCGTCGTAGAGGAAGGTGAAGCCGTAGGTGCTCAACGCCGGCCAGGAACCGTAGACCAGCGAGAAAATGATGCCGCCAAGAATGATGAGAACGGCGATGGCGGCGCTGCGGGTCAGAATCCGGAAAGCGATATCGCTCATCCGCAACTGTTGAAGGACCTTGGAGCGATCAACCTGCTCGGTCACGGGAACGGCTCCTTGGAACGCAACGTCAACCACAGGCGGTCTCCGGGTGGATGGCATGGGGCTCACTCCGTGACGATCCGCACTTTGGACCGAGCCCTGACTAACAAATCTGGGAGATCAAGTAAGCCCACCGGTGGAAAGGGCGCCGAAGCGCCCTTTCCGGGGTGGTGCATGTCTTAGTTGATGAGCGACTTGCCGGCCGCGTCCTTGATCTCGGACGCCCAGTACTTCTGGATATCGCCAACGGTCTTGGCGGGCATCGGCACGTAGTCGAGTTCCGAAGCAGCCTTGCCGCCGTTCTTGTAGGCCCAGGCGAAGAACTTCAGGGCTTCCGCGGTCGCCGCCGCATCGGTCGGCTTCTTGTAGATCAGGATCCACGTCGCCGCCGTCATCGGCCAGGCGGCGTCGCCCGGCTGGTTCGCCAGGATGACACCGAAGCCGGGCTGGGAATTCCAGTCGGCGTTGGCAGCCGCGGCCTGGAAGGCTTCGGCGGTCGGGGCAACCGTCTTGCCCGACTTGTTGACCATCTTGGTGAAGGTCAGCTTGTTCTGCAGCGCGTAGGCGTATTCGACGTAGCCGATCGCACCCTTGGTGTTGGCGACGTTGTTGGCGACGCCTTCGTTACCCTTGGCGCCGATACCGGCCGGCCACTGCACGGCGGCGTTGGTGCCGACCTTCGACTTCCAGTCGGCATTCACGTCCGACAGGTAGTAGGTGAAGTTGAAGGTGGTGCCCGAACCGTCCGAACGGTGCACGATGGCGATCGCCTGATCGGGCAGCTTGACCTGCGCGTTCAGCTTGACGATGGCCGGGTCGTTCCACTTCGTGATTTCGCCGAGGAAGATCTTGCCGAGGGTCGGACCGTCGATGACGAGATCGCCCGGCTTGATGCCGTCGAGGTTCACGACCGGCACGATGCCGCCCATGACCATCGGGAACTGAGCGAGACCGGATTCGTCAAGCTCCTTGCCCGGCAGCGGCGCGTCGGTGGCGCCGAAAGTGACGGTCTTGGCCTTGATCTGCTTGATGCCGCCGCCCGAACCGATCGACTGATAGTTCAGACCATTGCCGGTCTCCTTTTTGTAGGAGTCGGCCCATTTGGCATAAACGGGATAGGGGAAGGTCGCGCCGGCACCCGAGATGTCGGCGGCGTTGGCGGTACCAAAAGCGGCGGCGGCGATCAGGCCGGCGGCAGCCATTGTGGTCCAGTGTTTCAAGTGACTCTCCATGTTACGGGCCTACGGATATGCTTGAGACCCTTGTCTCGGGCCTCACCTAGGCACCGCGTGTCACCGTTCTATGAAGCTTCGATGACAGCTGGATGACACTGCTACCTATTGTTAATTAAGCTTTTTCGGCGACCGGCGCCTTGTCGGCGGTGCGCAACGGCAGGTGCATGACAAAGGTCGCCCCCTGCCCGAGCACGCTCTCGATCGACAGCCTGCCGCCGTGCCGGTTGAGCACGTGTTTCACCAGCGCCAGCCCCAGACCGGTGCCGCCCTGCGCGCGGCTGTCGGCGACATCGACCCGGTAAAAGCGCTCGGTGAGACGCGGCAGATGTTCCGGCGCGATACCGGGGCCATAGTCGCGCACCGCGATGCGGGCTTCCGGCGCGCCGGTGCGGGTTTGCGACCGGGTCAAGGTGATATCGACACGCTTGCCGGCCTCGCCGTACTTCAATGCGTTCTCGACCAGGTTCTCGACGGCGCGGATCAATTCGTCGCGGTCGCCGAGCACGATCAACGGTTCCGGCGGATGCGCCATCGTGATCTCGACGGCGCGGTCGCGCGCCAGCGTTTGCAGGCCGTCGACGACCTGACGCACGACCGGCGCCAGATCGATCGGCGTGCTGGGCTGTAGATGGGCGTTGAGTTCGATGCGTGACAACGACAGAAGATCGTCGATCAGGCGCGCCATGCGCGTCGCCTGCTGCTGCATGATGCCGAGGAATTTCTCGCGCGCGGTGACATCGTTCTTGGCCGGCCCCTGCAGCGTTTCGATGAAACCGAGCAAGGCCGCAAGCGGCGTGCGCAGTTCGTGGCTGGCATTGGCGACGAAATCGGCGCGCATTTCCTCGACGCGGCGCAGCGGCGACAGATCGTTGAAGGTCAGAAGAAGAATATCGGCGTCGCGGCCGGTCGTGCCCGCGAGCTTCACCGGCACGACAAAGGCTTCGAACCAGCGGTCGAGCGGCACGCGTTCGAAAAACTCCACGCGTTGCGGCTCGCGGCTCTTGCTGGCGCGGCGGATGGCATCGACCAGTTCCGGCATGCGCAGCGAAATCAGCGCCGGCTCGCCGCGGCGCAACGCCGGCGCCAGCATGCGCGCGGCTTCGTTGAAAGCGATAACGCCACCATCGCCGTCGAGGGTAATCGCCGCGCCGGGCAATCCCGCGATCAGCGATTCAATCAGCCGCGCATGCGGATGTTCGGTGGCACGGCTGCTCGCGACGGGCGCGCGCGGGACGATACCGCCGCCGGCCGGCTGACCGGCCAAAGCCTGCCACGCGCCGTGCAGGCGGCGCGGCCAACTTTTCGGCGGATCGTCTTCAATCGCCATTGCGGCGTTCAGCCTTTGGGTTTTTCCGCTTCGATCTCGGTGCGGATCGGTGCTGTCACCGTCGTCACCGGCACGAGCTCCGGTTTTTCGCGCGTGCCCTTCATATTGAGCATAACTTCGCGAATGCCAAGCACCGTCAATGCGAGCGCGAACGGCACCAGGTAATACAGCACGCGGAACACCAGCAGGCCGGCCAGCACCTGCTCCTTGTCGAACTGCCACAGCGCCACCAGCATGGCGGCGTCGAACACGCCGAGTCCGCCGGGCGCGTGGCTGGCAAAGCCGAGCAACGTCGCCGACACAAAGACGACGGCGATGGTGATGAAGCCGATATTCGGTTCACCCGGCAGCAGCATGAACATGGCGAGCGCGCAGCAGCCGAGATCGACGATGCCGATGAAGATCTGCAACAGCGTGTTGGAACCGCTCGGCAGATTGACCGTCCACTCGCCGCGGCCGATTTCACGCGGCGCGCTCCAGACCCAGGCGACGTAGCCGGCGAGCACGCACAAAAGCGCGATGCCGATGAAACGGTTGGTGACCGCCGGCAATTGATCGATGGCGCTGGCAGCTTCCGGATGAATGGTGACGCCGAGGCCAAGCACCGTGACGTTGCCGAGCCAGAACGTCAGGCCGGCGAGGAAACAGATTTTCGCCACTTCGACGGCGTCGAGCCCGTAATACGAATAGATGCGGTAACGCACCGCGCCGCCGGTAAACACCGTGGCGCCGACATTGTGACCGATCGAATAACTGGTGAAGCCGGCCAATGCCGCGATGCGATACGGCACCTGCCGGCGGCCGATGGTGCGCAGCGCAAACCAGTCATAAAACGTTAATGTAAAATAGCCGCCGGCGACGAACAGCGCCGCAGCCGCGACGTTGAGCGGGTTTGTCGCCCGCACCGCTTTCATGACGTCGGCCAAGTCGATGCCGCGCAGCATGCGATACAGCACCACGAAAGCGATCGTGATGATGGTCAGGCTCAGCAGCACTCCGATACGATTCCAGCCGATATACTTCTGGATAAAACGCGCCACGGCGCGCAAGGAATTGAGCATCGTCCCTCCGGTAACGGCCTTCGGGTCCCCCGGCTATGAGACCTTCAGCGCCACGCGCCCCACGACGCGATTTTCCGCGATTTTTATCCAGTAGCAGAACTCTCTACGCCACGCGAGTGGACTGCACATGACCGCACCGCCCTGCTAGGCTGCCGCACAAAGAGCCGGTGTCCGGACCGGACCACGGCAGAACCACAGAGTTCACCATCAGGGAGCACGTTCATGAGCAACGCCAATCAACAACCCAAATCCGGCCTTTCCATGCCCCGCCGCGCGGTTCTCAAGGCGGCCGGTCTGGGCGCGACATTATTGTCCGGCGTGGTGACCGCGGCAGCGGCAACGGAGCCCGCCGGCGACATCTGGAGCGTGGAATACTGGGCGAACAAAGGTAATGTGAAGCTCAACCTGTGGCGCAAACGTGTCGGCGCGCCGCGCGCGGGCGAAGCCGCCCGCCCCGTCGTCTTCATGGTGCATGGCTCGTCGAATTCGGCGCGATCGTCCTACGACCTGAGTGTGCCCGGCAAAGGCGAATATTCTTTCATGAACGTCCTGGCGCGTGCCGGTTACGACGTCTGGACCATGGACCATGACGGCTACGGCCTGTCGGGCTCGTCCGGCAACAGTTCTGACATCGCCAGCGGCGTCGAAGACCTCAAGGCCGCGATGCCGGTGGTGATGAAAGAGACCGGGCAGCAGAAGGTGAATTTCTACGGCACGTCGTCGGGCGGCATTCGCGCCGCGGCATTCGCGCAAGCGGTGCCGGAGCGCGTCAACCGGCTGGCGCTGTCGGCGTTTACCTACAAGGGCGATGGCGCCGAGGAAATCGGCCGCCGCCGCAAGAACCTCGATGCGCTGCGCGCCAATCCGCGCCGCAAGCGCGACGCCGCCATGATCCGCTCGATCTTCTCGCGCGACGGATTTCCGCAAGGCTACGATCCCGCCGTGGCGGAAGCGATCATCGACGCGGAGAAGAACTTCGGCGATACGATTCCGTCGGGCACCTATGTCGACATGGCGGCGAACCTGCCGATCGTCGATCCCAAGAAGATCATGTCGCCGGTGCTGATGCTGCGCGGCGAATTCGACGGCAACTCCACCAACAGCGATCTGCTTGATTTCTACGGGCAGTTGCAGAACGGCGAGCGGCAGTTCGTCATTCTGCCGAAGACCGCGCATGCGGTCGGTTACGGCGTCAACCGCCACCTGCTGTTCTACGCCGTGCAGACCTTCTTCGCCGCGCCGGATCCGGTGGCGGCGTAAGCTAAAACTATTTTGATTCTAGGAGAAATTTAATCCGCTCGGGAGTCATCGCCCATTCTGGCGAGACAATTGCCTTTGTAAAACTTGTAAGTGGCAGGTCAAAAAGTATCGTGTCACCTAATCCATTTCTAGCTGTTTTGAGTTTTTCCGCGACGTCTCTTGGCCACGCCAGATATATGCGAGGCATCCCATCGATCGGCACATCACGAAAATTTACAAAACACATCGCGGTTCGGCCGCTGTGACGCGACAGCCACATGTCTGCTGCAGCGATGTAATTTGGTGGCCCGTCCGGATTATCTTTTCTCCATTTTGACAATTGAGATTGCGAAAGACCCCAACCTCCATCGCTACTGCCTTTGACCGAAATTTTCAGCATGTAGTCTTTTACAGCAATAGTTAGGTCATACTCAGGTTGGTTAGCACCATACTGCACCGACACATCACAACCGCATCTTGCAAACTGTGCAGCAGCCATTGCTTCGGCGGCAGTCGCGACGTGCCAGCTCGCCATGCCCTGCCCCTCTCTTCAAATCCATCGAATTAGATTCGTACTCACTGTCAGAATACCTTAGTTGAAATTGGGTTTCACTTTTATGCCACCATGAAAAACTCGCGCAAGGCCGCCGTCGTCTCGACCGGCGCTTCTTCCGACAGATAATGCCCGCTCGGCACGGTTTTCGCCGCGACGATGTTGGACGCGTAATTCTTCCAGACCTCGCCGGGCGACGGCTTGGTGCGGCCGACGCCGCCGGTCGCGCCCCACAGGATCAGCGCCGGACATGACACTTTGCGGCCGGCCTTGATGTCTTCGGCGTCGTGAACGAGATCGATGCTGGCGCCGGCGCGATAATCCTCGCACACCGCGCGGATGGTTTCCGGATTGCGGAAACAGCGCAGATAGTCTTCCAGCGCTTCCGGCGGGAAGAACGACAGGCCCTTTTCCGACTTCGCCAGCTTCTTCTTGATGAACCAGTCCGGATCGGCGCCCATCATTTTCTCCGGCATCGGCGCCGGCTGGATGTTGAAGAACCAGTGCCAGGAGAACTTGGCCCAGTCGAAGGTGATGTTGTTGTAAAGGTGATACTGCGGGATGATGTCCATGATCGCCGCGCGCAACACCTTGTCCGGATGGTCGAGGCACATGCGGTGCGTCACGCGGGCGCCGCGGTCATGACCGGCGACGAAGAACTTGTCGTAACCCAGCGCCGCCATCACCTCGACCTGGTCCTGCGCCATGGTGCGGAACGAATAGCTCGAATGATCTTCGGTGCTCGGCGGCTTTTCGGAATCGCCGTAGCCGCGCAGGTCTGTGAGCACGACACTGAAATCCTTCGCCAGTTCCGGCGCGACCTTTGACCAGTTGAGATGGTTGAACGGATTGCCATGCAGCATCAGCAGCGGCGGGCCTTTGCCGCCGGTGACGGTGACGATGCGGCAGCCTTTGGTCTGGATATCCTGGCGCTTGAAGCCTTCGAGCAGCATGTGAGTACTTTCGTCGTTGCGGTGGTGAAACCTAAATCCCGAAATATTCCGAATACTTCTTTTTGATCTCTTCGGTCGCCGCTTCTTGCGCCTCGATATTCAGCGGCATCAGCTTGATCTTGCCGATCGGCGTGCGCCCGGCCTTTTCCGTCTCCGTCACCTCCGGGTGAAACGACCGCAGCCCGGCATGATCGACCAGAAACTGCTGGGTCTCCCGCGAGAACATGAAGCTGATGAACAATTTCGCCGCGTTGGGATGCGGCGCGAATTTCGCGATGGCCTGGCACGATGGCACGAAGGGCGTGCCTTCGGTCGGATAGACCAGCGCGATCGGCGCGCCGGCGTCCATCTGCTGGATGAAGACATACTCGTTGCCGTCGACGGCCACCGCGCGCTCGCCGAGCGCCAGCTTCTTCGGCGGCTCGGTCGACGACTGGATCTGCAGCACCTTCTGCTTGCCGAGCTTCTCGAAGAAGCTCCAGCCGATGACTTGCGACACCTGATAGGTCGCGGTGACGATGGCGCCGGAATAGCTCGGATGCGCCTTGACCATCTTGCCGCTCCACTTCGGATCGAGCAGATCGGCAAAGCTCTTTGGCGCGTCTTCCTTTTTCACCAGGTTGGTATTGTAGGCGATGGGCTCCAGGGTGAAACGCACATTGGCGTACATGCCGTCGGGATCGCGCTGCGCGGCCGGATATTTCAACAACTCGGCGGGAACGAAGGGATCGAGAATGCCCTGCTTCTTCCAGGTCAGAAACTGCGGCGCGTCGGTACTGTCGATGACATCGACGGTGTGAATGCCGCTGGAGCGCTCCTGCATGATGCGCTGGAAGATGCGCTCGCTGCCGGTGCGTTCGACCTGAACGGTGATGCCGGGATATTTTTGCTCGAAATTCTTGGCGACGGCCTGCGCGACCTTGAGGTCGAACGCCGTATAGAAGACGACCTTGCCTTCCTTAACGGCGGCGGCGATCAGCTCGGGTGTCACGGGCTCCGGCGCCGGCGGCGCGGCGAAGGCCGGTGACACGATCAGCACAAAAGCGGCGACGGCGGCGCGCAGCACGATCATAACGTCCTCCCTAAAGACGCCGCCGTTACGAGAGCTCGTCCGGCAGCTTATCGGTTGGGCGTCATAACAAGCCTAATCGGCGCAAAAAGAAAGCCCCGGTTCGCGCGATGCGAGACCGGGGCTTGCTTTGGTGAGCGCGGTTAGCCGCAGACCAGGACGCGGCGGACGCGCGGACCGTAGACGGTGTCGACGACGCGGCGGACGCGGTAGCAGTTGGGCGAGACGACGTAGCTCGGGCCGACGTAGCCGAAGCCGTAACCACCGTGCCAGTGGTGACCCCAACCATGACCATGGCCCCAGGCCGAGGCGGAGGTGGGAGCGAGAGCGGCGGCGCCGAGGGCGGCGGTGGCGGACAGAGCGAGGATCAATTTGCGGAACATGGGACATCTCCTGTTTGGGGGATGGCCGTCATGCCATCCGATAACCATGGGTCGCGGCCTGCCAGAAACAGGTTCAAGGCCGCCTTGAAAAAAAACGGCCCGGTCCTTCCCACACCGATTTTTATGCAAATGACACGGAATCCCGCCAATTTGACCGCTTCTGGGACCGACCCCGCTTGCCCCCCCGCGGCTTAACGGGAGAAACTAGCAAGCGCCCCTAAGTCCGGGCGGTTCAAGGCAAATTTCTACGATCCCGTTTGAACCTTGGCGCCGCCCGCGACGACACACTGTCAACGAGCCGATTGCCCCTGCGATGCAAACGACGACGGATGAAGTTCTCATCGCCAGGATCGCCAAGGGTGACCGGCTTGCCATGCAGGTGCTGTTCGCGCGGCACCATGTGAAGGTCTACCGCTTCGTGCTGCGCCTCGTGCGTAACGAGGCAACGGCGGAAGACCTGATCAGTGAAGTGTTCCTCGATGTCTGGCGGCAAGCCGGAAAATTCGAGGGCCGGTCGGCGGTGTCGACCTGGATGCTGAGCATCGCCCGGTTCAAGGCTTTGTCTTCGATGCGACGAAGACAGGATGCGGAACTGGACGAGGAAACGGCAGAACAGGTCGAAGACGAATCCGACGATCCGGAAACGACACTGGCGAAGAAGGACAAGGGAGCGTTGTTGCGGCAGTCCTTAGGCGGCCTCTCGCCGGAACATCGGGAGATCATCGACCTCGTCTACTATCACGAGAAGTCGGTGGAGGAAGTGGCAGGGATCGTCGGGATCCCGGAAGCGACAGTGAAGACGCGGATGTTCTATGCGCGGAAGAAACTGTCGGAGCTGCTGAAAGAACAAGGGATCGATCGAGGTTGGCCATGAACACGATAGACAAAGAACCGCAGAGCGAAATCGAGGCGTTGCTGCCGTGGCATGCGGCGGGCACCTTGAGCCGCGGCGACGCGCGTCGTGTCGAGGATGCACTGGCCAAGGATCCGGAACTGGCGCGCCGCTATGCGATGGTGCGCGACGAATTCGGCGAGACCATCCACCTCAACGAAACACTCGGCGCGCCGTCGGCGCATGCCATGGAAAAGCTGTTCGCCAAGATCGACGCCGAACCGGCGCGCAAGCCCGCGGTGTCGCTCAATCTGAGCACCCGCGTCGCGGAATTTTTCGCCAGCTTCAGCCCGCGCACCCTGGCCTATGCCGGCACCGCGGCGGCCGTCGCCATCCTGCTACAGGCCGGCATCATCGCCACCGTGATAGTGAAAGAAACCAAGACCGGCGGCTATCAAACGGCTTCCGCGCCTTCGAGCGATCCGGGCGTCGGCGCCTTCACGCTGATCCGCTTTACGCCGCAAGCGACGCAGGACGACGTCACCAAATTCCTCGAGAGCAACAAGCTGTCGATCGCCTCCGGCCCGATGGCCGGCGGACTCTACAAGGTGCGCGTCTCGATGGCGGCGATGCCGAAGGCGGACCTCGCCGCGCTCGCCAAGAAACTGCAAGAGAACAGCAAGGTCATCGGCTTCATCGCCACGACCGAGTGAGCTGGCGGCATATTCTGAACACGGTTTGCACCGGAGGCTAAAGCCATGCGCAAGCAGCTTCTTCTCACCGCCACCGCAGCGGTGACGCTGTCGATCACCCTCGGCAGCGCCTTCGCGCAGACGAACGACAACCTCAAAGTTCGAGGGGCGACGGGCAAAGCCGGTGCGACCGTCAACCGCGTCGCCGCGCCGCGTGCCGCGGCACCGACGCGCACGGCGATGCCGGGCGGCAATCGTGGCGGCGGAAAAATGGGCGGCAACATGGGCGGCGGCCGTAACTACGGCGGTGGCGGCCGCGGCTTTGGTGGCGGCGGCTGGGGCGGCGTAGCCACCGGGCTCGGCGCCGCAGGCGTTATCATGTCGCTGCCCGGCATGCTGCCGCCGGCCGGCGCGCAACAGGTCATCGACGATCCGGCCGACATGCCAATGCGTCAATCCTCGCCGCGCCAGCAGCAGCAGCGCGCCAATAACAATCGTCCGAGCGGCGTGCCGCCGCAGAACGAGCGGCGCATGGTGCCCGACGAAGTCGTGCTGGAAATTCCGAACACTGTCAGCCCGGCGCAGATCAATGCGTTGCAGCAACGCTTCCGCCTTACGCGCCTCGAGTCCCAGCCTTTCGCCCTCACCGGCACGACGGTCTATCGCTGGCGCGTGCCGCGCGACATTTCCGTGCCGCGCGCCGTGCAGGCCATCGAAGGCGACGCCCGCGTCGCCTCGGCGCAGCCGAACTATCTTTTCACGCTGCAGCAGGAGGCGCAGCCGGCGAAGTTCGACGCCTCTCCGGCCGGCGATCCGTCGCAATACGGCGTCGGCAAATTGCGGCTGCCGCAGGCGCACGGCATCGCCACCGGCAACAGCATCCTCGTCGCCGTCATCGACAGCGGCATCGACGGCACGCATCCGGAATTGAGCGGCGCCATCGCCCAGAGTTACGACGCCACCGGCGCCAAAGAGCCGGTGCAGCCGCACGCGCACGGCACCGCCATGGCGAGCCTGATCGCCGGCCACGGCAAACTGCTCGGTGCGGCGCCGCGGTCGCACATTCTCGCCATCCGCGCCTTCGATCCGGCAGGCAAGAGCGCCGAGGGCACCACCTTCAGCATTCTCAAGGGCCTGAATTACGCCGCCGCCAACGGTGCGCGCGTCATCAATATGAGCTTCGCCGGACCGTCCGATCCGGCGATACGTCGCGGCCTGGAAGCTGCACACAAGAAGGGCATTGTGCTGGTCGCCGCCGCCGGCAATGAGGGCGCCAAGTCGGCGCCGATGTATCCCGCCGCCGATCCGAACGTGATCGCGGTGAGCGCCACCGACGCTAACGACCTGATCATGGAGCAGTCGAACCGCGGCAATTACATCGCCGTCGCCGCGCCCGGCGCGCAGATCATGGTCGCCATTCCCGATGGCGGTTACGAAGTGTCGTCCGGCACGTCGCATGCCGCGGCGGAAGTCAGCGGCATCGTCGCACTGATGCTGGAGCACAAGCCCGGCATGACGCCGGATGAGGCGCGCGCCACGCTGCTGGCATCGGCGAAGGATATCGGCGCGCCGGGGCGCGACCCGCTGTTCGGTGCCGGACTCGCGGACGCCTACGCCGCGATCACCGCCGGCGAAGGCGCACCGGTTGCGCAGACGCCAATGGCGCAGGCGCCGACCGCCGAGGCCCAGCCGCAAGTCGAACGTGTCAGCGGCGCACGCTGACACGCATATCAGCCTCTTCATTGCGGCCTTGCGGCTGAGCGGCAAACCCGCCATCTGTGCTTTGCGCCTTGCAGTTATGCAGCTTCGGCGCTGATGCGCTGGAGTGGGAATGACTGCGACTGAAATGCCGCCGATGAAATCCCTTCGGGTGACGCGCAACGAGCCCATCGCCGACGGCACCCATCTCCTGGAACTCAGCGATCCGGCGGGCGGCGACCTGCCCGCCTTCACCGCGGGCGCGCATATCCCGATGCTGACGCCGAACGGATTGCTGCGCAAATACTCGCTGTGCAACGACCCGCGCGAGCGCCACCGCTATCAGATCGCGATCAAGCGCGAGTTCAACGGTGTCGGAGAATCCAGCGTCATCATCGATACCGTCAAGCCGGGCCACGACGTCATGGCCGGCGAGCCCATCAACGATTTCAAGCTGCCGCAACGCGCGCAGCAGTTTCTGTTCATCGCCGGCGGCATCGGCATCACGCCTATCATGTCGATGATCCGGCAGGTGACGTCAGAAGGGAAAAGCTTCCGTCTGATCTACTGCGCGCGGTCGCCGGAGACCACGCCGTTCCTCGACGATCTCGCAGCGTTCAAGGACGCCGTCACCATTCACTATGACAACGGCGATCCGGCGCGGCTGATCGACCTTAAGCCGTATCTCGCCGAGCGCCAGAACCGGGAGCATGTCTATTGTTGCGGCCCGCGGCCGCTGATGGAAACCGTGCGCGCGCTGACGGACCACTGGTCGTCGACCGCCGTGCATTTCGAGGCGTTCAGCGTTGCCGAAACGCACAAGAAAACCGACACGGCGTTCACGGTAAGGCTGGCCCGCTCGGGCGACAGCATTGCAGTCAGCAGTGACGACACCATCCTCGAAACCCTGCGCGATCATGGCCTGGACGTGCCGAGCTCATGCGAGACCGGCACGTGCGGGACCTGCCGTACCAAACTTCTGTCAGGACAAGCCGATCACCGTGATCTCGTGCTTGCCGAACACGAGAAGGGGGACACCATCATGATCTGTGTCTCGCGCGCGAAAACGCCCGAGATCGAAATCGACCGCTAGTGCATCACCGCGCGTTCGGGTTCGCGCAGAATATCGAGCGCGCGCCACGGCTTCTGCATGAACATCGCGCCGGCCGGAAGATGCGGTGCTTCGCTACCGGACGTGACGATGACTATCAGATCCGGGAACCGATCCTTGGCGAGTTCCGCCAGTTCTGCGCCACTCATGTGGCCGGCGAGTTTCACGTCGGTGAAGATCATCGACAGGTCGCCGCCGACGCGTTCCAGCACGACCTCGGCTGATTCAGCGGTTTCGCACTGAATGACGGCCATATCGCACTCTTCGAGCAGCAAACTAACCAATTCACGCTGATCCTGATCATCTTCGACGACAAGGGCAGTCGGTTTTGCAGTGCTGTGTTTCGATGTGTTTTGCATGGCCGCCTCCTGTGGAGTTAAAGCCTCACGCAAAAGATGGTTCAAAAGAAACCGGCCTGTTGCAAGCCTAAATGCAACAGCGATGACGCGGTGCGAGATAACCGTTAAAATTTGGCTCGTTTTTCCAGCAACGGCCCGATCACCAAACCTCAGCCGTGAAATTTGTTCCGCTTGGCCTTCTTGTTCGACTTCTTGCCGAACGCGGGCTTGAAGGGTGCAGCCCCTTCGCCGCGCGGTCCCGCATGCGCCGGCTTGTGACCACCGGGTCGATGGTCCTTCTCCCGATGTTCCCCCTGATGCTTTTTGTGGAAGGGGCGCTTCTTGGCGTAGTCCGGTTTTTTCTTGAAGTCGCGATTGTCGCCGGCGTGAGGACGCGGCCCGCGATCGGAGGACGGAGCGGTATGATCCTGCGGTGCTTCGGGCGGACGCGCGCCTTCGCCTTGCGGCCCTGACGGCAGCGCCTCGATGCGCGTGCCCTCTTCCTTGTCGGGACGCTTCAGATTGGCGGCGAAGCTCTCGGCCGCCTGCTGCGCGATTTCGAATTCGCTGTGGTCGCCGTAAATGCGGATGGCACCGATTTCCTTTTTCGTGATGCCGCCGCGGCGGCAGATCATCGGCAGCAGCCAGCGCGCTTCGGCGTTTCTCTTGCGGCCGGCGGCAATGCGAAACCACACACTGCCTTCGAAGTCGCTGCGACGCGCCCGCGTGTCCGGGGACGGCGCGCGGTCTTCGCCACGCAGGGGACGGTCGTTGCGATCGTCGCCACGCGTGTGGCGGTCGCCGCCGCGATCGTCTCGCGACCGGCCGCGGTCGAAACCGGGATCGATAATGTCTTCCGGTGCCGGCAGTCGCGAGCGATAGAGGCGCGCCAGCGCCGCCGCGATGTCTTCGGCGGGACGCTCGGCGAGAATGGCGCGCGCCAGCGTGAGGTCTTCCTCGGTCGACGGGTCGCTGAACAACGTATCCTGCAGCATGCGCTGCTGATCGAGTTTGCGGATGTCCTCCGCCTGCGGCGCGTTGGCCCACACAGCCTCGACGCCGGTTTGATTGAGCATCATGTCGACACGGCGGCGGCGCGAATTCGGCACCAACAAAACGCTGATGCCCTTCTTGCCGGCGCGGCCGGTGCGGCCGGAGCGATGCTGCATGACTTCCGGATCGTTCGGCAGTTCGGCGTGAATGACGAGGCTGAGGTTGGGCAGATCGATACCGCGCGCGGCAACGTCAGTAGCGACGCAGACACGGGCGCGACCATCGCGCAATGACTGCAGCGCGTGCGTGCGCTCGTTCTGCGTCAGTTCGCCGGACAGCGCCACGACGGAGAAACCGCGCTCCAGAAGCGCGGTCTGTAGATGATTGACGGCACTGCGCGTGTTGCAGAACACCAGCGCGCTGGGCGATTCATAAAAGCGCAGCAGGTTGACGACGACGTGCTCGACGTCATGCGGCACGACGCGGATGGCGCGATACTCGATGTCGGCATGACCGCCCTCACCGCCCGCGACTTCGATGCGCTGGGCGTCGCGCTGATACTGCTTCGCCAGCGCGACGATGCCGCGCGGCAAGGTCGCGGAGAACAGCAAGGTGCGGCGCTCGGCCGGCGTTGTCTTGAGGATGAATTCCATGTCTTCGCGAAAGCCGAGATCGAGCATTTCGTCGGCTTCGTCGAGCACGGCGGCTTTGAGTTCGGACACGTCGAGGCGGCCGCGCCGCAGATGATCGCAAAGACGTCCGGGCGTGCCGACGACTATGTGCGCGCCATCCGCCAGTTCGCGCTGCTCGCGGCGCGGATCCATGCCGCCGACGCAGGAGACGACGCGCGCGCCGGTGTGCTGATAAAGCCAGGTCAGTTCGCGCTGCACCTGCAACGCCAGTTCACGCGTCGGCGCGACGATCAAAGCGAGCGGCTTCGAACCGCGCGTGAAGCGCTCGGCGCCGCCGAGCAGATTGCGGGCGATCGCCAGGCCGTAGGCCACTGTCTTGCCGGATCCGGTCTGCGCCGACACCAGCAGATCGCGGTCACCGGCGGCATCGGCCAGCACCGCGGCCTGCACGGGCGTCGCTTCGGTGTAATTCTTGTCCGCCAAAGCACGGGCGAGCGGCGGAACGGTCGAGAGAAAGGTCACGAGATGGAAGCCTTGAGTTTGCGTAGCGAAAAATGCCGGCCGAAACACGCTGGGGCCGAAGCGATCCAAAAACGGTCATGGAATGGCTGATGAGCGGATGCTTTAGGCCAATCCGCGCCAAAGCGCCAATCATGGCTGCCATCTTCCGGTACCGCGGGGCCGGATTACCGCCAAATCCCGCCACAGCGGCGAATTAGCGTTAATGGGGCCATCTCCGAAGGCCATGCGCGAATAGGACCGTGGTTTGCCACGAACGCGCTTCTTTCTCGCGCGCGGCATGGCATAAGGGCGCCGAATTTCCCGGAAACCGCAGCTTCAAGAGCCATGATCCGCCTCGATAACGTCAGCAAGCAGAACGGCCACCAGATTCTCTTCATCGAGGCCTCGGCGGCACTCCACAAAGGCGAGAAAGTCGGCCTCGTCGGCCCCAACGGGTCCGGCAAGACCACTTTGTTCCGCATGATCAACGGCTCGGAAGCGCCGGACGAAGGCCAGGTCGCCACCGACCGCGGCATCTCGATCGGCTATTTCAGCCAGGACGTCGGCGAAATGTCCGGCCACAGCGCCGTTGCCGAGGTGATGGAAGGCGTCGGCCCCGTCAGCGTCATCGGCGCCGAACTGCGCGAACTCGAAACCGCGATGTCCGATCCCGAACGCGCCGACGAGATGGACGCCATCATCGAGCGCTACGGTGAGGTGCAGCACCGCTTTCAGGAACTCGACGGCTATTCGCTCGAAGGCCGCGCCCGCGAAGTGCTCGCGGGCCTGAGCTTCAGCCAGGAGATGATGGACGGCGATGTCGGCGCTTTGTCCGGCGGCTGGAAAATGCGCGTGGCGCTGGCGCGCATCCTCTTGATGAAGCCGGACGCCATGCTGCTCGACGAACCGAGCAACCATCTCGATCTCGAAAGCCTGATCTGGCTCGAGGACTTCCTCAAGAACTACGACGGCATGCTGCTGATGACGTCGCATGACCGCGAGTTCATGAACCGCATCGTCAACAAGATCGTCGA
>CAIYTE010000042.1 GCA_903929045.1 uncultured Hyphomicrobiales bacterium
AGCAACGCGCGGCATCACGTTCTTGCCGTTGGTGGTGGCTGGCGACACGATCGCATCATAGGGACCGGCCAGCGAAACGATCAGCGCCGAGAGTGGCTCAGCAACCGCGTGCTCATAAGCGGCGGCATCGGCCAGCAGAACCTTGGCGACGCCGTCGAGCTTGGCAGCCGCATCGGCCGCGGCCTTGGCGTCTTTGCCGGCGACGAGAACATGGACGTCACCGCCCAACGCCTTCGCGGCGGTCAACGCCTTGTTGGTCGAATCCTTGAGCGACTTGTTGTCGTGTTCGGCGAGGAGCAGCGTTGTCATTAGAGGATCCCCGCTTCGTTCTTGAGCTTCGACACCAGTTCGGCCACCGACGCGACCTTGGCGCCGGACTTGCGGCCGGACGGCTCGCTGGTTTTCACGACCTGCAGCCGTGGCGCGATATCGACGCTGTAATCGGCTGGAGTCTTTTCATCGATCGGCTTCTTCTTCGCCTTCATGATGTTCGGCAGCGAAGCGTAGCGCGGCTCGTTGAGACGCAGATCGGTGGTGACGATGGCTGGCATCTTCAGCTTCACGGTCTGCAATCCGCCATCGACTTCGCGGATGACGCTAATGCTGTCGCCGTCGATGGTCGCCTTGGAGGCGAAGGTCCCCTGCGCCCAGCCGAGCAGCGCGGCCAGCATCTGGCCGGTCTGGTTGCTGTCGTCATCGATGGCCTGCTTGCCGAGGATCACGAGGCCCGGCTTTTCGGCGTCGACGATGTTCTTGAGAATTTTCGCGACGGCGAGCGGCTCGATGACGCCGTCGGCTTTCACGAGGATGCCGCGGTCGGCGCCCATCGCCAGCGCGGTGCGGATGGTCTCGGAGGCCTGCTGCGGTCCGATCGACACGACCACGATCTCAGTTGCGGTGCCGGCTTCCTTGAGGCGGATCGCTTCTTCGACAGCGATTTCGTCGAAGGGATTCATCGACATCTTGATGTTGGCGAGCTCGACACCCGAGCCGTCAGCCTTCACGCGGATTTTTACGTTGTAGTCGACCACCCGTTTTACGGGAACAAGAATCTTCATAATCCATCCCAAGTAGCGGCGGTAAAAGACGCGCAATTGAAGCGGGCGGAAGCTAATGTCCGCGCCATTGGCATGTCAACTTTTATGCTGCGGCACAAAGGCTTGGCCGCACCGCGTTATCGGTTTTGGCCCGGCGCCCAGAGGATATCGCTGGCACCTTTGTCGTTGGTGTAGCGGCCGGCGACAAAGAGATAATCCGACAGGCGATTGACGTATTTTAACGACGGCCCGGAGACCTCCTCGCCGGGCTGATCCTTGAGCGCCACCATGATGCGCTCGGCGCGGCGGCAGACCGTGCGCGCCAGATGCATGTAGGCCGAGGCCGCGCTGCCGCCCGGCAGGATGAAGGAACGAAGCGGCGATAGGTCGGCATTGAGCCGGTCAATCTCACCCTCAAGCCAGGCGACCTGTGTGTCCGTGACCGTAAGCCGCGCGCCGCCGGGGCCTTTCTCGGCCAGGCACAGGTCGGCTTCGACGTCGAAAAGGTCGTTCTGGATGCGGCCCAGCGCCTGGTCGAGCGCGGCATCATCCTTGGTGTGCAGTCGCACGAGCCCCAGCACCGCATTGACCTCGTCGAGCGTGCCGTAGGCATCGACGCGGAGGTCATACTTCTTGCGCCGGTCCCCGGAACCAAGCGCGGTCGTACCGTCGTCGCCGGTGCGGGTGTAGATGCGGTTGAGGACGACCATCGGCGCTCGCTCTTGTGTCCGGCGTTGAAGAGAATAGCGTGACGGATATTACCGGGTTTAGAACCGAACAAGGAGGATTCCCGTGCGCGCATTGCTCCTCATAGCGGCTATATCCCTGCAAAGTGCGGCCATTCCAGCCTTTGCAGGCGATACGACATCACAGATTGCGGCAACAGACCTGTCCGCCCAGACCAAGAAGCCGGTCAAAAAGGCCAAGAAAATCAAGACGAAGGTCGAATATATGCGGGCCGTGCCGGCGCAATAGGGTTACTTCTGCACCAGCCAGATCGTCGCCATGATCACGATAATGGCGACGAATTGCAGAAGTACGCGCATCCGCATTAGCTTCTGCGACGTATTCGGGGATCCCCCGCGCATCATGTTGACGAGGCCGAGCACCAGGACAACGGCGACCGCGAGGATCGCCACCGGTACGGCGTAATGTGACATAAAGTCCGACATGAGGGCCTGTGTAGGTGTCCGAATGCCCGGCTTTTACACCCCACACCCCGCATAAGCCAACATCACACGCTAATACAACCCAGAGACGATTTAACTCGCCATTTGGTTGTATTTCGATACTATCCACCCAATTGATGGGTGGCGTATGGCGTGGCGCGTGCGGACAGCGGGGAACGCCCCGACCGGTGCCTGGAAAGGCGTGGACGATCGCCCGCCGCATCGTTTTCCGGAAATCGACTGCGTCCGGCGCAAGCTGACGACCAACGCGGCCAAAGCCGCCGAGGCGCGCGCCGCGAGGCTCGGTGTAGGCGCCGATCGCGTCCTGATCGCTGCCGGCATCCTGCGCGAAGACGACTATCTAAACCGCTTCGCCAGTAGCCTTGGAGTCGTCTTTGACAGTCTCGACGGTACGGCCCGCAATTCTTGCCCTCTTACGGACGCGCGCCTTATTTCGGCCGCCGCCAACGGACTGCTGCCGCTGGAGATCGACGGCCACCTCAGCCTGGTGGTCGCCCCGCGCGGCATCGCATCGCGCCGTATCATCGCGATGATCGAGGGTGACCCGACACTCGCCGCAAAGCTGAGGCTGACCAGCGCCGAACGACTCAACAGGTTTGTCCTGCGCCACGCAGGGAAGGCGCTTAGCGCGCATGCCGCAAACGATCTCGCCATCTCATGGCCCCCGTTAGCCGCCGCGCCGCCTCTATGGCATTCCCATCGCGTCCCCTTGGCTCTTACCGCATCGCTCATTCTCATCGCCGCGATCGTCGCACCCACCCTCGCCGCTCACGTGCTCGAACTCACGCTCGCTGCCACTTTCGTGGGATGGTTCGGATTGCGCCTATGCAGCATCGCCATCCGCACCCGAAAGCCGGTGCCGGTCTGCGTTTGGCCGGACGGCGAACTGCCCGTCTACACGGTCATGGCCGCGCTCTATAAGGAAGCGGCCTCGGTCGACGGTCTGCTGCGCGCCATTGAGAATCTCGACTATCCGCCTGAAAAACTCGACGTCATTATCGCCGTCGAAGCCGACGATCGCGCAACGCGCGATGCGCTCACCACGCGCAAGACCAAAGCCCCCATCACCATCGTGCCGGTTGCCGCGGCCGGGCCGCGGACAAAACCCAAGGCCTTGAACTTCGCGCTGCCGTTCGCGCGCGGCACCTTCGTGGTGATCTATGACGCCGAGGACCGGCCGCAACCGGATCAATTGAAGCAAGCGCTGCAGGCATTCTCCGACGGCGGCAAAAGGCTTGCTTGCGTGCAAGCCCATTTGTGCATCGACAACACCGCGGACAGTTGGCTCGCCGGTTTTTTCACCGCAGAATACGCCGGGCAATTCGACGTTTTTCTGCCGGGCCTTGCGGCGTGGAATCTGCCGCTGCCGCTCGGTGGTTCGTCCAACCACTTCCGCACGGCGACATTGCGTGAAGTCCACGCCTGGGATCCCTACAACGTCACGGAGGATGCCGATCTCGGCATGCGGCTGGCGCGTTTCGGTTACCGGTCGACGATGATCGGCGCCACGACGTACGAGGAGGCGCCGGCGCTTTTCGCCCCCTGGCTGCGTCAGCGCACGCGCTGGTTCAAAGGCTGGATGCAGACCTGGCTCGTGCATATGCGCCAGCCCTCGAAGCTGCTTCGCGATTTGGGCCTGCCCGGTTTTGTCACGTTTCAGCTGATCGTCGGCGGCAACGCGCTTGCGGCCCTTGTTCATCCGATCTTCACCGCAGCGCTGATCTATTTAGTCGCCGCTGAACCGTCGCTGGATTCCGACGCCAAGCCGGCCACAATTCTGATCTGGCTTTACTGCATCAGTGCCGTCGCCGGATATCTGGCGTCGGCGTTGCTCGGATGGCTCGGGCTCAAGCGCCGCGGACTGGGAGCGACCGCCTGGGTCCTATTGCTCACGCCTCTGCACTGGCTTGCGCTTTCCCTCGCCGCCTGGCGTGCGCTCTATCAACTTATTGTCGCGCCCTATGCGTGGGAAAAGACCGAACACGGCTTGGCGAAAACATCGCGGCTCGCATCGAGGCTCACGCGATCCCTGATCGAGTTGGAGCATTATTTCCGAACGCAAAAGGCAGCCGGCAACCTACCGGTGATCCAGGCCAAACCTAAAAATATTTCCGCAAATCGGCGGCAGCTTCCTCGGGCCGCCGCTTGAGGCTGAACGGCGCGACAAAGCGGCCTTGCTTGTCCATGAGATAGACGAGCGCCGTGTGGTCCATCGTGTAATCCGTTTTATCGGTCGGCACTTTCTTGGCGTAGACACGATAGGCTTTCTCGACGGCATCGATGGACTTCTGATCGCCCGTGGCGGCGCGTAGCCGCGGATCGAAGCTCGACAGATAATCTTTCAGCACCGGTGCGGTGTCACGATCCGGGTCGACGGTGACGAACAGAGCACCGGCACGGTCGCCGTCCTTGCCAAGTGAGCGCAACACTTCCGAGACGTCGAACAAAGTCGCCGGGCAGACGTCCGGACAATGCGTGTAGCCGAAAAAAACCAACGTTGGTTTACCTTGGAGATCGGCCTCGGTGATCCGCTTGCCGTTCTGATCGACCAGATTGAACGGCCCGCCGATCGCGGAAGGACCGGCGACTCCGCCACCGCCGAATTGCCCGGTCGCATAGAGGAACACACCGAGGAAAATAGCCAAGCCGGTCAGGAACGCGGCGAGCACTATGAGGACGTGCGAGGATTTGGCGGTCATGATCGGCTTTTCTTGTTGTCGTGTCGGCCCACTCTTAGCGCGCGTCAGAAGCAGGCCATCCAGCCCGCCTGCACCATCTCGAAAAAGACGGCGGTACCGTGGTAGACCCAAAGCCCGAGCGTCGCCGCCAAGATTGCTCCTGCGGCCAAAGCCGCCAGAATTGCCGGGCGCGATGCGATGGAACTTGTGGCGATGACGGCCATTTCGAACCTCTTACCGCTCAAATAAGACCCTTTGTGGAACTGCGCAACGCGGCCCGAGGCCGCCCCCGCAATCCGGTCGCGTTAACCATATTCTTTTGAAAAAGCCCATAAATCATGCGTTTTCCGTGGCCGCGTTGACTCAAAAGGTTAAAGCCGCAATGTATGGCCCAACGGCTTAAGCCACTTTTCTGGAGATGTTTATGCGTACCGCTTTGGCTCTGGCTCTCGCACTTTCAGTATCCGCCACGGGCGCAGTGTGGGCGCAAAACGCGCCGGCCGCTGCCCCCGCCGCGGCGAAATGCGACAAGCCCAACGCCCTCGGCGTCGCCCGCACCGTCGAAATCGACACGGCGAGCGGCCCCGGCTTCGGCTTCGAACACTTCAAGGCCTATGACTTCCTGCGCGACAAGGAAGTCGTCCTGACCTTCGATGATGGTCCGTGGCAGAACAACACCCCGGCGATCCTCAAGGCGCTGGCCGACCAGTGCACCAAGGCGCTGTTCTTCAACATCGGCAAGCACGCCGGTTACTATCCGGAGATCGTCAAGCAGGTCGCCGCGCAGGGCCACACCATCGGCACGCACACGTGGTCGCACAAGGACCTCTCGAAGATGACGACCGAAGAAGGCGTCTTGGAAATCGAGAAGGGCATTGCCGCGGTCAGCATCGCGCTCGGTAACAAGCCGGTCGCGCCGTTCTTCCGCTTCCCGGCGCTCCGTCACCCGCCGGAACTGGTGAAGTATATGGGCGAGCGTCACCTTGCGATGTTCTCGACCGACTTCGACTCGTTCGATTTCAAGATGCGCAAGGGCGATCAGGTTCTGAAGTCGATCAAGGAGAAGCTCGAGAAGCACGGCAAGGGCATCATCCTGATGCACGACTTCCAGCGCCCCACCGCGGAAGCAATGCCGCAGATTCTCGCGATGCTCAAGGAAGGCGGCTACAAAGTCGTCCAGATCACCGGCAAGACGCCGGTCGAGCCGAAGCCGGAAGTGGTGCAGGCTGTGCTCAAGGAAATGGGCGGCGGTCTCGACGAGGCCAAGCCGATGTCCAGCATCATCAAGAGCATCGACAACAACTAAGACGCTTTTCGTACAACAAACCGGCCGCGCATGACCTGCGCGGCCGGTTTTTTATTGAGCGCGATGATGCCGCCGCTCACATCCGCTTTTTAACGCTCTTGGCCTTGGCCTTCTTTTTTCCCGGGCTATGGGGCGGCCCGGCACGGAGGGGGACGATATCCGCGGATATTCCGGCGCTCTTGCGCAGCGCCTCTTTCAGACTGAACGGCCGGCCGTATTTTCGCAGAATGTCGCGAAACGCCTCATCGGCCAGTTCCTGAAACGTCATCATGCGGTCCTTGGCCAGCAGATCGACCGACGCCCAGGTTTCAGTATCGAACTGCACGCGTTTCCCGGTCATGCCTTGCTCCCTTGATCATCGTGCTCCGGCGGGCGTGACGTCGAACTGATCGGCTTCGATCTCCAACGTCCCGATCAGAGTCGGCACGACGATCTTGACCGGCGCCATCACCGGGGTTCCCGCGACCGGTGCGAACCACAATTCCATGTCCCGCCTCCCCGCGACGTATTTCACCACGGTGCTGTCAGCGCGATAACCGGCGATGGGCTTGAGCACCACGTTGCAGACCAGGACCACGCCGGAAAAGCTTCGCTCGAGCGCGACCTTGTCGGCCCGCTTGAACGACAACATAAGGTCATAGCGCCTGCGGCCGTCGAAAATCGGCAAGACGTGATCGCAATTGGCTGGCTGCAACGGTCCGCCATTGGCACCAGACCGCGCCGCCGACGACCGCAACAAGCAGGGAGAGACACGCAAGGATCTTATAAAGGATTTTAACGTCGGCGAGTTTCATCGTTTTATGTCCAGTCCGGGTTTTCAGAAAGTCCCACAGCGCGCACTTTTTCAGTGCTTCGCTTCTTCCAGCTTAGTGCGTCGCCTTTTCTTCCATTTCATTGCCGGCCGCGGTGAGCAGGTTTGGCAAGTCGATCAGAGCCAGCATCTGGTTCTCGATGGTGACGAGGCCCGAAAGGAAGTCGGCGCGCGCGGACTTCGCAACTTTCGGAACTGGCTGCACTTGCGACGGCTCGAATGAGACGATGTCGAGCACGCGATCGGCGAGCAAGCCTACCTGGCGCGAAGCAATCTGCACGATGATGACGACATGGAGCGAGGTCGCGTCAGTGAGACCCTGACCGAAGCGGCAGCGCAGGTCGATGATCGGCACGATCACACCGCGCAGATTAAGGACACCGCGGACATAGTCGGGCTGGCGCGGCAGATGTGTTATTTCCGACCAGCCTTTGATCTCGCGCACAGCCATGATGTCGACGCCGTATTGGTCTTCGCCAATGGCGAAGCTGATGGATTGCGTCTGCGTCGCTGCCGCCCGTGCGGCAGCGGCAACCATGGCGTCGTTTGCATTGAGTTCGGCTTCGGCAGCGGCTGACTGATTCATGAATTCGGCACTCGCATCTAAAGGACCTCAACGAGGTCGTTTCTCCGGCCCGTGCGGGCGGCCGGACCCGCCTCTTGCGAGTCCACAAGCGGAAATTAGTGCAAGGCTATGAGAAATAGATTTAATTTGCCCTAGATTTGAAGTGTTATCGCAGATCGACAATCTGGATTAAGTTTTCGCCGGTACCCAATTGCAGCAAGCCGCAACATCGATTTCGACAATGTTTGCGGCCACTATTCGTCGAGCGCGTTAAGTGTATTTTGCTGATTTGACATTATTGCTTTGTCTCGAAGGTTGGCTGAGCCGTCTCTTGCAGCCAGGACAAGGCGAATGACATCGACCGCTCTTTCATTGATCGAAGAACTCGATTCGACAATCAGCACGGCGCCCGCAGCGCGCCAAACAAAGATTCTCGATAAAGTCGCCGATCTTTTTCTCGACGACTCGATGGCGTTTGCGAGCGATCACGTCGCTCTGTTCGACGATGTGATTCGCCGCCTGATGGAAAAGTCGGACAATGCGACGCTGAGCCGGCTGAGCAAGCGGCTCGCGGTATCCGGTTATGCGCTGACGACGGTGTTCAACACGCTCGGGCGGCACGACGACATCGCGGTGGCCGACCCGGTGCTTGAGCTTGCATCGGAACTGAACGAAGGGATGCTCGCGGAAATCGCGGCAACCAAAAGTTCGAAACACTTGATGGCAATCTCCCGGCGCAATGCGATCGGCGAGGCTGTCACGGATGTGCTGATGGAACGGGGCGGGCCCGAAATGGGGCTCAAGCTCGCCGGCAATCCGCACGCCCGGCTATCGGAAATGGCTTTCGTCAAGCTCATCAATCGCGCCAAGACCGACAAGGCGCTGGCGACGGCGATCGCCGACCGCGACGACTTGCCGGAAGAGCTGATGCCCTTCCTCAATCTGGCGCTGGCGACGGCACGCTAGCGCTACTCGATCTTTGGCAGATTGGCAGTCCGCTGCAGATCGCTCCACTTCTTGATATCCGACGTGAGCTTTTCCGCGGCTTCTGCCGGCGTGCTGCCGGCCATTACCATGCCAAGGCGGCGGCCCGTGGTCTGCGCCTCCGGCGACTTCAAAACCTCGATAATCGCCTTCGACAATTTTTCGATCACCGGACGCGGCGTGCCCTTCGGCGCGACGATGCCGTTCCAGCTTGACACGTCGTAATCCTTGACGCCGGCTTCGATCACCGTCGGCACATCCGGCATGAAATAGACGCGCTGTTTGCCGGTCGTCGCGATCACGGCGACCTTTTTGCCTTCGATCAGCGACTGCATCGGCGCGTAGAATTCGAGCGCGATGTCGAGATCGCCGCGCAGCAGCGCGGTTGCCATATCCGGCGACGTGCGGAACGGCACGGCTTGCACATTCACGCCGGCCGCGACCTTGAGCAGTTCGACGGCAAGATACTGCGTCGTACCCGACGACAATGTGCCGACGTTCAGCTTACCGGGATTAGTCTTGGCGTAACTGAGCACGTCCTGGAAGGTCTTCATGGAAGACCCTTCTTTGGTCAGCACGAGCATGTCGAATGAAGCGACAAGCGAGACCGGCTCGAAATCCTTCACCGCATCGTATGGCAACGATTTGAACATTGCCGTGCTGATCGCGTAACTATTGCCATTGAGCATCAAAGTATAGCCGTCAGGCTGCGCGGCCATGGCGCCTTTGGCCGCGACAATGCCGGCGGCGCCCGGGCGGTTATCGACGATGAAAGGCTTGCCGAGTTTGCCGCTCAACTGCTCGGTCATGACGCGCATGCTGACGTCGCCGACGCTCCCCGCGCCATAGGCGATGATCAACTGCACCGGACGCAACGGATAGTCGTCCGCCTGCGCAAAATCCGGCATTGCAGCGGGAAAGGCGGCCGTTGCCGCGAGCGCGGCCAAAAAGGCGCGCCGCGACGCCTTGTGTTCCTTTGCCATCCGTAACCTCCCGGTCGATTTTTTTATTGGCCTGATTACATCAGGCTTTGCGGCGCCAGGTCCAGTCTGGCGGACGGCCTTTTTTGTGCACCGCCTTGTCCGGTTCCTTGAGGCAAGGAAGCGCGGGCCCAGCGCCTCTTTCGCGCCGGCAATCAGGGATGTGGATTGGAGCGGGCGAAGGGAATCGAACCCTCGTATGCAGCTTGGGAAGCTGCCGTTCTACCATTGAACTACGCCCGCGCGTCCGAAGACTTACCAGATTTTCCGAATTAGGCTAGGTCCGGTGCGGCCCTAAGGCCGCGTTCTCACGCTTGTACGGACAGTCTCCATGATCCTGCTCTCGCCCGGTGGCGACACGACCCACCGCTCCGCCCAGCCCGAGGCATCTCTGGCGGTCGCCACCACCGACGGCGTCTTCCTGCTCGACCGCGACGGCGATGGCGCGTGGCGCATCGCGCATCATGCACTGGCGGGTTGCTTTGTGGCGGCGCTGACGCGCTCAACCAATGGCGCGCTGTTCGCGGCGACGCACGGTGTCGGCATGGCGCGCAGCGACGACAACGGCCGCAGTTGGCGCTGGATCAACAACGGCATCACGCAATACGACCTGTGGGCGGCGCGCGCCGGAACATTGAACGGCCGCGATATCGTCCTCTGCGGCAGCATGCCGGCGCATCTGTTTGCCAGTGAGGACCATGGCGAGACGTGGCGCGAATGGCCGGCGCTGCGGCAAGTCGAAAGCGCCGCGCAATGGACCTTTCCGCCGCCGCCGCGGCTCGGCCACGTCAAGGACATCGTCATCCATAACGACGAGGTCTATGTCGGCATCGAGATCGGCGCGCTGCTGCGTTCGCGCGACGGTGGCAAGAGTTTCACTGACTTACGCATCGATCCCGATCCGGGCGAAAGCGACGTGCACCGCATTCTCATTCATGCCGAACGGCCCGGCCGCATTCTGATCGCCAACGGCCTGATGGGCCTGATGCGCAGCGGCGACAACGGAACGACCTGGACCAAGGACGGCCGCTTGCCGGAAATGGATTATCCGGACGCCTATGTGATGCACCCGGATAATCCGGATTTGCTGTTCGTCTCGGCCGCGGTCGGCTGGCCGCCGCACTGGTACAAACTCGGCCGCGCGCGCGGCAAGATCGCCCGCAGCCACGACGCCGGGAAGACTTGGGAACGGTTGCTCGGCGGCCTCCCCGATGGCCAGCGTGGTCTGTTCGGCGCCATGACGATCGCGGCTGAGGGCAAGATGACGTCGATTTTCGCGGCTGACTCCGACGGCCAGATTTTCGAGAGCCGCGATGGCGGCGACCGCTGGTCGATCATTGCCGACGTGGCGCCAGTGTCGAAGGGCGACTTCTATCGCGCCATGGCCAAGGGCCGCGCGCCCATCGCCAATCTTGACGACATGGCCTTCAACGCCAAGGCGACCGAGCGGATTGCGTCAAAGAAGGTCTAGCGCTTACGCCGGCTTGAAGTGCTTCGACAGTTTCAGGCTTTGCCCCTGATAGTTGGAGCTGATGCCCTGCCCGTAGAGCTGGTCGGGCCGTGCCATCATCTTCTCGTAAACCAGACGTCCGACGATCTGGCCGTGCTCGAGAATGAACGGCACTTCTCGCGAGCGCACCTCAAGCACGGCACGCGAGCCTTTACCGCCGGCCCCCGCATAGCCGAAGCCGGGATCGAAGAAGCCGGCATAGTGCACGCGGAACTCGCCGACCAACGGATCGAACGGCACCATTTCGACGGCGTAATCCGGCGGCACCTGCACCGCTTCCTTCGAGGCGAGAATGTAGAACTCGTTGGGATCGAGGATCAGGCTCTTGTCGGGCCGCGCCGTCATCGGCTCCCAGAAATCGAGCACGCTGTAGCCGCCGCGGCGCTCGACATCGATCAAGCCGGTGTGCCGCTTGGCGCGATAGCCGACGATGCCTTTTCCCTCGCCGCCCAAGGTGCCCGATAAGTCAACGCCGACCGCGACGCCTTCGCTGACGTCGGCGTTGTCGGAATCGACGAGACGTTCGGCGCGGTGCAGCGCTCGCAGCGCTTCGGCGCCGAGCAGCGCGTGGCCGCGGCGGAACCGGATTTGCGACAGGCGCGAACCTTCACGCACCAAAATCGGGAAGGTGCGCGGACTGATCTCCGCATAGAGCGGACCGTGATAACCGGGTTCGACGCGGTCGAAGCCGCGCAGTTCATCCGCGATGACGCGCGTAAAGACGTCGAGACGTCCGGTCGAGCTTTTCGGATTAGCAGCGGCGGAAATATCGTCCGGCAACGCCAGGCTTTCTAGCAGCGGCACGATATAAACGCAGCCGGTTTCCAGCACGGCGCCGTCGGTGAGCGCGAATTCGTGCAGCTTCAGTTCGTCGATGCGCTGCGCGACGGTCGTCGAGCCCGGCAAAAAACTGGCGCGGACCCGGTAGGCGATGGCGCCCAGCCGCAGGTCGAGGCTGGCCGGCTGGATCTGGTCCGGGTCGAATTCCCTCTCCGTCTGGATGGCGCCATGGGCTGCCAGCGCCGCGATCATGCGGTCCGGGAGAATACCTTTGTCGTCGACGGCGAAAGACAGCGGCACGGTGTGGGGCCCAAATGGAGCCCCGATCTAACCCAATGGGTGCCTTGACGGGAAGCGGGCCGCACCGTTACAAACCCCTTATCCCGTGGTCAATTTGAGCCGGCCGGCTTGCAGCCACGTAAAACAAATCGCTAAAAGGCCGGGGACACGTGTGCCCGGCCGAGATTTTTTTCTCAGGCCGGTTTTTTGTTGCCGGATTCATGACCGAGGGTCATGTGTCAGGCCAAAGGAGTGCACGATGTCCGACGCGCCGAAGAAGACCTATCGCCCTGAAACCCGGCTGGTTCACGCCGGCACGCTCCGCTCGCAATTCAACGAGATGTCGGAGGCGATCTACCTCACCCAGGGCTACAAATACGAGAGCGCCGAGGACTGCGAACTACGCTTCTCCGGCAAGATCCCGGGCTACGTCTATTCGCGCTACTCGAACCCGACCATGGACATGTTCGAGAAGCGCATGGCCGCGCTGGAAGGCGCCGAGGCCGCGCGTTCGACCGCGACCGGCATGGCGGCCGTCACCAATGCGCTGATGGGCCTGGTCAAGGCCGGCGATCATGTCGTCGCTGCGAAAGCGCTGTTCGGCTCGTGCCGCTGGGTCATCGAGGACTGGCTGCCACGGTTCGGCGTGCCCTGCACTCTGGTCGATGGCAAGGATCTCGATGCCTGGGCCAAGGCGGTGCAGAAAAACACCAAGGCGCTGTTCCTCGAAACGCCGACCAACCCGACTCTCGAGGTCTACGACATCAAGGCGATCGCCGGCATCGCCCACAGCGTCGGCGCCAAACTGGTTGTCGACAATGTGTTCGCGACACCGCTCTATCAGAGCCCGCTGACGCTCGGCGCCGACGTCGTCGTCTACTCGGCGACCAAGCATATCGACGGACAAGGCCGCGTCCTTGGCGGTGTCATTCTGGCCTCCGAGAAGATCATCACCGACCACTACCACCAACTGCTGCGCCAAACCGGACCGTCGCTATCGGCTTTCAACGCCTGGGTGTTGCTCAAGGGTCTCGAGACCTTGTCGGTGCGCGTGCAACGGCAGACAGAGAGCGCCGGCGCGATTGCGAATGCGCTGGCCGGGCACAAGAAGATCAACAAGCTGATCTATCCGGGCCGCGCGGACCATCCGCAAGCCGACATCATCAAGAAGCAGATGACGGCCGGCTCGACGCTCTGCGCCTTCGAGATCAAGGGCGGCAAGGAAGGCGCTTTCCGCTTCCTCAACGGGCTGAACCTGCTCGGCATCACCAATAATCTCGGCGATGCCAAGAGCCTGATCACGCATCCGATGACGACGACCCATCAGCGCCTGACGCCGGAACAGCGCGCCGAACTCGATATCGGCGATGGCCTGGTGCGGTTCTCAGCCGGCCTCGAACATGCCGACGACATCATCGAGGATCTGCTGACGGCGCTCGACAAGGTCTAGCGCAAGCCCAAAACATTTCGGGCGCGGCACTCGCGTGCTGCGCCCGTTTTTATGGATAGAATGCCGCTTTGTTTACGGAAGCGCCCGTGCACCGGCAGTGGCCGAGAGCACCGGACGCTGCGCCGCTTCGGCAAGCGCCATGCCGAGGCCCTTGGCCATGCACGCATAGCCCCAGTCGTTCATGTGCAAACCGTCGACCGACGTGAACTGATCGAACGGCAGCTTTTCGACCACGCTCCAGCGCTTCATCGCCTCAAAGCGTGGAAACAGATCGACGTCAAGTTGCTTGGCGGTCGTCGCCAGCAGGTCGACCATGCGGCCGGCCTCGGGCTTGGCGATGACCTTGGGCACATATTGCGGATCGATCAGAACGACGTCGGAGTTGATCGAACGGATGCGGCGCAAGCCGTCGCGGATCAGCGAGTCCTGATCGCTCGATTTGGTGTCGCGCATGATCGAGTTGGTGCCGAGCTGCCACAAAACGAGATCAGGCTTCACCGCAATCACGGCGGTATCGAAGCGCTTGAGCATCTCGGGAATTTCTTCGCCGCCGACCCCAGCATTGATCACATTGAACGACTGCTTCGGAAAGCGCGCCTTGAGATCGGCCGCCAGTTGCGTCGGATAGCTCGCGGCCTGCGACGTGGCACCCGAGCCCCAGGTCGATGATGACCCCATCGCAACGATGGTGATCGGTTCGCCAGTGTGCAGCTTGTGGCCGACACGGGTCAGCGGTTGAGCGAGGCGAACAACTTCGAGCGAAGCGTTGCACGGCACAGGTGCTTGTGCGTGCGCGCTAAATGGCGTTGCCAAAGCAGCCAACAAAACAACAGACGCAAGCGACCACGTCGCCGGCTTAGCGAAATCTTTCAAACGCGGTAAGGCGGTCACCATTCCAGCTCCCTAGCGCCCGCTGTCCGGCGGCGCGCCGATCTTTGCCGACTCGAGCACGAGGTCGGCAATCAACCGCCCAATGCAATCGTGAACACGTTCCGCCATATCCAGTTTCTTAGTGGCGGAATTTAGATCGAATGTACCATTATCGGACCACAGCTTCATAATACTAAAGCGATCAAATATCTGAACGTCTTGCTGCAGTGCAACCCAGCGCATGTTTTCTGCATAGGTCCCCAGAGCAATCATGGACTCGGTGCGGGGGCTGTATTGGGGGTTCATGAAAATGACGTCCGCACCCGCCCCCCGCGCGATGCCAATGCCCTTTTCCAAAGCCTGGCTGAACTGATCCGGCTCAATGCCCTGCATGGCATCGACGGTTCCCGTCTGCCAAACGACCAGCGACGGCTTGCTCGCGGCAATCGCGGCCGCCATCGACTTCATAATTTCCTTAGCGGTTCGCTTGGCCTTTACGTCGGTTTCAACCTTGACGTCGATGCCGGGAAGCTTTTGCTGCAGCGCACCTTGAATGCGCATGGGATAAGAGTTTTTGGCACCTTCAGAACCAGGCAATTGCGAGGAACCAGCCCCTACAACGAGAATGCTGAGGTTTTTCTTCGCAATTGCAGCAGCCACTTTCGGCAGCGGAAAATTGTGCTCGATATGGGTTTCCGCAGACGCGCGGCAATCAGGCACCGCATCGGCCACAGGCTCTGCACTGGCCGGCCAGAAGGCGGTCGACACCAGCAATGCCAGCAAGAATGTAAGGCGGCCGATCATGCTTTGCTTTCCGCGTAGCCCGTTTTAGTTGTAGGCGGCCGCGGTCCCGATCCTTGTTTCTCCACGCGCTTATACCACGAAATAGTTGACGCCGCGGCAACCATAATAACGACGCCGGCCAAGCTTACGAGAATATGCGTGAACACCCGGTTGGACACTTCGGTGAAGACGAAGTGTCCGGCAAAGGACAAAAACACCCCAAGACAGAAGATTTCCAGCGAATGCTGTCCACAAACAATGGCTGGACGGGCCCAACGTGATTTCAGCGCTGGCCAGTTCTGCGGCACCAACCATACGGTAATGAGGGCCAGCGACAGGAAATGCAATATCCGCAGCACGTCGAGATTGGTCTTGTCGATCGGGTAAATCAGTTCGCCGACGAACTTCGGAACCGCGGCACCCAACCAGGGGTTGCACCAGCTCATCGCGATGATGAAGGCGAACAAAAGATAGAGTCCGGCCAGCGCGACCACAAACTTTGAGTGCGTCCAGCGTGACAGCCGTTGTGCGCCGCCGAGCGCACACCATGAACCGAACACGAACAGCATCTGCCAGGCGAAGGGATTGAACGCCCAGGTGTCCTGCGGATACGCCGGAAAATTCCATTCGAACATCCACGCCAACGTATAGAGCGTCGCGGACGCAATCAGCGCCAGCGACGGCGAACGCAACAGCAGCCACAGGATTGGCGCGAACCACAGCAGCAGCACGATGTAGAGCGGCAGCACGTCCATGTTCACCGGTTTGAACTTGAGCAACAGCGCCTGCATGATCGTGACGTCGGGATTCTTGATAAAATCGAGAATCCCCATTTCCTCGCCATAGAGCGGATTGTCGAAACTCTGCGAGACGTAGGAAATTTCGGCGAGATAGATCGCGAACAGGAAGACATGCGCCACGTAAATCTGCCACGCGCGTTTGAGCACGCGTGCGGCCGCGACGATGAAGCCGGTGCTTTGCATGGCACGGCCGTAAACGAAGGCCGCGGTGTAGCCGGAGATGAAGACGAAGATTTCGGTGGCGTCGCTGAAGCCGTAATTGCGGATCGTAATCCAGCTCACGGCGTTGGACGGAATATGGTCGAGAAAGATCAGCCACAGCGCGATGCCGCGGAACAGGTCCAGCCGGAGATCGCGTTCGGTTGGGATCGGAGGTATCAACGGCTTTTCTTTCGTGCGCACTTTCAGCCATAATCGCCCAACCGGGACGAATATCCAGCCCAAGCGTCGTATAATATTAAGGCATTTAGATGTATCGCGCCGTAACCTGGAAGATAGAGGTCACGGTGACGCCCCGTTACGTCGCCGAGCGGTCGTCACCCGGCAACGGATACTTTTTCTGGGCATACACCATCGACATCGCCAATCGCGGTCACGAAACCGTGCAGCTCAAAACGCGGCACTGGTGCATCACCGATGCCTTGGGGCAATTGCAGGAAGTCAAAGGCCCGGGCGTGGTCGGCGAGGAGCCGACGCTCAAGCCGGGCGAGAATTTCGAATACACCAGCGGCGTACCGCTGCAAACGCCGTCGGGTTTCATGATGGGCAGTTATGGAATGATAACGATGACGGGAGACCATTTCGACATCGAAATTCCCGCCTTCTCGCTCGACTCGCCAAGCGACGAACGGACGCTCAATTAGCTTGTGGCAAACACCCCTTGAAGCGCGCCAGCGCCTGACGCGGCAGAACCGCCAGCACCGCGCCATCCTGGACGAAGTCCTGTAACGCTTCGAGCTGCGCTTCGGGCAAAGCAACACAGCCGCCGGTACCGATACGGCCGGGCAACTGCAGATGAATGAAAACGCAAGAGCCAGCGCGCGCCTTGCGATCGGTCGGATAGTCGACCAGCAGACCGCGGCGATACTCGGCAATCCGCGACATGTTCTCGACGCGAATATTCGGGCCGATGCGCTCTCGCCGGGTGATGGTGTTGTAGGCCGGCGAACTCACGTCATCGACGCAGACCATGCTGCTGTCGACGCGGACATAGTTCGCCACCTGCGATGCACCGAACCCGAATGCCGGTCCGATCTTGAAGAAGCCCGCGGGCGCGCGCTTGTCGCCCTCGACCTTGATCGGCTCTCCGCGCTTGGCGAACCGCCGAAACGCGTGCGCCCAGCCGACGCCGCGATATCCGATCAGCCCCGAGGTCGCGCCGCCGGCGACTTCCCACTCCGCCCCGGGCGTGTGCCGGTTGAAACGCGCGATCGCCGCCGTCGTACTGTTCAACGTGTCCGCGGTGACGAGCACGAGACGTCGCGCCGATGCCAGCGGTTCAGGGCAGCTTTGTGCGAGGGCTGCGCTCGGCACGATCAGGGCAAGAAGTGCGATGATCGTGCCGCGCATGATCAGCCATTGGCTCCGACGTCAGACGGCTTGAAGTCGTAGGTCGCGCTGCAGAACTCGCAGGTCACGGCGATCTTGCCGTTCTCGACCATGTGGTCGCGATCGTCCTGCGAGAAGCTCTTGAGCATCGACTCGACGGTCTCGCGCGAGCATGAGCACTCGGCACGCACGTCCGTCGTGTTGAACACGCGCACGCCCGGTTCGTGAAACAGACGATAGGCGAGACGCTCGCTCGAAATCTCTGGATCGATCAGTTCGAGATCCTCGACCGTCTCCAGCAGAGCGCGGCCCTGTACCCAAGCGTCGTCTTCCGCCATCGCCTGGATCTCGACGCCTTCCGGCGCGTCACCGTGATCGAGATCCATCCGCGCGCGCTCCTCCGACTTCGGCAAGAACTGCAGCATGATGCCGCCCGCGCGCCAGCGATGCCGCGCGCCGTTGGCACCCGCGGTGATTTCTTCCGCTACCGCCAGACGCACGCGCGTCGGAATTTGCTCAGAGCGCAAAAAGTATTCGTGCGCCGCGTCCTCGAGCGTGCCGCCGTCGAGCGCGACCATACCCTGATAACGGCTTGTGTCAGCGCCCTGATCGATAGTCATGGCGAGATGGCCTTTGCCGAGGAGCGCACCGGCGTCGGCTTTGTCGGCAGCAATGGCGGCTTCGACACCTTCCTTGCCGTAGCGCGCGCAGGCCCGGACCTTGCCCGGTGTCGTGAAGTCGACGACCAGAAGGCCGACAGGCCCGTCGGTCTGGGTCTGCATGATGAACCGGCCGTCGATCTTGAGCGCCGAGCCGAGCATCACGGCGAGCACCACCGCCTCCCCGACCAGCTTGGCGACAGGCAGCGGATAGTTATGTTTTTCAAGGATTTCATCGACCACCGGGCCGAGCCGCACGACACGGCCGCGCAGATCGAGCGAGGCCACCTCGAACGGCAGCACCGTGTCGTCGGCGGCAGTCGCGGCCGGGGCGCGGGAGGGAATGGCGGGGTCGGAACCAGTCATTTGCGGTGTGTTCATGGGCCCTATGTAGCGAGCGGCATCGAAATTTCGAGCCCCTCCGATCGGCTTGGGAATCGGCGTGGAATAAGCCGAATCCGGCTTACGCGTCGGCGTGCATGCACCAGGCCAGCAGGCCCTTTTGCGCGTGCAGGCGGTTCTCGGCTTCGTCGAACACCACCGACTGCGGGCCGTCCATGACCTCGTCGGTGACTTCCTCGCCGCGATGCGCCGGCAGGCAGTGCATGAACAACGCGTCCGGCTTGGCCTTGGCCATCAGCGCGGGATTGACCTGATAGGGCTTGAGAATGTTGTGGCGATGCTTGGCCTCGCGATCGCCCATCGACACCCAGGTGTCGGTGAACACGGCGTCGGCATTCTTCACCGCCGCCTCCGGATCCTCGCTCACCTTGATGTTGGCGCCGGAAGCCTTGATCCAGTCCATCAGCCACTTCTTCGGCTTGAGCTCCGACGGCGCGGCGACGCGCAGCTCGAACTCGAAGCGCTCGGCGGCATGCATCAGCGAGGCGCACACATTGTTGGCGTCGCCGGTCCAGGCAATGGTGCGGCCCTTGATCGGACCACGATGTTCTTCAAACGTCATGACATCCGCCAGCACCTGACACGGATGCGAACGCCGCGTCAGGCCGTTGATCACCGGCACCGTGGCATGGCGCGCCAGTTCGGCGACCGCTTCGTGATCGAGAATGCGGATCATGATGGCGTCGACAAAGCGCGATAGCACCCGCGCCGTATCGGCCAAAGTCTCGCCACGGCCGAGCTGCATTTCCAGCGCGGTCAGCAGAATGGCCTCGCCGCCGAGCTGACGCATGCCAACGTCGAACGACACGCGCGTGCGCGTCGACGGCTTGTCGAAAATCATCGCCAAAGTCTTGCCGGCGAGCGGGGCAATGATCTTGCCCTTCTTCTGCTCGGCCTTCATGGCGCGGCTCTTGTCGATCATGCCCGCCAAGGTGGCTTTGGGAATGTCGGTGAGGTCGAGGAAATGGCGCACGCCGTTGGTGCTCATGACGCCACCTTCTCTTTGGCGGCGCGGGCGTGGTTCTGCGCCAGCTTGGTGCAGGCGCGGTCGATGCGCGCAACGGATTCCGTGATTTCGGCCTCATTGATGATCAGCGGCGGCAGCAACCGCACGACATTGTCGCCGGCGGCGACCGTGATCATCTTCTCGCCGCGCAATTCATCGACCATTTCGCCGGCCGGCGGCACCATTTTGAGGCCCATCAAAAGGCCCTCGCCGCGCACTTCTGCAATCACGCCTGCATGGCGATCCTTGAGCTCGGCCAGCTTCTGCTTGAGCAGCAGTCCGCTGTTCTTGACGTTATCGAGGAAGGCCCGGTCGTTGACGACATCCATCACGGCATTGCCCGCCGCCATCGCCAGCTGATTGCCGCCGAAGGTCGAGCCGTGCGTGCCGGCTGTCATGCCCTTTGAGGCTTCCGTCGTCGCAAGGCACGCGCCGACCGGGAAGCCCGCGCCGATCGCCTTGGCGATCGTCATGATGTCGGGTTCGACGCCGGTGTGCTGATAGGCGAACAGGTCGCCGGTGCGGCCGACGCCGGTCTGGATCTCATCGAACATCAGCAGCAGGCCGTTGTCGTCGCACAGCTTGCGCAGCGCGCGCAGGAAGTTATGCGGCACGACGCGCACGCCGCCCTCTCCCATCACCGGCTCGATTAGGATCGCGGCCGTCTCGGGCCCGATGGCTTTCTTGACGGCCTCAATGTCGTTGAACGGCAACTGGTCGAAGCCCGGCATCGGCGGACCGAAGCCGTCGAGATATTTCTTGTTACCGGTCGCCGCTAACGCCGCGAGCGTGCGGCCGTGAAACGCGCCTTCAAAAGTGATGATGCGATAGCGCTCCGGCTTGCCGCTGGCCGACTGATATTTGCGCGCCATCTTGATGGCGCACTCGATGGCTTCCGTGCCGGAGTTCTGGAAGAACACGGTGTCGGCAAAGGTCGCCGCGCACAGCCGGTCGGCCAGCCGCTCGCCTTCGGGAATGCGATACAAATTCGAGACGTGCCAGAGCTTGGCCACCTGCTCGGTCAGCGCCTTGACCATGTGCGGATGCGTATGGCCGAGCGCATTGACCGCAACGCCGGATGTGAAATCGAGATAGCGCTCACCCGCAGCCGTGATCAGCCAGACGCCCTCGCCCCGCTCAAAAGCGAGATCGACACGCGAATAGGTCGGCAAGAGATGCGAGGTCACGGCCTTGTTCTTCCATCGAAACATTGCGGGCGGATGATCTTAAACCCGGTCGGGGTCTTTTTTCGGCGATCAGCGCTCAAAAACGAAATGTGCCGCCTCTTTTGGGCGGCACATTTGGCATTCTAGGACCGGGCGGGGTCCTGTCAACATACTGTCAAAGCCCGATTTTTCGGTCGTTTTGCGGGCTTCCGGGTGAAAACAGCCCTTCCGAAGGCCCAGTTGCCACGCCGTGCCAGCCGGCGGACCCCAGTACCGAAGTTCCGGCGATTCGCGACTCATTGTTGCCGCAAGTCCCGATTCTATTGGAGAAAGCTGTTGGTAGGTCGGTTTTTGCCGGTTGCAAAAGCTTGCGGGTGAGTCAACCCGTAGCGTAGTGTTTCGATCAGACAGCACGAGATGTCGTGGCTGCGTAGACTGAATCTTGGTTCATCCTTGTAGTGCTGACGTATGGCGCGCGTAAATCCGCGCCCGGCGAACGAGGATGGATTCGCAGATAGTGCCTTGAAGGCCAGGGGAAATACGATGGGCTGGACCGACGAACGGGTCGAACTCCTCAAAAAGTTATGGGCTGACGGCCTGTCCGCCAGCCAGATCGCCGCCGAACTCGGCGGCATCACCCGCAATGCCGTCATCGGCAAGGTGCACCGCCTGGGCCTGTCCGGCCGGGCCAAGAGCCCGTCCTCGGCCGCGCCGCGGCCGCGCAAGGCCCGCTCGTCCGGCCACATGCTGCGCGTGCAGCGCCCGCAAATCCGGGGCAACACGGCGCTCGCCTATGACTACCAGGAAGAGCCGGAACCCGAGCTGATCGAAATTCCGATCGAGCAGCGCAAAACGCTGTTGCAGCTCACCGAGAAGACCTGCCACTGGCCGGTCGGCGATCCGGGCGGCGGCGACTTCTTCTTCTGTGGCGGGGAGTCGGCGGAAGACAAGCCGTACTGCACGTTCCACTCGCGCGTCGCCTATCAGCCGGCGTCCGACCGCCGCCGCGACAAGCGGCCGCAATTCCGGGGCTAGGCTCCACTAAAATCGAAATGCAAATGGCCGGGAAATTTCCCGGCCATTTTTGTTTTCAGCGTGCGGCAGCGTCCTTCACCCTCCCCCTGGAGCGGGAGGGTCGGACCCCGGAACGAAGTGAAGGCGGCCGGGGTGGGGTGAAATCTCCGATGAAGCTTACACCCCACCCCGCTCGCTAACGCTCGCGACCCTCCCCCTCCAGGGGAGGGTCAAGGAAGCAAGCGCTGGGTCCCCGCCTGCGCGGGGACGACATTGGAGATCGGAGCCGGCGCTCAGCTCGCGCGGCCGAAGCGGTCGTCGAGCGCGTAACCGGCGCCGCGCACGGTGCGGATCGGGTCCGTCTCCTGGGCGCGGTTGATCGCCTTGCGCAGACGGCCGACGTGCACATCGACAGTGCGTTCGTCGATATAGATTTCGCTGCCCCAGACGCCGTCGAGCAATTGCTCGCGCGAGAACACGCGGCCCGGACGCTCCATCAGGAATTCCAGCAGGCGATATTCGGTCGGCCCAAGATCGACGGCGCGGCCGCTGCGGACCACGCGCTTCTTCTCACGATCGAGTTCGATGTCGCCGATCGACAGCACGGTGGCGACGCGGTCCGGATTGGCGCGGCGCAACAGCGCGCGTACCCGCGCCAGCAATTCCGGCACCGAGAACGGCTTGACGATGTAATCGTCGGCGCCGGTCGCCAGACCACGAACCTTCTCGCTCTCCTCGCCGCGCGCGGTGAGCATGATGATCGGCAGTTGCCGGGTTTCAGGACGCGCGCGCAGACGTCGGCACAATTCGATGCCGGAGAGGCCCGGCAGCATCCAGTCGAGCACAACGAGATCTGGCGTCGTCTCTTTCAGCTTGGTATCGGCTTCATCACCACGCGCCGAAGACTCGACCTCATAGCCCTCGGCTTCGAGGTTGTAGCGGAGCAGCATGGTCAGCGGCTCTTCATCTTCGACGATCAGAATACGCGCGTTCATGGGATATCCTTCGTGCGCGAAATCATTCGCGCATTAACGCTCGCCGCCAACCAGGGCAGCGATAGTCGTGGTGTCGCCCTTCGGACGCGGATCGGCGATCGGCCGGCCCTCGATCACATAGTGGACCGATTCTGCGATGTTGGTCGCGTGATCGCCCATGCGTTCGATATTCTTGGCGCAGAACATCAGATGGATGCAGAACGTGATGTTGCGCGGGTCTTCCATCATATAAGTGAGCAGCTCGCGGAACACCGAGGTGCAGACCGCGTCGATTTCCTCGTCGCCGCGCCACACCGCCATCGCACGCGTCACGTCGCGGCGGGCATAGGCGTCGAGCACCAGCTTCATCTGACCGAGCACGAGGTCGGACATATGTTCGACACCGCGGATCAGCTTGGCCGGCGGAAATTCGCTATTCAGCGCGATGACGCGCTTGGCGATGTTCTTGGCGAGGTCGCCGATGCGCTCCAGATCGTTGGCAAGGCGCAAGGCACCGACGATTTCACGCAGATCGACGGCCATCGGCTGGCGGCGCGCGATGGTGAGAACCGCCTTCTCTTCGATTTCACTCTGTAACGCGTCGATCATGAGATCGGCCGTCGTCACCCGCTGCGCCAGGGCGCTGTCGCGCTTGGCCAGCGCATCGACCGCATCGGCGACCTGCTTTTCAGCAAGCCCGCCCATTTCCGCGACCATGCGAGCCAGATCCTGCACGTTGGCGAAGCCCGGATAGTCTGTGACTTTGGCCCAACGCTCGCCCGCAATGAACTTGGCCGCCAAATCTCTCAGGCCGTCGACGTACTCACGCGCACCATTGCTGCCATCCTGAAGCAAGTAGCCGAGATAGGTTTCGTTGAGCGGCCCTTTTGGACCCTGCAGCACGGTCCCACCCACGGCGCGCAGTATCGGGAACCGTCCAGTGGCTGCAGCAGG
>CAIYTE010000043.1 GCA_903929045.1 uncultured Hyphomicrobiales bacterium
CGGCAGGCGCGCGCGCGGCGTGGCGTATTCCGGATCGGTCTTCCAGGTCGGCTCGCCGATCAGATCGCAGATCGGACCCCAGACCGGCGCCTGCGTAATGAAATAGATGTAGGCGTCCGGGTCGGTCTCCCAGCCCTTGCACTTCAGGATCCAGCCCGGCTGGCCGCCGCCGGAGTCGTTGCCGGCGCGCGGTGTCGCGTTGCCGAACGCAATGCCTTCACCGAACTGGCTGTATTCCTGGAGCGGACCGGCCTTCAGGCGCTGCTGATCGCGCAGCTTGACGCGACAGAGGTTCAAGACGCCGTCCTGCATGGCGGCGAGCACCTTCTGGCCACGGCCAGTGCGGTTGCGCTGGAACAGCGCCGAAACGATGCCGAGCGCGAGATGCAAACCGGTACCGGAGTCACCAATTTGCGCGCCGGTGACGAGCGGCGGACCGTCGCGGAAGCCTGTGGTCGATGCGGCGCCGCCGGTGCACTGCGCGACGTTCTCATACACCTTGCAGTCTTCGTACGGTCCGGGGCCGAAGCCCTTCACCGACGCGACGATCATGCGCGGATTGAGCTTGTGGATGTAGTCCCAGGTGAGGCCCATGCGATCGAGCGCGCCGGGCGCGAAGTTCTCGACCAGCACGTCGCACTGCTTGATCAGTTCGTTGAGCACGCGCTTACCCTGTGGGTGCTTGCTGTCGATCGTGATCGAGCGCTTGTTGTGGTTGAGCATGGTGAAGTACAGCGAGTCCGCGCCCTTCACGTCGACCAGCTGGCCGCGCGTGATGTCGCCGACGCCGGGGCGCTCGACCTTGATCACGTCCGCGCCAAACCAGGCCAGAAGCTGCGTGCAGGTCGGACCCGACTGCACATGCGTGAAATCAAGAATGCGGACACCCTGCAGCGCCTTGCCGTCGAGGCCGTAGGGCTTGGACGACATTTTCGGCATCGTGGCCCTAGCGGCCTTGGCCGGCTTGCTTGCCTTCTTCGCGGCCGGCTTCTTGGCGGCAGGCTTTGCTGCCTTGCGGGCCGGCTTTTTCGCCGCGGGTTTCGATTTCGCTTTGGTCTTCGCTTTTTTCTTCGCTTTAGCCATGTCCATCTCCTGTCGTCATTCCGGGGCTCGAGCGTGAGCGAGAGAACCCGGAATCCAGAGCCGTAGCTCTGAGGTTGTTTCTGGATTCCGGGTTCGCGCCTTCGGCGCGCCCCGGAATGACTGCTTACTTCTTCTTCAACTTGCTCTGCGGATTGAGATTGCCGATGCGACCGGACTCGGAGCCCGCCGCCGGATCGAGCACCGCGTTGATCAGGGTCGGCTTGCCGGAGTCCATCGCGGCGTTAACGGCACGCTTGAGCTCGTCGGGCGACGTGGCGTTGACGCCGACGCCACCGAAGGCCTCGATCATCTTGTCGTAGCGCGAGCCCTTGACGAACACGGTCGGCGCCGGATCGGAGGAACCGCTGCTGTTGACGTCGGTGCCGCGATAAATGCCGTCATTGTTGAAGATAACGATGCAGACCGGCAGGTTGTAACGGCAGATCGTCTCGACCTCCATGCCGGAGAAGCCGAAGGCCGAGTCGCCTTCGACGCACAGCACCGGCTTGCCGGTTTCGACAGCCGAGGCAATGGCGTAGCCCATGCCGATGCCCATGATGCCCCAGGTGCCGACGTCGATGCGCTTGCGCGGCTGATAGATATCGATGATACCGCGCGCGAGATCGAGCGTGTTGGCGCCTTCGTTGACGAGGATGGCGTCGGGACGCTCCTTGACGATAGTGCGCAGCACGCCGAGCGCGCCATGATAATCCATCGGCACGTTGTTGTTCATCAAACGCGGCGCCATCTTGGCGACGTTGTCGTCGCGCTTGGCCTTGACCGCGCCGACCCAGTCGGCCGGAGCCGCCGGCCAGTTGCCCATGCCGGACAGCAGCGCGTTGACGCAGGAGCCGATGTCGCCGACGACCGGCGCGACGATCTCGACGTTCGAGTCCATTTCCTTGGGCTCGATGTCGATCTGGATGAACTTCTTGGGCGCATCGCCCCAGCTCTTGCCCTTGCCGTGCGACAGCAGCCAGTTCAGGCGCGCGCCGATCAACATGACGACGTCCGAGTCCTTGAGCACGGTCGAGCGCGCGGCGCCGGCGCACTGCGCGTGCGTGTCCGGCAGCAGGCCCTTGGCCATGCTCATCGGCAGGAACGGAATGCCGCTCTTTTCCACGAACTGACGGATGGCGTCGTCGGCCTGCGCGTAGGCCGCGCCCTTGCCAAGGATGATCAGCGGCTTCTTGGCCGACTTAAGAACGTCGAGCGCGCGCTTGATCGATTCCGGCGACGGAATTTGCGCCGGTGCCGCGTCGATGACCTTCACCAGCGACTTCTTGCCGGCTTCCGCATCCATTACCTGGCCGAAGAGCTTGGCCGGCAGGTCGAGGTAGACACCGCCGGGACGGCCCGAAACAGCGGCGCGGATCGCGCGCGCCAGACCGATGCCGATATCAGCGGCGTGCAGCACGCGGAACGCCGCCTTGCAGAGCGGTTTGGCAATCGCGAGCTGGTCCATTTCCTCATAGTCGCCCTGCTGCAGGTCGACGATTTCGCGCTCGGACGAGCCCGAGATCAGGATCATCGGAAAGCAGTTGGTCGTGGCATGCGCCAGCGCGGTCAGGCCGTTGAGGAAGCCCGGCGCCGACACGGTGAGGCAGACGCCCGGCTTCTTGGTCAGGAAGCCCGCGATCGAGGCGGCGTAACCGGCGTTCTGTTCATGACGGAAGGACAGGACCCGGATGCCGGCGGCCTGGGCCATGCGCCCAAAATCGGTGATCGGGATGCCTGGCACGCCGTAGATCGTGTTCAAGCCGTTGAGCTTGAGCGCGTCGATGATGAGATTGAAGCCGTCGGTCAGCTCCCGCTCTTCCGCGTCTGCCGCGGCGTTGGTCTTTACTGCAGCTTCAGACATTGGCGTCCCCTTCTCTCAATCCAGATAGTCGGCGAATTTTTCCACGTGGTCGGCAAGGCCGAGCGCGTGATCGCGGACCAGTTCCTCGGCGCGATCGGTTGAGCGCGCCTCCAGTGCTTCGATGATGTTCATGTGATCGCGGATCGACCGCTCGACGCGGTCTTTCTCCACGATGGTCTTGCGCCGGATCATGCGCATATGCGTGAACAGATTTTCCGCGAGATCGATCAGCACGCGATTGCCGCTGAGCTTGATGATGCTCTGATGGAATTCGATGTTGACCTCGGAATATTCGTCGAGGTGCACGCGCGCCTTGCCGTCCGTGAAGGTCGAAAACATCGTCCGCAAGGCCGCGATCTCGTCGGGGCTCGCCGCCTGCGTGATCAGGCGCGCCGCCATGCTTTCGAGCGCGGCCCAGGCGGTGATCATCTCGATGACTTCGCGCTTGGTCTTGCGCACGACGTAGATGCCGCGGCGCGGCACCATGCGCACGAAACCTTCGCTCTCGAGCTGCGCCATGGCCTCGCGCACCGGCGTGCGGCTGATGCCGAAATCCTGCGCCAGCTTGCGCTCGTCGAGACGGATGTCCTCGCGATTGCGATAGATATCCATCGCCACGATCGCGTTCTTCAGCGCGGTGTAAGCCTTGTGCTTGAAGCTCTGCGTCGTTTCAATCGGCGCCAGCGACGGCTGCGCCGAGAGAGGCGCACGCGCGGCCTCAAGACCGCGGGCGGTGACAAGAACATTACTGGGAGACCGGACGCGCGTACTCATGCTGGTATACAATATGCCAGCGGCCATTGGCCGCGCAATCGAATTTCGGATTTCACGGCGAAAGAACTGTCGATTTGGTGCGTTGCAGCAAGCACGGCGCACGCACCGCTCTCGATACAATACCGCCCGCGAGAGAACCCCGCGGGCGGAAGATTTTATCTAGCGGCTCATCCCCGCGCGATCACCTTGGCGCGCCATGGCTTGAGCACGGCGATCGCCAGCACAGCCGCCAGAATATTCGCGGCCGCCGCGATGATGAACACCATGTCCCAGCTCCCGGTCACCTTCTGGATCTGGTTGGTATAGGGCACGAGCAGCGCCGCCGTTCCCTTCGCCGTGTAGAGCAGGCCGGCGTTGGTGGTGGCGAACTTGGCACCAAACGTGTCGGTGCAGGTCGACGGGAAGAGACTGTAGATCTCGCCCCAGGCGAAGAACACCAGACCGCTCAGGATCACGAACATCACCGGGTTATGCCCGAAGAGTTAGAGCGCGTAGATGCCGATGCCTTCAATGCCGAAGGCGATGAACATCGTGTTTTCGCGGCCGATATGGTCCGACACCCAGCCGAAGAATGGCCGCGTCAGGCCGTTGAGGATGCGGTCGAGCGTGGCGGCAAAGGTCAGCGCCGTCATGGTCAGGCCGAACATAGACACCGGCACGCCGCCGATCTTGAGGTCCTGCGAGATCGGCGCCAGGTTCGCCGTCACCATCAGGCCGCCGGCACCGACGATCACGAACATGAAGTACATCAGCGTGAAAATCGGCTGTCCGCGCGTCCACACCGTGTAGCCGCCGTAGCCAAAGATCAGCACGGCGAGCGCCAGCGGAATGTAGAACTGCTGGCCGACGGCCCACATGACCAGGCCACCGACAAGCGCGATGGCGCCGCCGATGATCCAGAAATTCGTCGGCCCGATGATTTCGCTCGGCGCGAATTGACGCGTGTTCTGGATGACTTTGGTGTTGCGGACCGTGTCCGGCACTTGTCCCGGCTTCGGCACATTCAGGAAGAAGGCCAGCACGCAGACGATGACGCCCTGCCCGATGCCGAAGTTGAAGAACGTCGCCTGAAACCCGCTCGAGGCGATCATCGCCTGGATCGGCGCAACGGTGAGCGCAGAGGCGGCGCCGAAGCCGGCCGCGGCGATGCCCGCGGCAAGGCCGCGCTTGTCCGGAAACCACTTCAGCGCGGTGCCGATGCAGGTGCCGTAGACGCCACCAGCGCCAATACCGGCGATGATCTGCGCGACATAATATTCGGTGAGGCTCGTGGCGTAGGAGTTCATCACCCAGCCGATGCCGCACAAAACGCCGCCGACAAAGATGACGATCCGCGGGCCGTATTTATCGACGAACCAGCCTTCGATCGGAACCAGCCATGTCTCGAACAGCACGAAGAGCGTGAAGGCGATCTGGATCGACGCACGATCCCAGCCGAATGTCTTTTGAATGTCGGGGACGAAGAACGTCCAGCAGTATTGCAGATTGGCGATCATCACCATGCAGATGACGCCAATGACGAGTTGACCCCAGCGCGTCAGTTCTGACGCGCGCGCGGCTGTGACAGTGCCTGCGGATACACTCATGAAAACTCCCTCCCCTGGACTCCGGTTTTTTGATCTGTGATGTCAAAATTCAACCGTTGCGCGCGATGAGGGTAATCGTTCCCTGGCAGAAGGCAAATTTTTGTATACATAATAACGGACCACGGGGCGGCCGTTTTTCCGCAACGCAACGAAGACCGATTCAACTGTAATGCCATGCTGATAACGGCGTCAGAGCGCGCAAAAGGCGATTCAGTTGTTGCTCTGCGGCACGCGAAGATGAGTCGGAAAATATTTTTGCCGTCAGCGATTACAAGCGCGAGCGGGTTTTACAGCGGGGCCAAACGACAAAGGCCCGGTCGTGAGACCGGGCCTTTGTGCGTACCGTTAAGTTGGTTGCGGGAGTAGGATTTGAACCTACGACCTTCAGGTTATGAGCCTGACGAGCTACCGGGCTGCTCCATCCCGCGTCAAAGTCTGGCGCTCTGTAACAGTCTCGACCTCTCAGGTCGATGGCCTTGCTTGCGCCCGGCCTTCACTGCTTACCTCGCTTAAACGCGAAAACGCGGGAAAGTGCCCCGCGCCTTCGCGGAGTATCTAGCAACGACGGACGGCAATGGGAAGAGCGCAGAAGGCCGTTTTTCATAAACCTGTCACTAAACCCCGGCAAAAAACCGCCGAACTGCGGGGCATGGCGGGGGCTGACGTGGCAGGCGACGATAGCTTCGGCGACGATCTGGCCGCCGCTGCGCGGTCGATCGTGACCGATGCCCGCGGTTCCCTGACCAATCCCAAGCTTTCCGACGCTGAGGCCGTGCATGAGGTCCGAAAAGCGCTGAAACGCTGGCGCGCCTTGATGCGGCTCCTGTCCGGACCGCTCGGCGAACAGGCAGAGCAAATGCGGGTCGAGGCCCGGGATCTGATGCGGGCTTTGACGGGCGCGCGCGATGCCCAGTCGACGCTCGATGCGCTTTCCGATCTGCGCAAGTCGGGCGTGCCGTTTGCCGACAAATCGATGGAGACCGTGCGCGGCCGTGTCACCACAATCAGGAATGCCGCGGAGCAGACGGGCTTCAGCCGCGACATGCGCGGCCGGCTTAATCAATATCTGGACTTTGCATCACTGACGATCGACCGCTGGCCCTTGCAGACCATCGGGTTCGACGCCGTCGCCGATGCTTTGACTGTCACGTACCGGCGCGCTCGACAGCTCGTGCCGAAGAACTGGCCCGAAGCAGATGCGGAACACCTGCACGATTTGCGCCGGCGCGTGGTCGAGCACCGTCATCAGATGGATCTGGTCGAGCATCTATGGCCGCGGCTGGGCCAGGTTTGGGGCGAGGAAGCACAGCGCCTGCGCAATCGGCTCGGCGCCTGCCAGGATCTCAGCGTGCTGACGCTACTCACGGCGCCACATCAACCGCTGGCGCCATGGCGCTCACGACTCGCGCCGGCGATCGACGCACGGCGTGACGCACATTTGAAAACCGCGGCGCGGATCGCCAGCAGACTATTTGCGGAAAAGCCGAAAGCATTTCGCCGGCGCATCGCCGCTTTGTATGCGGCACGGCAATTGCGAAAATCAAAACCGGATGAGGCGTAAGCGGATCGCTGGCGATCACCTTATCCAAAAAGGAAAAGGCCGCCGCGGATCCGCCACGGCGGCCTTCCTGTTTTCGGAGGGCAGCCCCCCAAAAACAAAACGGCCGTCCTTGCGGACGGCCGTTTTTTGGAAAAGTGCGGCCATCGTGATGAGGAAACATTCGTTCTTAGCAGGACTGGCAGCGACCTACTCTTCCAAGTCTTAAGACTTAGTACCATCGGCGCTGGGGAGTTTTACGGCCGAGTTCGAGATGGGATCGGGTACAGGCCCCCCGCTAAAACCACCAGTCCGGCTAA
>CAIYTE010000044.1 GCA_903929045.1 uncultured Hyphomicrobiales bacterium
CGGTGGCGCAGAAGCTGCGCGACATGGGTACCGAAATCGCAACGCCGGAGCAGATGACGACGGCGGGCTTCACCGCTTTCATCCGCGACGACTACAAGCGTATGGGCGAGGCGGCGAAGCTCGCGGGGCTGGAGCCGAAGTAAAATGCCGCTCGTCCCCGCGAAAGCGGGGACCCAGAGCCGAAGCCAACGCCATGAATTGTGGCCCCTGGATTCCCGCTTACGCGGGAATGAGCGGAGTTATTACAAAATCCCCGCCGTATCCTTGCCCGCGAACTGCTTGCGCGCTTCGGCGTAGATCGGCGCCACCGCGTCCTGAAACACCTTGCGCTCGGCGTCGGTGAGATCGACGACCGCGCAGCCTTCCGCCTCGATCGCCTTGCGGGCGTCGATTTCCTCCTGCACTGCGAGATCGCGCTGCGCCGGGATCGCGTCCTTCACCGCGGCGCGCACGGCGTCCTGCAGATCCCGCGGCCAGCCATCGAAGCTCTGGCGATGCGCGGCAACGACACGCGACACATAGAAATGGTTGGTCAGCGTGTGAAACTTGTGCAGTTTGTGCGCGCCATAGGTGACCGTGTTGGCCAGTGGATTCTCCTGGCCGTCAATCTCGCCGTTCTTCAAGGCCGCGATCAGTTTGGCGAGACCGACATGCGTCGGCCTGGCGCCGAGCAGTTCAAACGTGCGCTTCTGAATGTCGCTGTTCAGGCAACGGATGCTCATGCCGCCGAAATCGGTCGGCGTGCGGACCGGGCGGATGGAATTCGACACGTGACGGAAGCCGTTCTCGAAAAAACCGAGCACGCGCGTGTTGGTTTTCGCCTCGATGCTTTTCGCCATCAACGCGCCGAGCGCGCCGTCGATAGCGGCGCGCGCCGCCGCTTCGTCCTTGAACAGGAACGGCAGGTCGGCGAGACCGACCTCCGGAATCTCCTCGGCGTGGCCGCTGGTGGACTGATAGCCGAGCGACAGTGCGCCGCGCTCGACGAGCTCGAGCACATCCTCGGCGTTGTAGCCGAGGTCCATGACGTTCCAGACATATTGAATGTCGACGCGCGAGCCGAACTGGGCCTTGAGCTTGTCGCCGATGATTTTCAGCGCGCGGCTGAAGGTGGTCTTCGGCGGGCCGTAGCCACCGAGCCGGATCTGAATGGCTTCAGTCATTTTATTTCCTTTTGCGCATGATCTTATCCGAAAATCGGTACCCACTTTTCGGGATCATGCGCCTTATTATTGTTCCCACTGAATCGGATCGGCGATGGCGTTGGCCATCAGCTGATCCGGCGATTTGTTGACGTATTTTTTCGTCAGCGTGTCGATGGCTGTCATCATTGCCGCGGCGGGGCGGCCGGCCGCTTCTTCCGCGTCGACAAAGGCACTGATCACCGGCGCCACGCGCGCATCGATCTCGTTCCAATCCGCGTCGGAGAACGCGATGAATTCGCAGCCGGCTTCGCGGAATTTGTCACGCGCCCGCGCGCCTTCGAGGCCGTAGAAAACCTGACACTCGGCCTGCGCCTCGGCGCGCAGCCACGCGTGCAAAATCTCCCGCAAATCGTCCGACAGACTGTGCCAGAACTGTTTGCTCATGCCGAACTCGGTGTTGTTGCGCACCAGCCCGAGCGATGTGCGAAAGCGCGCCTTGGTGCCGATGCCGAACACTTCCGCCGGCCCGTCGGAAATATGCATGGCGTCGAGCGCACCGGACGCGAAGGCCTCTTTCTTCTCCAGCGAACTGCCGGGCACGGGGATCGCGCCGAGCGCGCGGATGACATCGCCCTCGATGCCGTCATTGCCGCCGATGCGCAGACCTTGCAGATCGGCGAGCGTACGGATCGGCTGCATGCTGAACAAATTGAAGGCGCTGGTCGCCTTCAGCCGGCCCATAACGATGCCCTGCTTCTCGACATCGGGACGCAGGAAATCCGCATACAGTTCTTCCGAAATCGCGGTGCCGATCTCGGCGGTGGCGAACAGGCCGGGCAGCCGCAAGCCCTGCACCATGGTGTAGAGATTCGTGTCCCAGGCCGAATAACACGGCGCAAAATCGGTACGGCCGTCGCGCAAGGCTTCGACGGCCTCGCGCTCGGCGTGAACACTGGCGCCCCAGCGGTCATCGACGACAATCTTGCCGCGTGACATGCGCTCCAGCACCTTGAACGCCGGCTTGAACACTTCGCGCACCACCGACGCCGTCTCCGGCGGATGGCCCGTCACCTTCATCGTGAACGGCGCGCCGGTGTAGGTGACCGGCAGCGGCGACACGTCGGCATAGAGACCGGCGAGCCAGTCGCGCGCCACCTTGCAGCGCGCGAAGGCTTCGGTGCTGTCGAACTCGTCGGCGTTGCGGGACACGTCGTTCACGGTTGTGATAGGGAAAGCGTCAACACGCGCACCATTCAATTCGACGCTGTGAAAACGGAAGGAAGCTCGAAATGTCGCTCGCCTTTATAGGCTCCCGTCTGGCGATGGCAATTCTGGGCAGCGGTTTCGTTTTCACCGCGCACCTCGAAGCGCGTGCCGAGCCCTATCCGACGCGGCCGATCACTTTGGTGGTCAGCGTTCAGGCCGGGACGGCGGGCGATCTGGTCGGACGCGTGCTGGCGGAATCGGTCGGCAACGCGCTTGGCCATCGCATCATCGTCGAGAACATTATCGGCGCCGGTGGCGCACTCGGCGCGCAACGCGTCGCCCGCGCCGAGCCGAACGGCTACACCATCGGCCTGTTCAACAACGGTGTACACGCCATCCTGCCGAACATGGGCCAGCCCATGGGCTTCGACCCGTGGACCGATCTCGCGGCGGTGACCTTGCTGGTCGAAACCAATTCGGTGCTGATCACGCCGCCGGCGCTGAAGGCCACTTCGCTGCGCGACATCATCGCCATGGCGAAGGCCGAACCCAACAAACTCAATTACGCCTCGGTCGGCTTCGGCAGTCCGCAGCATCTGGCAATGGAGCAGCTGCGCTCCGACGCCGGCATCGAAATGACGCATGTGCCCTATCGTGGCGGCGCGCAGGCGACAATGGCCATCGCCCAGGGCGAAGTCGATGTGTTCTGGATCAACACCTCGGTGGCGCTGCCCTTCATCGAGAGCGGCAAGGTGAAGCCGATCGCGGTCGGCTCGCGGCAGCGCGTGTCCGTGCTGCCCGATGTGCCGACGGTGCGCGAACAGGGCCTGCCGGATTACGAATATACCGGGCTCTACACGTTGTTCACGCCGGCGCGTACGCCGCAGCCGATCATGGACACTTTGGCCAAGGCCTTTGCCGATGGGCTGGCCGATCCCAAGGTCGTCGCCATCCTCAAGCAGCAAGGCTTCACGCCGCATCCGACCACGGGCGCGGAAGTGACGGATATGCTGCGGCGGGACAGCGCGCGCATCGCACCGATCATGAAACGCATCGGCATGACGGAGGCCCCGAAATGAGCGGCAAGCTCCCGCACGGCGCCTGCGATACGCACTGCCACGTCTTCGGACCGGCGGCGAAGTTTCCCTATGCCGAGCCGCGCAGCTACACGCCGGACGACGCGCCGCTCGAATCCTATCTGACCATGCTCGACCGTCTCGGCTTCGACCGCGGCGTGCTGGTACAGCCATCGGCCTACGGCCGCGACAACACCGCAATGCTCGATGCGTTGACGCGCGAGCCGAAAAGATTGCGCGGCGTCGGGGTTGGCGGCGCCGAGCTGACGCAGGAGACCTTGAAGGCCTGGCACAAAGCCGGCGTGCGCGCGTTACGCGCCAATGAATTCCGCCGCGACGGCAAGCCCTATTATCAAAACGGCGTCGGCCTCAAGGATGTCGAGCCGTTCTATGCGCTGATGAAAGAGCTCTGCTGGCATCTGCAATTATGGATCGACACGCGGGACCTGCCCGAACTGATGCCGCAACTCGACCGCGTGCCGGTGCCCGTCGTCGTCGATCACATGGGCCGGCTCGAACATCATCACGGCACGCAGCATCCCGGCTTTCAGGCGCTGCTGCGCGCGGTGGCCGGCGGAAAATTCTGGGCGAAATTGTCGGGCACCTATCGTCTCGGCGCGACGCCGCCGGATTATCTGCAGGCCAAGCCGTTTCACGACGCTTTGGTCGCGGCCAATCCGGACAATCTGGTCTGGGGCACCGACTGGCCGCATCCGCGGCCCGAAGGTCCGGTGCCGGATGCGCAGCGGCTGATCGATGTATTTATGGAGTGGACGCCGGACACAGGCTTGCAGCGCGCGATCCTCACCGACAATCCGGCAAGGCTGTACGATTTTTAGGAGCCTGTAAGATTTTTCGAAGATCCAAATCCGTCATCCTGAGGTGGCCGCGAAGCGGCCCTCGAAGGATGAACGGCCGTCGCCCTTCGAGGCTCGCGCGTTGCGCTCGCACCTCAGGGTGACGGTGATGGAGCCTGATTACGCCGTGGCCGAGAGGTCGAAGCCCGGCGCCGGGCGGCGCGGCTCGGGAATATAGCAATCGCCGATCTTGATCATCGGCCGCGGCTTGACCGCAATCGACGTCAAACGGTCGCGCAGCGCTTTTGGCGATGTCGGCTTGATCAGGAATTCGTGGACGCCGGCACGGATGGCCTGGATCACCGAGGAGCGTTCCGCACGATACGTCAGCATGATGATCGGCAGATTGGGCCGCGGAAACACACCGGGCGAGCGCACGATGTGCATCACTTCGAGGCCGTCCAAAAGCGGCATGTCCCAATCGAGAAACATGACGTCGGGATCGTTGAGCCGGATCTGTTCGAGACCGGCGAGGCCGTCGGCCGCCTCGATCACCGACTTGGCGCCCATGTTCATGAGCATGGTGCGCGTCAGCTTGCGCATATAATGATTGCCGTCGACAATCAGAATATTCAGGCCCTGCAGAAGCTTTTCGGCGGTCTTGTCGATCATACGACGTGTTCCGTGTCCGGTGTTGGGAACAAACTACGTCGAAGAGTGTGTTCGTCCTGTAAGCCCGGTCGTTCAAATTTTAGCGATCCGCAACTCACGGATTGCTAATCGGCTCCCTAGCTCAGGCTGGAACTGACCTTATGCTTTCCGCATCCTTACCGTCGTCAGGAGACGTCCATGAAACTGCCCGGCCCCGACCATCCGATTACCATCACGCCCAACGGCAAGCGCGTGCGCGTCACGCTGGGCGGGCAAATCATCGCCGATACAACGCAGGCGTTGCGGCTGCAGGAGGCGAGCTATCCGGCGGTGTTCTACATCCCCCGCGCCGACGCCAAGATGGATTTGTTCACCAAGACCAGCAATGCGACGCACTGCCCGTACAAGGGCGACGCCAGCTATTATTCGGTCGCGGCCGGCGGCAAGACGGCGGAGAACGCGGTGTGGTCTTACGAGACGCCGTTTCCGGCGATGGCGGAGATCAAGGAGTATCTGGCGTTCTATCCCAACCGCGTCGATGGGATTGAAGAGCTGTAAGACCCGTCATCCTGAGGTGCGAGCGTAGCGAGCCTCGAAGGACCCTCGGCTCCTGCCGCGCCCTCGCATAGTAGGCCCCGAACTCAGCGTCTGGGGC
>CAIYTE010000045.1 GCA_903929045.1 uncultured Hyphomicrobiales bacterium
GTTCGTCGGTGCGCATGGTGCCGGCGGCACAAATAATCGACACGCCGATGGATTTTGACTCGTTGTCGAAGCTGCGCTCGGGCCTCGGCACCGCGGCGGTCATCGTCATGGACAAGTCGACCGACCTCATTCGCGCCGTGGCGCGGCTGTCCTATTTCTACAAGCATGAGAGCTGCGGCCAGTGCACGCCGTGCCGCGAGGGCACCGGCTGGATGTGGCGCGTGCTGACGCGCATGGCCGAAGGCCGCGCGCAGAAGCGCGAAATCGACATGCTGCTGGAAGTGACGAAACAGGTCGAAGGCCACACCATCTGCGCGCTCGGCGACGCGGCGGCCTGGCCGATCCAGGGCCTCATCGCGCATTTCCGTCACGAGATCGAAGAACGCATCGACGAATATGCCCGCAACGCCGACGCCCATGGCGCCGTGCGCGAGCCCAGCCTTGTCGCAGCTGAGTAGGGGAGGGAAGCGATGGCAAAGGTAGCGGATAATCTGGTTTTGCGATTGTTGCGCGAAATTCGTTCGTCGCAACTTGAGGTCAAAAGTGACGTCAGCGAGATGAAGAAAAAAATCGACGATCTGTACAAGATTTCGACGCACTCGCTTGGTTTCGCAGCGAACGCGCATCTGCGTTACGAGACGCTTGAGGCCTCCGTCCATAAGCTGGAAGGGCGCGTAAAGCGTCTGGAGGCCAAGGTCTGATGGATCGCCATCTCGCCCAGTTCAACATCGCGCGGATCAGGTATCCGCTCGACGATCCGCGCATGGCTGACTTCAGCAACAATGTCGCGCGCATCAATGGACTGGCCGAGCAGATCGACGGTTTTGTCTGGCGGCTTCAGGACGCCAGCGGCAACGCCATGAACATGCAGGTCTATGGCGATCCGCGCGTGCTGCCGAACCTGACGGTGTGGGAAAACGTCGAGGCGCTGGAGCGCTTCGTCTGGAAGACACTGCACAGCCGGTTTTACGGCCGCCGCGCCGAGTGGTTTGAACACATCGAGACCCCTCTGGTGCTCTGGCACATCGAGGTCGGCCACCGTCCGACGATGCAGGAAGGCGTCGAGCGCCTCGATCATCTGAAACGCCATGGCGACAACGATTTTGCATTCGGCTGGAAGCATCTGGCCGAAGCGCAGCACTACAAGACAGCGCGCTGCGGTGCGCCCACTGAACACGCGGCTTGAAGAGAGGAGGCGATGGTGACCGAACCTGAAAATGTCGTTCTCGTTCTTCTGCGTAAGGTCGATGCTCGTACCGAACGCATGGCTGATGATTTGCAGGATTTGAAAGTCCGTATGACCTCCGTAGAGGAAGGTCTCGCGGGTGTGAACCGGAGGCTTGATCGCCTCGAAACCCGTGTCGAACGTATCGAGCATCGGCTCGAGCTGACGGACGTAGCGCACTAGGCAAGATGGAATGACCAAAGTCATCATCGACGGACAAGAACTGGACGTGCCGCCGGAGTACACGCTGCTTCAGGCGTGTGAGGCCGCGGGCGCTGAAATTCCGCGCTTCTGCTACCACGAGCGTCTGTCGATCGCCGGCAACTGCCGCATGTGCCTGATCGAAGTGAAGGGCGGACCGCCGAAGCCGGTCGCGTCCTGCGCCCAGAATATCCGCGACCTGCGTCCGGGGCCGAATGGCGAGCCGCCGCAGATGTTCACCAAGTCTCCGATGGTGAAGAAGGCGCGCGAAGGCGTGATGGAGTTCCTGCTGGTCAACCATCCGCTCGATTGCCCGATCTGCGATCAGGGCGGCGAGTGCGACTTGCAGGACCAAGCCATGGCCTATGGTCACGACGGCAGCCGCTATCAGGAAAACAAGCGCGCGGTCGAAGACAAATATATCGGCCCGCTGGTCAAGACGATCATGACGCGCTGCATTCACTGCACGCGCTGCATCCGCTTCTCGCAGGAAATCGCCGGTGTGCCGGAGCTCGGCGCTATCGGCCGCGGCGAGGACATGGAGATCACGACCTATCTCGAGCACGCGATGACGTCGGAGCTGCAAAGCAACGTCGTCGATCTGTGCCCGGTCGGCGCGCTGACGTCGAAGCCTTATGCTTTCGCGGCGCGGCCGTGGGAATTGAACAAGACGCAGTCGGTCGACGTCATGGACGCCGTCGGCTCGGCCATCCGCATCGACACGCGCGGCCGCGAAGTCATGCGCATCCTGCCGCGCAACAATGACGACGTGAACGAGGAGTGGATCTCGGACAAGACGCGTCATGTCGTCGACGGTCTGCGCACGCAGCGTCTCGATCAGCCCTACATCCGCACCAATGGCCGTCTGCGCCCTGCGACCTGGGCGGAAGCCTTCGCTGCCATCGCCGACAAGGTGAAAGCGGCCGGCAACAATGTCGGCGCCATCGCCGGCGATCTGGCCGGCGTCGAAGAGATGTTCGCGCTCAAGGATCTGATGACCCGCCTCGGCAGCGCCAACATCGACGCGCGCCAAGACGGCGCGGCGGTCGATCCGGCCTGGGGCCGCGGCAGCTACATCTTCAATGCGACCATCGCCGGCATCGAGAAGGCCGACGCGCTGCTCATCATCGGCGCCAATCCGCGCCGTGAAGCGGCAGTGCTCAATGCGCGCATCCGCAAGCGCTGGCGCGCCGGCAATTTCCCGGTCGCGCTGATCGGCGAGAAGGCCGATCTCACCTACACCTACGACTATCTTGGCGCGGGCGCGGAAACGCTGGCCGGTTTCGGCAAGTCCAAGTTTGCCGAAGCGTTCAAGGCGGCGAAGAATCCGCTCATCATCCTCGGTGCCGGCGCGCTGGCCCGCAAGGACGGCGCGACCATTGCGTCGCTCGCCGCCAAGGCGGCGACGGAATTCGGCGTCATTGCCGACGGCTGGAACGGCTTCTCGGTGCTGCAGAGCGCGGCGTCGCGCGTCGGCGCGCTGGATATCGGCTTCGTGCCGGGCAAGGGCGGCAAGACCGCCGCCGAAATGGCCGCGGGCGGCACCAACGTTCTGTTCCTGCTCGGCGCCGACGAGATCGACGTCGCCGCGGGTTCGTTCGTCGTCTACATCGGCACCCATGGCGACAAGGGCGCGCATCGCGCCGACGTCATCCTGCCGGGCGCCGCCTATCCGGAAAAATCCGCGATCTACGTCAACACCGAAGGCCGCGTGCAGATGGCGAACCGCGCCGCGTTCCCGCCGGGCGAAGCCCGCGAGGACTGGGCGATCCTGCGCGCGCTGTCGGACGTGCTCGGCCAGAAGCTGCCCTATGACTCGCTCGGGTCATTGCGGCAGGCGCTGTTCGCGGCGTACCCGCACATGATGCGGCTCGACCAGATCGCGGCGGGCGATGCCGCGCATGTGTCGGCGCTCGCCAATCTCGGCGGCTCGTTCGACAAGGCCGGCTTCGCGCCGCCGGTCGGCGATTTCTATCTGACCAATCCGATCGCACGCGCCTCCGCCATCATGGCCGAATGTTCGGCACTGGCGAATGGCGCGGCCAAGACGGCGGCGGAGTAGGGCGATGGAAGAAATTTTCTTCGGTTACATCTGGCCGGTTCTGATCATCGTCGGGCAATCGCTCCTGATGCTGGTGATCCTGCTTGTCGCCATCGCCTACATCCTGCTCGCCGATCGCAAGATCTGGGCGGCGGTGCAGATGCGCCGCGGTCCGAACGTGGTCGGGCCCTTCGGCCTGTTCCAGTCTTTCGCCGATTTGATCAAGTTCGTGCTGAAAGAGCCGGTGATCCCGGCCGGTTCGAACAAGGGCGTGTTCCTGCTGGCGCCGCTCGTCACCTGCGTGCTGGCGCTCGCCGCCTGGGCCGTGATGCCGGTCAATCTCGGCTGGGTCATCGCCGACATCAATGTCGGCGTGCTCTACATCTTCGCGATCTCGTCGCTGATGGTCTACGGCATCATCATGGCCGGCTGGGCGTCGAACTCGAAATACGCCTTTCTGTCGGCGGTGCGTTCGGCCGCGCAGATGGTGTCCTACGAAGTCTCGATCGGCTTCGTCATCATCACGGTGCTGCTGTGCGCCGGATCGCTGAACCTCACCGCCATCGTCAACGCGCAGGACACCAAGTACGGCATGCTCGGCTGGTACTGGCTGCCGCTGTTCCCGATGTTCATCATCTTCTTCATCTCGGCGCTGGCGGAAACCAACCGTCCGCCGTTCGATCTCGTCGAAGCGGAGTCCGAACTCGTTGCCGGCTTTATGGTCGAATACGGCTCGTCGCCCTACATGATGTTCATGCTCGGCGAATACGTCGCCATCGTCACGATGTGCGCGATGTCGACGATCCTGTTCCTGGGCGGCTGGCTTTCGCCGATCCCTTATGCGCCGTTTACCTGGGTACCGGGCATCGTCTGGTTCGCGCTCAAAGTGCTGTTCATGTTCTTCTGGTTCGCCATGGCCAAGGCCATCGTGCCGCGCTACCGCTACGACCAGTTGATGCGGCTGGGCTGGAAGGTGTTCCTGCCGATTTCGCTGGCGGCGGTCGTCATCGTCGCGGGTGTCCTTCAGTACGGCGGCCTCGCAGCGGGAGCGATGAAATGAAACTCGTCCGCGCAGCAAAAGCCCTGTTCCTGTGGGAATTCGTCGTCGCGACCGGTCTGGCGATGCGCTACTTCTTCGCGCCCAAGGCGACGTTGAACTATCCGTTCGAGAAGGGCCCGATCTCGCCGCGCTTCCGGGGTGAACACGCCCAGCGCCGCTACGCCAATGGCGAAGAACGCTGCATCGCCTGCAAGCTGTGCGAGGCGATCTGCCCGGCGCAGGCCATTACCATCGAGGCCGGGCCGCGCCGCAACGACGGTACGCGGCGCACGACGCGCTACGACATCGACATGGTGAAGTGCATCTATTGCGGCCTGTGCCAGGAAGCATGCCCCGTCGACGCCATCGTCGAAGGCCCGAATTTCGAATTCGCCACCGAGACCCGCGAAGAGCTGTACTACGACAAGGAACGGTTGCTCGCGAATGGCGACCGCTGGGAACGCGAGATCGCGAAAAATATCGCGCTCGACTCCCCCTACAGGTGAACCGATGATCGCCGCGTTGTTCTTTTATCTTTTTGCCGGGCTTTGCGTCGCCAGCGCCTTCATGGTGATCGCGGCCAAGAACCCCGTGCATTCGGTGCTCTATCTCATCCTCGCCTTCGTCAATGCGGCGGGGCTGTTCCTGATGATCGGCGCCGAATTCCTGGCGATGATCCTGATCGTCGTCTATGTCGGCGCGGTCGCGGTGCTGTTTCTGTTCGTCGTCATGATGCTCGACGTCGACTTCACCGAGCTGAAGCAGGGCGCGCTGCAATACCTGCCAGTCGGCCTGCTGATCGCCGGCATCTTCATCGCCGAACTGCTGCTGGTGGTCGGTGCCTGGGTCATCGGACCCGGCGTGCCGACGGCCATCGTCGCGCCGATCCCGGCCGGCATTTCCAACACCGAGGCCATCGGCCTCGTGCTCTATACGCGGTACATCTACTTCTTCCAGGCCGCCGGCATGATCCTGCTGGTCGCCATGATCGGCGCCATCGTGCTGACGCTGCAGCATAAGGCGCGTGTCCGCCGGCAGGTCATCGCCGAGCAGGTGGCGCGCACGCCGGCCATGGCGATGGAAGTGGTCAAGGTGCGGCCGGGGCAGGGGCTGGCCACCAACACCGTCAGTTCGAGCGCGGAGGGCACCCCATGACCATCGGCCTTGGGCACTATCTCTCTGTCGCCGCGATCCTGTTCACGCTCGGCATCTTCGGCATCTTCCTGAACCGGAAGAACGTCATCATCATCCTGATGTCGATCGAACTCATTCTGCTGGCCGTGAACATCAACCTCGTGGCGTTCTCGACGCATCTCGGCGACATTACGGGCCAGATTTTCGCGCTGTTCATTCTGACCGTTGCCGCCGCGGAAGCGGCCATTGGTCTTGCAATTCTCGTCGTCTTCTTCCGTAACCGCGGTTCGATCGCGGTCGAAGACATCAATATGATGAAGGGCTGACGCACCGATGTTTCAGGCCATCGTCTTCCTGCCGCTACTTGGCGCCATTCTGGCCGGCCTGATTGCGCTGGCCGGTGCGCGCGCGCGTGTCCCGGGTCATGCGCCGCCGCCGGGCCTGGGCGATGGCGAAACGGATCACCACGCCTCCCACGGCCATGAGCCGGCGGTACACGGCGATGCCGGCGTCATCCATCACTCGCACACCGAAGGCGACGACCACGGTCACGATCATGGCCACGGCCCGGTCGAGCCGGCCGCGTCCGGTTCGCGCACCGCGGAATTGATCACGACGACGCTGCTGATCGTGTCGGCGATCCTGTCCTGGGTCGCCTTCGTGCAGGTCGGCTTCGGCCACGGCGATATCCGCGTGCCGATCATGAGCTGGATCGTTTCCGGCGACCTCAAGATCGACTGGGCGCTGCGCGTGGACACGCTCACCGCGGTGATGCTAATCGTCGTCAACACCGTATCGTCGCTCGTGCACCTCTATTCCATCGGCTACATGCACGAGGAGCCGTACCGGCCGCGCTTCTTCGCCTATCTCTCGCTCTTCACCTTCGCCATGCTGATGCTGGTGACGTCGGACAACCTGGTCCAGATGTTCTTCGGCTGGGAAGGCGTGGGTCTCGCCAGCTACCTGCTGATCGGCTTCTGGTACCATAAGCCCGAGGCCAACGCGGCCGCCATCAA
>CAIYTE010000046.1 GCA_903929045.1 uncultured Hyphomicrobiales bacterium
CCGCGAGCGACGATGCGGTGGCGTGCTGGATGGCATAGGTCTTGGGCAGCACCTCGCCGAACACGATCAGCACGACGGTAAGAATCGCCGTGGCGTAAAGCACGCCGGCGCCCGGGAACAACCGCACCATGATGTCGGTGGTCATGGCGCTGGCCAGAATATTGACCAGGTTGTTGCCGAACAGGATAGCGGCGATGAATCGCTCTTTGTGCAGGCGCAGGCGCTTCACGGTGGCGGCCCGCGGCACGCCCTTGCGATCGAGCTGGTGGATCACGGCGCGGGAGACCGCTGTCAGCGCCGTTTCCGCGGCCGAGAAGAACCCCGCGGTCAGGATCAACAGCGCGATGATCGCGATTTCAAATGGCAGGGGAAGGTCCATGGTTCCGACCTCGTGCGGGAAGATTCAGGTGAAACGGGCGAACGAAAGAGTCAGGCCGCAATCTCATCGGCGAGCAGGCCTGCGACCACGTCGGGATCGACGCCGTCGGAGACGAACGCTTGGCCGATGCCGCGCGCCAGGATGAAACGGATCTTCTGATCGCGCACCTTCTTGTCGTGGCGCATATGGGCGATCAGGGCGTCGGCCTTCCAGGCGCGATGGGTCAGGCTTTTCAGGCCCGACGGCAAACCGACGGCGGCAAAGTGGCTGCGCACCCGTTCGACATCGGCATCGGGGCAAAGCTTGAGCCGCGCCGAGAGCGCGAAGGCGAGAACGATGCCGGCCGCGACGGCTTCGCCGTGCAGGAGCTCTTCGCCGAATCCGGTTTCGGCTTCGAGCGCATGCGCGAAAGTGTGGCCGAGGTTGAGCAGCGCGCGGTCGCCGGTCTCGCGCTCGTCGCGCGACACGATGTCGGCCTTGGCCTTGACGCTGGTCGCGACCGCTTCGAGCCGGTGCGCTTCGTTGCCGTCGACCAGGGCTGCGCCGTGTTTCTCGAGCCAGAGGAAGAACGAGAGATCGTTGATCAGGCCGTACTTCACCACCTCGCCATAGCCTGCGCGCACTTGGCGAAGCGGCAGCGTGGCGAGCGCAGCGATGTCGGCCAATACCAGGCGCGGCTGGTGGAATGCGCCGACCAAGTTCTTGCCATGCGGCGTGTCGATGGCGGTCTTGCCGCCGACGGAACTGTCGACCTGGGCCAGAAGCGTGGTCGGCACCTGGACGTAGTCGAGGCCGCGCAGTGTGATGGCGGCCGTAAATCCGGCGAGATCGCCGATCACGCCGCCGCCGAGTGCGATCAGCGTCGTGCCGCGTTCGACGCCCTTGTTGAGCAACGCGCTGGTGAGCTGCTCGAGGTGGGCGAAATCCTTGGTCCCTTCGCCCGGTGGCAGCACGATGGCTTGGCTGCGGATGCCGGAAGTTTTGAGCGCCTGTTCGAAACGCGGCAGGTAGAGCGGCGCGACGTTGGCGTCCGTCACAATGATGACGTCCTTGCGGGTCAACTGCGCGGCGAGAATGGTGCCGGCCTGGTCGATGAGACCGGCGCCGATGCGCACCTCGTAGCTGCGCTCGCCGAGCGCGACCGGCACGATCGTGGGGGACAACAGCGCTTGGGTCATTGCTGGGCTCCCTGGGCGGCGGCGATGCGGGCTTCGAGTATTGCCGCGATTCGCTCCGCCACCAGATCGGCGGGCTCGTCGGTGGTCTCGACGGTGATGTCGGCGGTGGCGTAGATCGGCCCGCGGTCGCGGTCGAGGCGTTCCAGCACCGCGCGCGGGTTGTCGCCGGCCAGCAGCGGCCGGTGGGTGCGCTTGGCGGTCCGGCGCAACAGCAGATCGATGTCGGCCTTGAGCCAGACTGAGATGCCCTGAGCTTTGATCCGCTCCCGGGTCGCGGCACTCATAAACGCGCCGCCGCCCGCGGCGATGACCTGGGGCGGTCCCGACAGCAGGCGGGCCATGACCTTCTCCTCGCGTTCGCGGAAGAACGGCTCGCCGTGACGGGCGAAGATCTCGTTGATGGTGAGCCCGGCGGCCGTCTCAATCTCGCGGTCGGCGTCGACGAACGGCATCAACAGCCGCTCGGCCAAGAGCCGCCCGACCGCGGTCTTGCCGGCGCCCATCAAGCCGACGAGCACCACCGCGCGCGGAAAGGGGGACGCGAGCGTTCCGTGGTTGCCCCCGTGTTGCCAGGAGTCCGCCGAGTCGTTAGGTTGCCGTGAATTGGCCATGGTCGGCGCGGATTATAGCGGTCGCATCACCGCGTGCGCCAGGGGAAGCCCCGGTACCGACGGCCAAGAGTTGAGCCCCCAAACAGGGCATCGATCGACGGTAAGTCGGCAGTGAAAGAGGACCTATGATCGGACGCGTTATCATCATCGTCGTTTTGGTTGTGATCGTGGGCGGGGTCGCGTTCCTCGCCACACGGAATATTCCACCCCCGTCGGCCACCGTCGAAAAGGTCATTCCCAATGACCGCGCGTTGCATCCGTAACCGCACGGCCGTCGGGCTCACGACGGCACTCCTTGCCGCAGCCGCCATCGCGCTCCCGGGCATCGTCTATGCCGCGGGATCGCTGCCGAGCAGCGCGCCGACTCAGTTGCTGCCGTCGCCGAAAGCAAAAGAGGCGCCGCAACCGTCCGACGTCATGCCCGCCGCTCCCGATGCAGGCTCGAGCGAAACGACGATTGGTGGCATTCGCATGGACGAGTTGGCGCCGATTGCGCCGCAAACCGATGCGGTCGGCACCATTGACGGCCTCGGCCCCGATCTCTGGCGCGGCACGTCGCGCGCCATGGTCACGGCCTATCTCCCGCGTCTGCCGCTGCCGTCATCGTCGCCGGCCGTGCGCGGTCTCGCGGACAAACTTTTGCTGACGAGCGGCGCGATGCCGCCAGCGGCGCCCGGCGCCGTTTCTGAAAGTCTGTTGTCGCTGCGTCTCGATCGCTTGAAAGCGATGGGCGATGTCGACAACTTCGTGGCGCTCGCTCGCGCCATTACCAATGCCAACGACGGAGTCTCAGCCCGCGCTCGCGTTGAGGCGGCTTTCCTCAGCGGCGACGACGGCACGGCGTGCGCCGAAGTGTCGGCGCCTAACCGGCCCGCATCGTTCAGCGGCGAGTTTTGGACTCACGCGGCGACAGTGTGCGATCTGATCGCGGGCCGCACGGGACAGGTGCAACTCGCTCTCGATGTCATCGGCGAGCAGGGTGGCCCTGCGGACGCTCCCTTCACCGTGTTGCTACGCTCGGCGCTTGGCGATCGCACGCCGGTGGCCAATCTCGCCGGCGTCGGTCCGATCGAGGCCGCGCTGCTCCGCGTCTCCAAAGCCGAAGTCACACCCGCAGCCTTGGCGAACGCTTCCGCGCTGGCGTTGCGCACGGTGGCACTCGGCGGCGGTGCCTTGCCGGTGCGTCTCGAAGCGGCTGAGAAGGCCGAAGCGCTCGGCGCAATTTTGCCGGCGAAGCTGGGCGACGTTTACGCGGCGGTGCCGTTCAAGCCCGACGAGCTCGCCAACGCGTTGACTCAGGCCGGCAACGATCTGTCTCCGCGCGGACGCGCGCTCTTCTTCAAGGCCAACCAGCAGGCTCAAGCCGTTCCGGCGGCCAGTGCCGAGATTCTGAAAGCGGCGCTCGACAGCGCCCGCGAGCAGGGACGTTTCGCCCAAGCCGCCCGCGTCTACGCCGCCAACATCGCGGCGATCGACCCGGCACCGGAACTGTTGTGGTTCACCGACAACGCCGCGCACGCGCTTTATGCCGTGGGATCAATCGCGCGCGCCGAGGAATGGCGGGCGCTTGCGGCGCGTGGCTCCGACAGCGCTGCGGTCGACACGGGGCTGTGGCCTCTGGCGGCGATTGCGTCGATGCCGACTGGAAGCACTGTGGCGACGGCGGACCGAACCGTCCTGATGGCGCGCGTTCATGCCACCTTCGACCCGGCCGGTTTCGATCGCTGGCTGGCCTCGTTGCCCGAAGCCGATCGTCCCCTGAAGGGCGCGGCTGCGCTGACACTGCTCGATGCTTTAGGTGCTTCGGTGCCGGCGGAAAGCTGGGCACCGTTCCTTGACGCGGCCGGCTCTGGGCGGTCGTCGCCGTTGCTGGCGCCGCTTGCGCGTGCCGCCGATGCAGGCCGGATCGGCGAAACCGTACTCTTATCGCTGGCGGTTCTCGGTTC
>CAIYTE010000047.1 GCA_903929045.1 uncultured Hyphomicrobiales bacterium
ATATCGATCTGGTCGACGCCGAGGCCTGATCAGCGCATCGAGCGCTGTCGGCTCAATTCGGATGCAGCCGCATCATGAGCTTGTCGATGCCGGCGGCGACGTTCTGCCAGTCGGTGAGCCAGTCGCGCGGGAAACGCACAGTGACGTCGGCATTGCCGATGCGCCGCTCCAGAATACAACTGCCCGAATTGATGACGCCCTTGCGCGCGCAGCGCGCCAGGAAATGTTCGGGCGAGCCTGACTCGAACACCAGGTCTTCGTCCTTGTAGGGCGTGTCCTTGCGGAACGGGCGCACCGTCAGCCCTTCGGGACCGGCGACCGGCTCCGGCACCATGTAGCGCGGATAGATATTCTGCACGCGCTCCATCAGCGGCAGCGTGCCATCGACGGTTTGAATCGTGACGAACAGCCGCTCGTTGGGATCGACCGGTTCGCCGACCGTCGCTTTGCGGGCGGGATCGGGCGGCATCAGCGACGGCCACAGATAGGCGAGGTCGACGCGATCCTGCGTGCCGGGCTTGCGCTGGATGGCCTGGCGGATGGCCGCCGGCTCGATGTTGAAGAGCGTGCCCGAGACGTTCACCGGCAGGGACGGCGCATCGAGGCTGACCGGCGCCTCCGGCCAGCGCGGCCACAGCACATAGCCGACATAGACCGCGGCGACCGCGATCACCGCGGTGAACAGCAGCACAGGGCCGGTGAGGGGATTGTGGCCGCTGCGGCGTTTGCCGTGGCGCTTATGCTGCGTGACGTAGGCCATGAACTTCCCAAGGACGGCTCGAATCAACGGTCAGTATGCCATGGCTTGCGGCAAACCTTTGGCAGAACGGGCATTTTGGCTCTTAACCATTCATTAAGGATTGACTGGCGGGAACCCGCGCAAACGGTAGGTTGCCCTCGTATTGCGTGCGAGGCGGATATGACTCCCGAGGCGTTGCAAAATATGTTGTCGCTGGCGCTGGGCTTCGCCATGGCCGGCCTGTTCAGCTCCGCCTATCAACTGGCTACCAGCAAGCTGCCGACGTTCGGCATGCTGTCGACCGGGCCGAGCCCGCAGGCTTTCGCCGCCGTCCCGCTGCTGATGATCGCCGCGCCGTTTCTCATTATGCGCAACACGTTGTTCGGCCGTCAGCAGGAAGGCCGCCGTTTCGAGTTTGTGTTCCTCGCCACCATCCTTGCGGGCTTCTGGAGCCTGATGTCCGGCATGGTGCTGTCGATGACGCTGCGCGCCGCCGGCTTCTAAGAGACCCGGCTTCCCTCAACGCTTTTGATCGGGCAAGTTCTCGCTCCTTATTCAGGAGTGCGGAATGGCGATCTTTGAACTCGACGGACAGGCGCCGGAATTACCGGGCGAGGGCGAATACTGGATCGCCGACAATGCGACCGTGATCGGCCGTGTGCGCATGAGGAAAGACTCGAGCATCTGGTTCGGCGCGGTGCTGCGCGGCGACAACGAGTGGATTGAGCTCGGCGAGCGTTCGCAGATTCAGGACAACGCCACACTGCATACCGATCCCGGTTTCCCGATAGTGATCGGCAGCAATTGCGTCATCGGTCACAACGTCATCCTGCATGGCTGCACGATCGGCGACAATTCGCTGGTCGGCATGGGCGCGATCATGCTCAACGGTTCGAAGATCGGGAAAAACTGTCTGGTCGGCGCCGGTGCGGTGGTGACCGAGGGCAAGGAATTTCCCGACAACTCGCTGATTGTCGGCTCGCCGGCGCGCGTCATCCGCTCGATCGACGACAAACTGTCGGCCATGATCCGCGGCGGCGCCGATGTTTACGTCAAGCGCTCCAAGCAATATGCCAAGGGTCTGAAGAAGATCGGGTGAGTTTATTTCTTTAGCGCTACCGGCCGCGTTCAACCGAGTAAACGCCATGAAGCCTCCCATGTTCTCCGTAACGACGAGCGGAAACAAGGCGCAGCAGTATATCCATCGCGCGCGAATGTTCAGGAACGCGGCAATCAACCTTCCTGACTATTTCAACGGCGAGCAATACTGGCCAAAGTATGCCCTGTTGACGCATGCGATCGAACTTGCCTTAAAGGCGTTTGCCGATCACTCGGTCCAAAGCGGGAAGCCGCCGGGAAAAGAGCCTAAACAGCATGACTTATGCAGTTGGTACCGGCTAGCTCTTGAATACGGACTTTTGGACACGCCTGGTGTCGCGGAAAATATCGAAATTCTAAATGACCTCCACTTAACTCACTACACTCGATATCCGCAGGAACGCGCCTCTGCGGTGCCCGATGCGTCAGTTATTGCTGACTCTACAGTTGACCATCTAATTTTTGTTTTCACTCAGTCGATCAACCCGCGTTAAGAGCGCGACAACCGAAGTAGGGTTCAATGCCGTTCAAAGGAAAATACGTGTTCGTCTCCAGCATGGATGTCGATGCGGACAAGGAAGCGCTGTTTCACGAAGTCTATGATACCGAGCACGTGCCGAGCTTGCTGAAAGTGCCGGGCGTGCATGCCATCAGCCGCATGGACACGGAGCCGTTCTCGGTCAGCATCGGCGGCGTGGAAAAGCGCGTCGAGGCGGAGAGCCCGCGCCATCATGCGGTTTACGAAATCGACGGGCCGCATGTCTTGACGAGTCCGGAATGGGCGGCGGCGGTCGAAGACGGGCGCTGGCCGTCGCAGGTGCGTCCCTACACCAAGAACCGCAAGCACACGTTGTACAAGGTGCGTTGAGCCGATCACATCGGCGGCGGGAGATCCTTCATGAAGTCCGTCAGGTGGTGCTTCCAGAACGCCGCGAGATTGTACGTGTAGTGGCCGTGCGTCGTGTCGCTCGCCGGGACAAGAACGAAACGCGCCCCGGCGACGCGTTTAATGCCGCTTTCCATGACGCCGAGTTCGGGCGGGTTGACCTCGTCGTCCGCGAAATTGATGGCGAGTAGCTTGGCCTTGATCTTTTCGAGGTCCTTTGACGGGTCGTAGTCCATCACGGCCTCGAGAGCGTAGAGCTGATTGTTGGCGTCGAGCTTGCTCGCTTGCTCGACCATCTGCCGATAGCGCGCGTCCATCGCTTCGCGGCTGGGTGCGATTTTCTGAAAGTGGACGGCGCTTTCCGTCATCAGCACCGAGATCGGCGCGGCATAGACATAGTGCCCTGGATTTTTCTCGTAGTTGCCGCCGTTCCAATCCGGGTCGTTCCTGATCGCCTCGATGCCGATGCGGCGATACATCCAGTTGCGGCCGCTGATGGCGATGGGCTGGCTCGCGATCGGTACGAGGCCATCCGCGAAATCCGGGTACATTTCGCCCCACATCCACGCTTGCATGCCGCCCATCGAGGTGCCGAGGACGAGCCGAAGGTGCTTGAGGCCGAGATGCTCCGTCAGCAGGCGATGCGTCGCGACAACCATGTCGACGTAACGATAATGCGGAAACTTCACGCGCAGGCCGTCGCTCGGCTTGGACGATCCGCCGCGGCCGATGCCGTCCGGAATGACGATGAAATATTTTTGCGCGTCGAGCGGGGCGCCCGGTGCAAAGAGTTCGTCAGCCAATGTCGGCTGCAACCAGTTCTTCGACGTTCCGCTTGTGCCGTGAAGGAGAAGAACGCCGTTGACGATGTCGCCGGCCGCGTTGCGCTTGGCGCTCCCAAGCGTGATGTAGTGAATTTTCAGTTCCGGCAGAGTCTCGCCGGACGTAAAGCCGAAGTCTTTCAGTGTAACGTCGCTTTCGCGCTGCTCGGGCCAGGCGTTCTGTGCCGCTGCGGGGGAGGCGGTCGTTATAAAAAGGGCCGCCGTCGCAAGCGTGGCAAATTTCAAAAGCTGAAAGCGGAAAAGTCTCATTCAATCACCTCGTCGGCGGATGCGTGACACTATCACGGATTGCTGGCCGGGACGACGTGAGTGCGAGCTTAGCGTGACGAATGCGCGCTCTTGGCGTGGAGCATCTCGCGTACCCTTAAACAGGGTGCGGCCAGGCTTGGGGGAGCCTGGCCGCGCGCGAACCCGGTCTGGGGACGGGAGGGGTGGGGACGTTGACCGGGGTCACGTATTCCTTGGTTAGACGTTCAACCTGTTAGCGGGCCGACACGGTGGCCGGGCCACGCGGTTCGCCGAGCGAAACCCAGGCGTTCTGATCGGACTGCGACTGACGCTTGACGAAGCGGTAGCCGGTCTTGTTCCAGGCCAGAACTTCCGGCTCCTGGTTGTCGAGAATGAATTCGCCGCGGTCGGTCTTGACCGTGAGCACCGCGTGACCGTCGCCGCGCTTGTCGCTCACCACGGTGATCAGCAGGGCTTCGCGCGGCCAGCCGGCCTGCATCAGCATGCGGCGCTTGAGCAGGACGTAGTCTTCGCAATCGCCTTTGCCGTCGTCCGGATAGCTCCAGCGCTCGACCACGCCCCAGTGCTCGAGATCGGTGACCGGCTGGATGCTGTCGTTGGCCCAGCGGTTGACCTTGACCATGTCGTCCCACGACTTCGGCGTCAGCACGACATCGCGCGGCGCGGAAGGCTTGGTGTTGCACTCGGATTTGTATTCGACGCAGAACTCGACCCAGCCAATCGGAGCGCGGGTGGGTTCACCGACAGCCACGTAGGCAACCCGTTCGTTGTTCGGTGCGCCGCCGAGCGATCCGGTGCGCTCGGTTGCAGTCGCCGTGCCGGAGGCCAAGGCCGCCGCGCACATCACAAGCATCGCAGTGTTTGTTTTAAGCCGTCCCATGTGCAGTCCCCTTCGTTGGGACCACAAATCGCAGAGATTTTTTTCGGGCCGGATAAGTCTAGTGAGTGCATTTGAAGTGAAACAGAATAAAGCACGAGGCTAATACTGGATAAGTTGGAGTAGAATTCGATTACATTCTTACAAAACGGCATTTGTCTAAAATTTTATACATTAATGTACTTGAGGCCGGAAATGCGTGCTTCCACGCGCGTTTTGCGCGCGGCGTTTACGCTGATCGAGGCTGGAAAGTGGCTATCGCGCTACCGGCGGGCGGGCGTCATCGGCGCAAAAACGCGCGTTTGCGCACGCGCAATTTGACGCGTGCCGTTTACCAGGCGGTGACGCTACTCGCCGGTGACGTTGTCTTCGATGGAATCGGGGTGCTGCAGGCGCGTGAATTCGATGGCGAAGCCATCTTCAATATGACGCACCACACGGCCCGGCGTTTTGCCGATCGTGACGGCGGCACCGATCGCCGGGCGCAGATCGGGGTTGATGGCGACGGCCGCACCCGAGGCGGACACGTCGATGACACGAACCGTGATGTTCGTGCCGTTCGGCAGGATCAGGCGGCCCATCGGGTTGCGAGGCGTGAAACGGCCGTGGCGGCGGTCTTCCGGCAGGTTCAGGATCTGGCGGTTGGCCAGCCAGGTGAGCTGCGCGGCGAGCTTGTCGCGCTTGCGGGAGGTCGCCGCGATCGTCATGGCGAAGCCATTGTCGATCATGCGGGCGATTTTACCCTCCAGCCGGCCGAGATGGTCGACGTAAGCGATAACGCGTTCGCCGGGAGCGCCGAGGACCGGCGCATGCAGCGCCATACCGCCGGGGGACATATTGATGACTTGGCAGGGATATTCGCGCCGGTCGGCCAGCATATACCGGCCGAGCAGGTTCACTTTGACACGCTGATGCTTACGGCGCTCTTCGGACCGCGGCACAATTCTCTGTTTGGTCAGTATCAGTGCCATCGCGATAAGGCTTGAGGGCTTTCGGGGCGCTTCCCGTAGTCAATGACCCTAGGTCCCTATCGTTAATGGTCGGTTAGCCCGTGCGTTTGCTGGGCTCACCCTCAAGACCGCCGCTATAGACGACAAAGCCGTGGCGAAGCCGGACGGCCTCGACGGCGCGGGTCAGGTCCGGGGCCATGGGTACTTCGATATCCATGCCGATATGGCGCAGGGCGCCAATCTCCAGCTCGGCGATGGGTTTTTCACCGAGCCAGAACGGCGCGACCAGCGGCGCCAGCACGCCAATGGCGCGAACGCGGGCGTGGCCGATATGGGCCAGCGGCAGGACCAGAAATTCCAGATCGACCGTGTCGCCATCGGCGGTGTGTCCGACGACACCGGCGACCGCCCCGATCTCTTCGTCTTTAACGACGGCGAGCAGGTCGCTGATCTGCTTCTGGCTGGCCGCGTTCCAGAGCGTGGCGAATTCCTCGCCTTTGACCTCACGGCACATCAGCGCGCAGACGCGGGTTCCGGCGAGGCGAAAGCGAAGCCGGTCGACGAAGTCCGCCGCCAGCATAAAGGTGTCGCCCAGTGCATGGCGGATCGCGGCCGGATCGATATCGGCCCGCGCCGGCGCCGGATTGTTGCCGCGCTTCTCATTCCAGTAATCGTACACCGTGCGCGTCGAAGGATGTTTCATGGTCGCCACCTGTTCCGTCGCGAGACGACGCCTGCGTCTGAATGTCCCCGGACGGGACAGACGCGCACGCTATTCGCCGCGATGGGCCAGAGGGTGCAGGTGGCGTGCCCTCCACAGGGTTCTGCACCGCGACCGGGTGTTAGTGTTAAGACCGGTGGGGTCGGCTTGCGGTGACGCGGTCCAGCAGTTAACTGAGCCTTCAACCGGAACTCTGCCGTGCAACAACGCGAACCGCTGTTCAATATTCCAACGGTCATTGTCGCTTTGATTGCGGTGCTGGCCGGACTTCACGGCATTCGCACATTGTTGCTGAGCGACGACCAGAACATCGAGTTTCTGCTCACCTTTGCCTTCATTCCCGTGCGCTATGACGGCTCGGTTTTGCCGGGCGGTGCTTTGCCGGGCGGCTTTGGCGCGGAAGTGTGGACCTTCGTCACCTATTCGCTGATCCATGCCGACTGGATGCACTTCGGCGTCAACTCGGTGTGGCTGTTGCCGTTCGGCAGTGCGCTGGCGCGCCGGTTCGGCGCCATCCGCTTTCTCGCGTTCTTCGCGGTCACAGCGGCGGCAGGTGCGGCGATGCATCTGGCGACCCATGCCGGCGAACAGTTTCCGATGATCGGGGCATCAGCGTCGGTGTCCGGCGCGATGGCGGCGGCGATGCGCTTCGCATTCCAGCGCGGCGGACCGCTCAACATGATGCGCACCGGCGAAGATCAGGACTATCGCGTGCCGGCGATCCCGCTGGTGCGGATGTTGTCGGACGCGCGCGTGCTGATCTTTGTCGGCGTCTGGTTCGCCATCAATGTTATTTTCGGCGTCGGCGCCATCTCGATGACGGGCAGCGAACAACCCGTTGCCTGGCAGGCGCACATCGGTGGTTTCCTCGCGGGCTTGCTGCTGTTCACTTGGTTCGATCCGCCGGCACGGCCGATGACGGCGCCGCCATTGCAGTATGACGACACCGGCACCGACGATTATGGTGCGACGCGGCATTAGTTGCGCCTGAGGCAATCCACCGCGCGCCCGCGATAGTGCTTGACGGAACATCGCGTCAGCAGGATCGTTGATCCATACCTTAGTTCTAAAGCCCGGATAAGCGGGCGTCTCCGCAGCCGGGCGTGTTGTCGTCTCGTATCAGCGCGTCGTCATGAGCTTGCCGATTTTCGGCGGATGCATCACGGAGGCTGCCAATGAACGTCAAGACAATCCTGGCTGCGAAGGGCGGGGAAGTCGTCACCATCGAGCCGACCGCGGATCTTACGGCCGCGACGCAATTGCTTTCTTCCAACCGTATCGGCGCTGTACTGATCCGCGGCGCGGGCGGTCACATCGCCGGCATTCTGTCGGAGCGCGACATCGTGCGCGCGCTGGCGAAGCACGGCTCGTCAGCTTTGTCACTGCCGGTCGGTCAGGTGATGACGCGCGAAGTGATGACCTGTCACGAAGACGAAACGCTCGGCGATGTCATGGAGCGCATGACGGCGGGAAAATTCCGTCACTTGCCGGTGGTCAACAAAGGCAAACTGGTCGGGCTGATTTCAATCGGCGACGTCGTCAAACAACGTGTCGATGAGATCGAGCATGAATCGCATGCGCTGCGCGAGTACATTCGCACGGCGTAGGCGTTATTTGCCGTTGACGATATAGGGCTGCGACAGGGCGGTGATCGCATCGGCGATCTGGTCGATCGACCGTTCGGTCGCTTCAACGCCGGCTTCGATGGCTTCCGCTGCTTTGTGAAAGTCGAACATGCCGACGTTGCCCAGTCTCGGGCTGATGAGCACGTCTGCCGGATCGCCGGCCATGCGCGCGCGCGTGATGCGGTCCTGCATGACGTTGAAAGCTTCGACCATCACCGTCGGGATCCCGGGACTGCCTTTGCTGCCGAGGAATTGACGGCGCAGCGAACGCTCGCCGCTGAACAGGCTGAGGAAGCCGTTGGATTTAGTCGCCGGCACTTGCGGCTCGTCGCTCTCGTCCGAGCCGTGGCTCGGAATGATGGTGCCACGGCCGAACAAATCCGAGTTGAGGTTGACGGCGATCACGAGACGTGTGTCGAGCGCGCGTGCGGCCGACACCGGCACCGGATTGACCAGCGCGCCATCGACGAGCCAGCGGCCGCCGATTTTCACGGGCGGGAAAATGCCGGGCAGGGCATAGGACGCGCGCAATGCGTCGGCGAGGCGGCCGCGCGTCAGCCAGATTTCGTGACCGGTGTTGAACTCGGTGGCGATCGCCGCGAAGCGGATTTTCAAATCCTCGATGCGGCGATTATCGAGACCCTGCTCGAGCGCGGACGCGAGATGCGTGCCGCGGATAATGCCGGAGCCGGACAGATTGAGATCGAGATAACCAAGCACGCTGCGCACCGTCAGCCGCCGCGCCCATTCTTCAATGCTGTCGAGTTGGTCGGCGGCGAAGCAGCCACCGACGACAGCGCCGATCGACGTGCCGACAATTACGTCCGGCACGATGCCGTGCTTCACCAGTGTACGAAGCACGCCGATATGCGCGAAGCCGCGCGCGGCGCCGCCGCCGAGCGCCAGGCCGACGCTCGGGCGCGTGACGGTCGGTTCGGGATGCGGCGTTGCTTCGGTCGCGCGGTCGCCACCGCTCCGCATACGCGAGAAAAGTCCCTCGAAAACCACTTTCGTGTCCCCTGGCCTCGGTGTCTTGAACGCCATCGTCCCCGCGACGAGCGTCCCCATCCTCTTAAAATCGGGCTGCAGATGTGCGTTGCAAGAGTCTTGTGACCGAACCGTGACCCCGAAGCCTGCGCCCGCTTGGTTAGGGCAAGGTTAAGCCTCCGGAACCGCTTGAGTTCCGTGGGTTTTCACGCCCCCGGGCGGGTCATGGCAAATACGCTGGTGACGACCGCGTATTGGTCATAGCCGCAGCGGGCGATAGGCTTCATGGCCGCGGTGTCCAAAAGACCATCGACGATAAAGCGCTCGTCGATATGAATGCCGACGACTTCGCCGAAGACGACGTGGGTATCGAGCGTCTCGCCGGCGGCGGTCGTCATCGGCACGATCCGGGTCATTTTACATTCGAGTGCGCAGGGCGAAGCCGCGACCCGCGGCGGCTTGACGATCCGCGATGGCGCCGGTGCAAGACCGGCGTGCATCATCTCATTGACGCCGTGCGTCAGCGGCGCCGATGTCTTGTTCATGGCGTCACGCAAATCCCAGGTGGCGAGGTTGCAGACGAATTCGCCGGTGTCGGTGATGTTGCGCACGGAATCCTTGAACCCTTCGCTGCCGAACATCACCAGATTGGGCCGGCTGTTGACGCCGTTGAAGAACGAGTAGGGCGCGAGATTGACGTCGCCTTTCACACTGATCGATGTGATCCAGCCGATCGGACGCGGCGACACGATCGCCTTGAACGGATCATGCGGCAGGATCGCTTTATCGCGCGTGTGAGGTTCGTAGAACATCAGGCGCCGTATTTGGTGACGATGCTGTCTAGCTTCGGCCGGTCGCGATCCTCGGGTGGTCGTGCGGTCTTGCCGATATGCACGAAGCCGGCGATGCGTTCGTTGGCGGCGAGCCCGAGGCCGTCGAGCGCCGCACGGTCGTAGGCGTACCATTCGGTCAGCCAGCTTGCGACATAGCCCATCGCGTGCGCGGCGAGCACGAGGCTCATGGCGGAGGCGCCGGCGGAGAGCTCCTGTTCCCATTCCGGAATTTTCGCATGCGGCGCGGCGCGGCTGACAACCGCGATCACCAGCGGCGCGCGCGTCAAACGCTGGCGCTCGAATTCGACCTGATCCGGCGTCGCGTCGGTGCGGTTCTTCGCGAACACGCCGGCGATCACCTGACCGGCGGCGAGGCGGGCGTCGCCGCTGAAAACGATGAAGCGCCACGGCGCCAGCTTGCCGTGATCCGGGACGCGCGAGGCAATCGTCAGCAGCGTTTCGATCTCGGCGTCGGTCGGGGCCGGGCCGGTCATTTCCATCGGCTTCACGGAGCGGCGGGTCTTGAGCAGTTGCAACGCGTCGGACATTTCGACCTCAATTATTCTGCGAATATTCGGCTGCGCTAGCATAGGGTTTCCAGGGTGACAAACCGCATCATGGCTTGAAATCGCCTCGATTTGCGCCGAAAACGGCAGCCTCATGAGCCGCAGATTCACGATAGCCGCTGTCGCATGGGCCGCCACCTTGTTGGTGAGCGCCGGCATGCCGGCGCAGGCTCAGAGCTCGCTGTTTTCCACCACGCCATCGACCGGCATGGTCGCAGCCCCGCCGGCCCAGCCCCGCGGCGAGGGCTTCGGCATGCAGGCGCCTTTGGGGGCGACATTGCCGATGTCGCCGATGCCGATGGTACCGGCCGGGCAGGTGGCGCTGACGCTGAGCGCCAAGTTCGGCAAGGATGCGCCGCCGGTGGGCGGTGCGCTGACATGGCGCGTCTATAATTCGAAGGCCGAGGCCGACGGTTCGTTCAAGCTCCTCAAGGAAGACAAGACGCCGACGCCGACTCTTGTTTTGCCCGCGGGCGAATACATTGTGCATGTCGGCTTTGGTCTTGCCACCGCGGTGAAGCCGGTCAGTCTGCGCGGCCCGTCCGTGCACGAAGAATTCAATCTTCCGGCGGGCGGTTTGCGCATCGAAGGCCGCGTCGGCGATGTGCGGGTGCCGGCCGGGCAGATATCGTTCGACGTTTACAAAGGCAGCCAGTTCGAAGCCGGCGACCGCCGTCCGATCGCCGAGCATGTGATGACCGGCGAAGTCGTCATGGTGCCGGAGGGCACGTATTACATCGTGTCGAATTACGGCGACGCCAATTCGGTGGTGCGCTCCGATATTCGTGTCGCCGCCGGCAAGCTCACTGACATCACGGTGACACACCGCGCTGCTGCTATCACGCTCAAGCTGGTCGGCGACAAGGGCGGCGAGGCGCTCGCCAATACCGCCTGGTCGGTGCTGACGCCGGGCGGCGA
>CAIYTE010000048.1 GCA_903929045.1 uncultured Hyphomicrobiales bacterium
CCAGCATCGGCACGGTCTGAGCGAGATCGACGATGTGAAGGTTGTTGCGGGTGCCGAAGATGTATTGACCCATCTTCGGGTTCCAGCGGTGGGCCTGATGGCCGAAGTGCACGCCAGCTTCAAGAAGCTGACGCATGGTGAAGTCAGGAAGCGCCATATCGAGTATTCTCCGGTTGATCCGCCGCGGACGTGTGTGAGCCCCGTAAAGGGACCACCGGACGGCCTTTTTGACCCATTGTCGGGGCCTAAAGCCACGTTCCGCGTGAGTGGTTGAGTGCCGGGCTTATATAGGCGCGATCCCCGCGACGCAAGGTGAGGTTTGGGCCTGGATCCGCTGAAACGGCCCGTTTTTGGGCTTCCGCGCCCGGTAATTCCCGCAAAAGCGGGAATTACCGCCCTCAGACACGCTGGGTCCCCGCCTGCGCGGGGACGACGCGCTGGAATCACACCCCGAAATACTTCGAATAGGTCGCCTTGATCTCGTCGATGTGGGTGACGAGGCCTTCCGGATCCTCATTCAGGATCTTGATCTCGGACAGCGGCTTGCGGCCTGCTTTGTCCTTCACTTGCGCGTGGACCGAGCGCAGGCCGCCGATATCGACGAACAGCTGCTGCCCTTCGGGCGTGAACAGGAAGCTCTGGAACAGGCGCGCGGCATTCGGGTGCGGCGCCTTGGCAAAGATCGCCGACGGCATGGCGATCATCGGCGAGCCCTCGCTGACATAGATCGGCTCGATCGGCTTGCCGCCCTCCTTCGCGATGAAGACGTTGTATTCGTTGCCGTCGAACATCACCGGCCGCTCACCGAGCACGACCTTGTTCGGCGTGTCGGTCGCCGACTGCACCTGCAACGTCTTCTGCTTGGCGAGTTTCTCGATGTAGGGCCAGCCGAGCGCCTTCACGAGCTGATAGGTCGAGGTGATGATGGTGCCGGAATAGCTCGGGTTCGCCTTGCACATCTTGCCCGACCACTTCGCGTCCAGCATGTCGGCAAAACTTTTTGGCGCATCGTCCGGTTTGACCAGGCCGGGATTATAGGCGGCGACGCAGAGCGAGGAGCGCGCCACGGCGTGCATGCCGTCGACGTCGCGGTACTCCGCCGGAATATTCTTGGCGGCCTCCTCCGGCACATAGGGCGCGAGCAGCTTCTGCTGCTTCCAGAGGATGAACATCGCAAGGTCGCCGGTATTGCAGGTGTCGGCGGTATAGATGCCGGAAGAATATTCCTGGCCGATGCGCGTGAAGATGCGCTCGGCGCCGGCGCGCTCGACGCGGGCGGTAACGCCGTATTTGCTCTGGAAGGTTTTGCCGATGGCTTCCGCGACCCGCAGATCGGCGGAGGTGTACCAGACGACGGTGCCTTCTTTCTTGGCGGCTTCGATCAGCGCGGGCGTGATCACTTCGGCCGGCGGCGCGGCGGCGACAACACGCGTGGCGTAAGCGGCAAACGGCAGCGCGGCGGACGCCTTGAGCAGCGAGCGGCGGGACAGCATGTGTTTCCTCCAAAGTTTGTTTTCTTTGGAGGTTAGCACCGCTCTGGAGGTTTGTCTGGCCTGACTCTGGGGCCGGCCCGCGTCGTTACACCGCTTCGACCTGTAC
>CAIYTE010000049.1 GCA_903929045.1 uncultured Hyphomicrobiales bacterium
CGAACCATGCCTCTCGATGCGTCCAAATCGCGGTCGGCCAAAATTCACGAGCGGCTCAATCACCCGATCCTCGATGGCGACGGCCACACCATCGAATACGACCCGATCTTTCTCGAGTATCTGGCGCAGGTCGGCGGGCCCTCGATGGTCAAGCGCTACAAGACGCTTGGCACCAAGGGCGGCCAGTACTACGGCACCACTTATGAAGATCGCTTCGACAAGCGGATGGCGCGCATTCCCTTTTGGGGCAATCCGACCCGCAACACCTTGGATCGGGCCACGGCGATGGCGCCCAATCTGCTGCGCGCGCGCATGGATGAGATCGGCATCGACTTCTCGATCCTTCACACCTCGGCGCTCCATCTCAACCGCTTTCCCGACGAGGAAATCCGCCGCGCCGGCTGCCGCGCACTCAACACCATGCGCGCCGATATGTTCCGCAGCCATAAAGATCGTATGACGCCGTCGGCCTCGATCCCGATGCACACGCCCCAGGAAGCGATCGACGAAGTTGAGTATGCGGTCAAGACGCTGGGCCTGAAGACGATCATGGTGGCGGGCGTGGTGCGCCGGCCGGTGCCGATCGTCGCGCGCGAGGCGCCGCAGCTTGCCAAGTACACCCACTGGATCGACAACCTCTCGGTCGGCAGCGCTTACGACTACGATCCGTTCTGGGCCAAGTGCGTCGAGCTCAAGGTCGCGCCGATGACCCACACCTCGGGCATCTGGGGCAGTCGCGCCGACACCAAGAACTTCGTGTTCAATCATCTCGGCCACTTCGCCGCGTCCGGCGAGGCGTTCTGCCGCGGCCTGTTCATGGGCGGTGTGACCCGCCGCTTCCCGACGCTCCGCTTCGGCTTTATGGAAGGCGGCGTCAATTGGGCCTGCGGTCTCTACAACGACCTGTTCGAACATTGGGAGAAGCGCAGCTACAAGGCGCTGCGCGAGAACCTCGATCCGGCGCAAATTAACCGCCAACTTCTCGCCGATCTGATGAGCGAATACGGCGGCGAGCATTTCGCCAAGCACGTCGCCCACATCGGTGAGAACGGCATTCTCGGTATCCCCGAGGAAGACCCCAACACCCTCGACGATTTCGCCGCCTGCAAGATCACCAGCAAGCAGGACATCTACGACTTGTTCGTGCCGTTCTTCCACTTCGGTTGCGAAGCCGACGACCGCATGAACCACGGCGCGTTCGACACCAAGGTCAACCGCATGGGCGCGCGCCTGAAGGCGACGTTCAGCTCCGACATCGGCCATTGGGACGTGCAGGAGATGAACGACGTGTTGGCCGAAGCTTACGAGGCGGTCGAGCATGGTGCGATCACCGAGGCGGACTTCCGCGACATGACGTTCACCAACGTCGCCAGCCTGGTCGGCACCCTCAACCCCGATTTCTTCAAGGGCACCGTCGTCGAATCCGCCGTGGCCAAGCTCGATCTGAACAAGGCGCCGGTGGCGGCCCAGTAATTTTGTGACGTAATTAGGCGACGTAATTCCGCGACCGGGCGAAGACCCGGCGCACGCGACAATAAAAATGGGCGGCCACGGCTAAACAGTGGTCGCGCAAAAACAGGGAGCGATGCTATGGGCTATGCGTATTGCCGCCTTTTTCGCGCGCCGTTGCTGCTCGGGTTGTTGCTGACGGCACTGGCGCTGCCCGCCGCGGCCGATCCGGTCACCGACTTTTATAAGGACCGCCAACTCAATCTCGTGCTGGGCTTCAGCCCCGGCGGCGGTTTCGACGCTTACGCCCGGCTGGTGACGCGGACCATGCCGAAATACATCCCCGGCGAGCCGCGCTTCATCACCCGCAACATGCCGGGCGCGGGCAGCATGATCGCCGCCAATCACGTCTACAACGTCTCGCCCAAGGACGGCTCGGAGTTCGGCCTGTTCTCCGCCGACGTCATCATCGCACCGCTGTTCGGGATGGCGACGGCCAAGTTCGATGGCCGCAAGTTCACCTGGATCGGCAGCGCCAGCTCGGACGCGATCTACTGCGTCGCCATGGGTGCCGCGCCGTTCCACAGCGTCGACGACACCTTCAAGAACGAAATGCTGATGGGGGCGGCCGGTATCGAAATGGCCAACGTGCCGGCGCTGTTGAACAACATTCTCGGCACAAAATTCAAAGTCATCAAAGGCTACGCCGGAACGGCAGCGGTCAAGCTCGCGGCCCAGCGCGGCGAGGTGCAGGGCTGGTGCAACGTCGGCCTCGAGTCCGTGCGCGGTGCTAACCCGGAATGGCTCACCGACGGCACGCTGCGCCTGCTCGGGCAGGTCGGCTACGAAAAGCGCGACGACGTGCCCAACGTGCCGTATTTCCCCGATTACGCGAAGAACGACGCCGACCGCCAGGTGCTGAAGATCATCTTCGGCTATCCCTACATGGCTCGTCCGTTCGGCGGTCCGCCCGGCATCCCCGCCGACCGCGCCGCCGCCTTGCGCAAAGCATTCGACTCGACGCTGAAGGATAAGGCCTTCCTGGAGGAGGCGGAGAAGTCGCGCCTCGAGGTGCGCCTCATCACCGGCGCCGAGATCGACAAGTTTCTGAGCGATATCTACCGCTCGCCCAAGCCGATCGTCGATCGCGCCACCGTCATCCACAACGAGATCGTCAAGTGACCAGCGTCAAAGTCGACCGCCGCGCCAAGCGTTGGGCCGAGCAGCGTTGGCTGACTGACGCTACCGTGCGCACGGCAGGCGTCGAGTTCGCGCCCAAGGCCACCGCCGGCGGCGCCGAGTCGCTGGCCGAGTTCCAGGCGGTTGCGCGGCGCATCCGCAAGTTCGATGACATGCACCGCGAGCTGGCCGCCCAGGCGAAGAAGCGCGAGGCCAAGGCGCTGGCGTTCGAGCGCGAGAAGCGCACCGTCGCCGCGCGCGAAAGCTATCTGATCGCCTCCTTATTATGGGGTGCGGCACAGTGGCCGCTGTTCGAGGTCAACGGGCTTTACCGCATCTACGAAGAGCGGATGAACCACTGCTACCTGCGCTTTATCCGCTTCTCGGCCCGGCCGATCGAGCGAATCGAATTTCCATTCCAGAACAAGTCGTTGCCTGGATATCTTCATCTGCCACGGAAGTCTGAAAAGGGCGAGAAATTCCCCGCCGTGCTGGCGATCGGCGGCCTCGACACCAATAAGGAGACCCAGGTCGCGATCTACGGCGACCGCTGCCTGGAGCGCGGCATGGCGGTGTTCGCCATCGACGGGCCGGGGCAGGGCGAGGCCATCGCGCGCGGCATCTTCCTTACCGAGTCCAATCACGGCGATGCCGCGGTCGCTGCGTTCGAGCGGCTGGTCCAACACCCGGCCATCGACCCGAAACGGATCGCGATTCGCGGCAACTCGTTCGGCAGTTATTTCGGCACCGTCGCCGCTGCCCGCCTCGGCAAGCGCATCAAAGCGTTAGCCGCCTCCGGCATCTGCCAGGAGCCCGGAGTCGAGACGCTCTGCAACAACGCGCCGCCGTCCTACAAGCAGCGCCTCATGTTCATGGCGGGCTATGAGGACGAGGCCGCGTTCGACGCCTTCGTGAAAAAGTTCGATCTCCGTCGCGTCGCCGGCAAGATCGCTGCCCCCTACATGATCGTCGCCGGCGCCGAGGACGCGCTGTCGCCGATCCAGCACACCTACGAGTTGTTCGAGAAGATCACGGCGCCGCGCCGCCTGGTGGTGTACGAGGGCGCCGGCCACGGCATCCGCGATGGCTCGGCGGCGGCCAACGGCGAGGAAAAGACCACGCTGGTTTCCGACTGGCTGCGCGACCGCATCGACGGCAAGCCATTCAAGTCGGAGTCGGTGTGGATCGATTCGGCGGGACGGCCGCACGCGACGGCGTTCAAGGGCCGCAAATTTCCCACCTCGCGCAAGCGCTGAGGCAGCGCTCCATCGGCCTTTTAAGCGTGGCTGCTCGCGCGGTAGTCGGGTGACAGGTTCGCGCTGTAGCGCTGTTCGGCTCGGCTACGGTCGAAGCCGCCGTTGAACGCCTTGTCGAGGAAAGCCATTTGCACACGCCACGCCG
>CAIYTE010000050.1 GCA_903929045.1 uncultured Hyphomicrobiales bacterium
AAAACCGCCGGTGCTTCACAGCACCGGCGGTTTGTCATTTCAGACGTAGCGCGAAACTACTTCGCAGCCATCTTCTTCTTGCGAACGTGACGGACCGGCGCGGCGCCGGCTTCCCACTGCGGGTTGGCATCCCAGATCGCGTCCACGAGCAGGCCGCCGACGATCGGCACCACGCAGGAACCGATGAGGGTGTGGGCTTCGCGCATGGTCAGCGGACGGTCGAGAACGACGGTCGCCACCATCGGCGACACGGCGGCGCAGGCGAAGGTGGTCGCGCCGTAAGCGCCGAGGCGGGTCAAACCGCCGGCGTGGTTATGACGCCAGCCGCTCCAGTGCCACTTGTTGAGCGCGAAGAAGCCGGCGGTCGAAGCGGCACCCGTGCCGATAGCGACGGCAGCGAGCTTTTCCTTGTCGGCACGGCGCGGGCCGTGCGCCTCGGCGGCCTGGCTGGTGAAAGCGACAGTCGCGAGCAAAGCAGCGGCAACAGCAAATTTACGGTTCATTCCCTGATCTCCCGGTAGGTGCGTTCTAATCGGAACCGGCCTTTTCGGCTGCTTCGCGCAATGTGTCGAGACAGGCGGGTGGGCCCTGTCCGAGTTATTCACAGCGGCCTGCGGAGATCGTTTTGGCCTACGCCTGTAATTGGATACCGCGCGTTACCGCCTCTCGCGGACCAAATTGCGACAAGCCGCTGATAAATCACAGACAGACGCCATCGCATTGTCGCGCGAGGCGCTCGGCAGCGTCGCCGCGCAGATTCCGGAGTCGCGCGTGCTCGACGGCGGCTTCCTCAATTCCTCGACCGCGGTTGCAGTGCCGAAAGGCAGGCCGGAGGCCTTGGCCTTTGTTTCCCAGTTCATCGAGGATGCGAAGGCCTCGGGCCTTGTGCGCAAATCTTTTGACGCTATGAATTTGCACAATTCACAGGTCGCGCCGCCCGGCATGACCCCGTAAGATAGCCCCGAACACCTCTTCTGGAGTTTGATTGAAATGGCCGACGCCGCCGTGCTGCAACAACTTGTGCCCACCGGAATACTGCGCGTTGCGGTCGCGGTCGCCCCCTCGCCTTCGGCGCAGTTCGCCATCAAGGACGGCGACAAAATCAAGGGCGTCGCCGTGACCTTCGGCGAAGCGCTGGCGAAGAAGCTCGGCGTGCCGCTGGAAGTTCTCGGCCATTCGTCGTCGGGCGACATCCAGAATTCGTCCGCCGCCAATAAATGGGACGTCGCTTTCCTGCCGGTCGATGCCGAGCGCAAGAAGTTCGTCGACTTCGGCGCGGCGTATCATCTGCTGCAAAGCACCTTCCTGGTCGCGCCCGGCTCCAAGATGCAGTCGGTGAAGGATGCGAACGCCAAGGGCGTCGGCATCGGTGGCGTCGCCAACACCGCGACCTTCCGCGCCGCCATGGCGGCAACGCCGGATGCTACACACATCGAATTCAAGGGCGTCGACATCGCGACGCAGGCCATGCTCGACGGCAATATCCAGGCGATCGCGCTGTCGCGCGAGTCGCTGGTCGGCGTCGCCAGCAAGGTGCCGGGCTCACGCATTCTCGACGACGCATTCTTGAGCTCGACGACGTCCTGCTGCGTGCCGAAGAACAAGCCGGCGGCGCTGGCTTACGTCACCGACTTCATCGAGGAAGCCAAGGCCTCGGGCCTGGTGCGCAAGGCGCTCGACGACATGGGCATGAAGACGTCGGTTGTCGCGCCGGCCGGAATGAAGGGCTAATTGCCATGACCGAACAATCCGCCGCGCGGCCGCGCAAGCCGCTGCCCGTTCTCGCCGATTATCCGCACCGCGTGCACGAGATTTGCCGTTACGCCGATCTCGATCCGCAGGGCCACGTCAACAACGCCGTGTTCGCGACCTACTTCGAAAGCGGCCGTGTCGCCATGTTCCGCGAGCCGGACCTCGGCATCGGCGTGCCGAACGCGACCTTCGTGCTGGTGCGCCAGGAAATCGATTTTCTCAAAGAACTGCGCTGGCCTGGCAACGTCGAAATCGGCACGGCACTCGCCGAACTCGGCCGCAGCTCGTTCACGGTGATGCAGACCATCTTCAATGGCGAAGTTTGCGCCGCGGCAGGCCGCGCCACGTTGGTGATGATGGATACGCAAACCCGCCGCGCCCGTCCGCTGACGGACGAAGCGAAAGCAAAGCTGGAGCCGTGGAAGTATCGGGGGGCTCTCTGATCCGCTCATTCCCGCGCAAGCGGGAATCCAGGGCGACGCAAACGAGACTTGGATTTAAACTCTGGGTCCCCGCTTTCGCGGGGACGAGCGGAAATTACGCCTGCTTCTCCGGCGTCGTCACGACGAGGCCGTCGAGCGCGTCGGAGACTTTGATCTGGCACGACAGCCGCGAATTCTCGCGCACGTCGTAACCGAAATCGAGCATGTCCTCTTCCATCGGCGTCGGCTCGCCGACCTTGGTGCGCCAGGCCTCGTCGACATAGACGTGGCAGGTGGCGCAGGCGCAGGCGCCGCCGCATTCCGCTTCGATGCCGGGAATATTGTTGCGGATCGCTGCTTCCATCACCGTCGAGCCGGTGTCGGATTCAACGGTGCGCGCGGTGCCGCTGTGGTCTTTGAACGTGATCTTGGGCATTGATGGAAATATCGGGTTGGCCGCGCCGGAAATAGCGCGCGGCTGATATATCGGCATTCGATTGACCGCGCCAGAGCGGTCAATCAGGCTTCTTTCAGCAGTTCGGCAATCAGCGCGCGGGCTTCGTCGACCGCGGCGGCCAGACGGTCGATAGCCTCGACACAATCCGTCGACGCCCGCGCCGCGATTTCGGTGGCGTCCGCCGTCGCCGCAACGCGAGACGCGCCGATGCCGGCCGCGGAGCCTTTCAATGTATGCGCCAACGTCGCGACGGCCGACAGCTCGCCGCGACGCATGCGCTCGATCAGCATCGCCGCCTGCCGGTCGAACAGGCCGAGCACTTCGCGCTCCAGGCCCCGGTCGCCGAATGTCATGCGTGAGAGATGGCCACGATCGATGGCCGGCGTATTCGCCAACGCCTGTCCCGTCATTTTTCTGTGCTCCCTGACCCGGAACCCAGTGTGACCGGCGCCGAGGCAACGCCCGGTAAAGACGGATGGTTAAATGGCCCGTAACAAACGCGCCACGGGCGGTCGCGCCGCACCGTAACCATAATCGCCGGAACATGGTGCCGGCGGGCAACGCGTTTAAACGACGGATTATTATGCTTAATCCGCGTTAACGATGATGGAAAACTCCTTAACGGAGCGGTTTCTTTCGCGTTGCCAAGACGATAGGATGGAATCCTAAGGCGAAGCGTCGGCTGTGTTTCATTAACAGCACCGCTTCACATTCCGCGCTCGTGGCGCGGCCTCGGATTTGCGGGCCGCGCCAGATTTCAGTTTTGCGTTCAACGAGGCGACGATCGATATGGCGAACAGTCCGCAGAAATCCAAAGACGCAACGGAAGAAGCGCTCTCCGCAATTCAGGATGCGCTGAGCCTGCGCCAGAGCGATCCGCGGTCACCGACGTCGCTGGGTCCTGCCGCCGCGCCGCAAGATGCCGACTTGTTCCACGATGAGGCCACCGCGTCCGGCTGGAACGACGAGACGACGCCGCGCGCCGCCAATGATGACCGCGCCAATATCGGCCAGATCCTGCAGACGCTGCGCCGCCGCCCGTCGCGCACGCCCTATATCATCGCCACCGTCGCCGCCTTCGCCTGGGCCGCCGGCGGTCTCGCCACCGCCTATCTGTTCCGCGCCGAGCTGACGTCGATGCTCGACACGCCGCGCGTCGGCATTGCCGCCTTCATCGCCACGGGCGCCGCCATCTTTGTTCCGGTGGTCATCGCTTATGTCATCGCGCATATGTTCAGCCGTTCGCAGGACATGCGTCTGGTCGCGGAATCGATGGCGGAAGTCGCCATGCGTCTGGCGCAGCCGGAAACCGCCGCGCGCGAATCCATCGTCTCTGTCGGTCAGGCCATCCGCCGTGAAGTCGCCGCCATGGGCGACGGCGTCGAGCGCGCGCTGGCGCGCGCCGCCGAACTCGAAGCCTTGGTGCACAACGAAGTCTCCGCGCTCGAGCGCGCCTATAATGACAACGAAGTCCGCATCCGCGATCTGCTGAGCGAACTGTCGAACCAGCGCGAAACCTTGGTCAGCCAGGCCGAGCAAGTGCGCAACGCCATTGCCAGCGTCCATCTCGATCTCGCCCATGACATCACGTCGGTCGGCGATCTCGTCTCCGACAAGGTCAACGAAGTGGCGCAGCGCGTCACACGTTCGCTCACCGAAAAGGGCGAGCACATCACATTGGCGCTCGGCCATGCCGGCGACTCCATGATCGACGCCTTGAGCGAGCGCGGCTCGACCCTGCTCGACCGTCTCAAGTCGACCAGCGACAAGGCCACCACCGCCATCGGTTCGGCCAGCGAGCGCCTCACTTCGTCGCTCAGCTTCAAGACGCAGACCGTCCACGACGAATTCGCCGATCTCGCCGCCCGCTTGCAGCAGATGATGACCGCGCGCCTCGATCAGGCGGCGCAGGGTTTTGCCCAGAAGGCTGCGCAGACCATCGAGAGCATGGGCGTGCGCTCCGAGCAGTTCACCACCGCGATTTCCGACACCAGCAGCCAGATGGCGGAATCGATTGCCGCGCGCGCCGACGAGGTCAACGCAGCGCTGCGCTCGACCGGCGACTCGCTGGTGCTCGATCTCTCGCTCCGCGGCGGCGACGTCGTCTCCAAGATGGAGCAAACCGGCGCGCGCATCACCGACACCATCGTCAACCGCTCGAACGGCATCGCCGACACGTTCCGCGACAGCGCCGAACAGCTTGCGGCCTCGATCGATCTGCGCGGCGCCGGCGTCAAGGACATGCTGGTCGCCCGCCTCAAGGCGTTTGACGACATGTTCAACCTCGGCGGCACCGCGCTGTCCGAAAAAGTCTCGCGCGACTCGACCACGCTCGGCAATCTCATCACGCGTCACATCGCCGAATTCGACAACACCGTGAAAACCTATGGCGGCGAACTCGTCGAGCGCCTCGGCCAGCGCACCAACGACGTCTCCGAAGCGATGCGCAACTATCTCGACTCGTTCGACCAGCGTGTCTCCGGCCGCACCGGCGAACTCAACACCACGCTCGACACGCGCCTCACCCAGTTCGAGGACATGATGGGCTCGCGGGTCACCGGCCTGGCCCAGACTTTGAGCGATGGCGGCCGCGACGTCGTCAGCGCGCTCGACAAGCGCATCACCGAAGTGTCCGACACCATCAACGCCCGCAGCACCGAGGTCGCGGACCTGATCGGATCGCACACCACGCAGATCGACCAGACCCTGGGCACGCGCGCCACGGAAGTCGCCAATACGCTCGACACCCGCATCAACCGCTTCGAGGAATTGCTGGTCGGCCGCGCCGAAACCGTGACCGAGCACATCGAGACCCGCACCAAGGCGGCCGCCGACGCGCTGCATGCCCGTATGGAGCAACTCACCAACGCCATCACATCGAACTCGACGGAAGCCGAGCGCTCGCTGAGCCAGCTCGCGCTGTCGACCACCGACGCGATCCGCAACAGCGCCAGCGAAGCCGAACGCACGCTGACCGGCGTCAGCGACGAGGTCGCCCGCAATTTTGTCGGCAAGGCCGAGGAAATCGCCACCGCCGTCAGCCACCGCACCAGCGAAATGGCGGCGATCCTGTCGGACAAGAGCGGCGGCGTGCTCGCCGTCCTCAACGAAAAGGGCGCGCAGTTCGCCACCGACATCACCAAGGCGACCGACGTCGCCCTCGCCTCGATCGAGGAAAAGGGCTTCGCCTTCACCCGCGCGATGCTGGAAAACAGCAACGAGATCTCGCGCCAGATCAACACCGCGGGCGAAACCGCAACCGGCAACGTCACGCGGACGCTCAACGAGCTCAGCGACACCGCGCAGAAGGCCATCGCCGTCTCGAAGGAAATGACCACCACGACGGTCGCCGAGATGCTCGAAACGCACAACATGCTGCGCTCCGACACCACGGCCCTGTTCGAGCGTCTGCGTGAAGCCAACATCATGCTGCAGGAAGTGTTGTCCGGCTCGCACGAGAACATGAGCGCGCTGGAAAACACCCTGATGCTGCGCGTGTCCGACTTCGTCACCGCCATGACCGAAGTCAATCAGTCGACCGGCATCGCCACCGAGCGCGTCGAGCGCAACATCACCGGATTCCGCGACATCACCTCACACGTCATCTCCGACCTCGGCCAGCTGGCCGCGCAGTTCGACGCCCATGGCCGCGATCTGGCCAAGGCCGCCGACCTGGTCGACCGTAGCAACCAGCGCAGCGAAGAAGCGATGACCGAGCGCCGCGTCCAGCTCGACTCGCTCGTCGCCACGCTCGACATCCGCACCGAAGATCTCGAGCAGCGCCTCAAGCGCTTCTCCGGTCTGCTCGATGAGTCGCTCGAAGCCGCCTCCTCTCGCGCCCGCGAAGTCGCGCGCGTCGTGTCGGAAGCGAGCGCCGAAGGCTCGCGTGCGGTCGGCGATGTGGTCCGCGCCGTCTCCGACGCCAGCGCCGAGAGCGCCCGCGCCATCGCCGAAGTCAGCAGCGAAAGCGCCCGCGCCGTTGCCGAACAGTTCGAGCGTATTCGTGAAAGCGCCGAAGATGAGCGTGCGCGTACTGCCGACTCCATGCGCGCCGTGCTCGAAAGCACCAACACCGACACCGTCGCGCTGTTCGGCGATGCCAACGAGCGCTTCAACGACGCCATCGGCGGCATGAAGCAGATGGTCGGGGAAATGCAGCGCGAACTGGAGCAGGCCCGCCAGTCGACGCAGCGCGAACTGGAAACCATGCGTCAGCAGATGTCGCGCGAACTCGACGCCACCCGCACCGAGCTGCGCCGCGGCGTGTTCGACCTGCCGCAGGAGACCGCCGAGAGCGCCGCGCAGATGCGCCGCGTCATCGTCGACCAGATCGAAGCGCTGGCCGAACTCAACCGCATCGTCGCCCGTCACGGCCGCAATCTCGACGCGGTCGAGCCGGTGCTGCGTCAGGAGCCGGCGCTCGCCGTTGTCGGCGGCCGCAACGACACCGCGTCCCGCCAGCCGTTGCGTCAGGAGCCGCGTTCGGATTTCCGCCAGGAAACGCGTCCCGAGCCGCGTCAGGAAGTACGCCAAGAGACACGTCAAGAGACACGCCAGGAGCCGCGTCAGGAATACCGGCAGGAACCACGTCAAGAGACGCGTCAGGACATCCGGCACGAACAGCGTCCGGAACCGCGTCACGACCTGCCGCCGGCGCGTCCCGCTGCGCCGCCGCGTGAGCCCGCCGCTTTCGCACCGGCGCCGCGCCGGCCAGAGCCGATCCGCACCAACGAGCCTCAGGCGCCTGCTGCCGCCGGCCGTGGCTGGCTGTCGGACCTCCTCACCCGCGCCTCACAGGAAAGCGAACCGCAACGCGACTTCCAGCGCGAACCGCGCGATCCGATGCGCGAACTGCGTCAGCCGGAAGAGCGCACCGCCCGCCACTCCATCGAGTCGCTAGATTCGCTCTCGGTCGATATCGCGCGCATGATCGACCACGACGCCGCCGCCGATCTGTGGGACCGCTACAAGCGCGGCGAACGCAACGTCTTCACCCGCCGGCTCTACACACTGCAGGGTCAGCAGGCCTTCGACGAGATCCGCAAGAAGTATCGCGGCGACCGTGAATTCAAGATCACCGTCGACCGCTACATCGGCGAGTTCGAACGGCTGCTCGACGAAGTGTCCCGCGACGACCGCGGCCAGGTGGTGGCACGCACCTACCTCACCTCGGAAACCGGCAAGGTCTACACCATGCTGGCGCACGCGGCCGGACGCTTCGACTAAGCCCGTCTGACAACTGAAACTTGCAAAAACGCGCCGGCCAAACCGGCGCGTTTTTCGTTGCCGCGCGCGATTAGCAAACCGCTAACGGTGTCGTTCAAATTGTCCCCCTGCACACACGTTATCTCAAGGAAGGCCACGTATTCGGGTACCGGGGAAAGTGAAATCGGGACTTCGACGTGGCTCAAGCTCATCTGCCGGCGCGCAAGCATACATATCCAAAGACGATGATCGGGATCGGCGCGCTGATCACCGTGATTTTTCTGGCGATCGGCGCTGCCGTCATCCGCGACATCGGACGGCGCGATCACGAACAGGCGGCGAGCGCTGCTGAAAACGTCATCGCCGCGATATCCGCCGAGATCATGCGCAACTTCGAACTCTACGATCTCTCGCTGCAAGGCGTGGTCGAAGGCTTGCGCGTCCCCGAAATCGCCAGCGTGCCGGCGCCGTTGCGCCAGCAAATCCTGTTCGACCGCGCGGCGACCGCGAAATATCTCGGCTCCATCTTCGTGCTCGATAACAAGGGCGATCTCGTCCTGGATTCCCGTACGCCGACGCCGGAGAAGAGCAATCACGCCGACCGCGAATACTTCAACGTCGCGCAGGACAGCGCCAACGGCATGATGCATCTCAGCGCGCCGTGGTCGACGACCGAGGGCGATCATCTGATCGCCATCAGCCGCCGCCTGTCCGCCGACGACGGCTCGTTCCGCGGCGTCGTCGTCGGCACCATGCGTCTGAGCTATTTCTACGGCCTGCTCGCGAACGTGAAGCTTCAGGCGGGCGACCGTCTGGTGTTGACACGCACCGACGGCACCATCGTCATGTCATCGCCGTTCATTTACGACGACATCGGCCGCAGCTTCAAATCGTCGCCCATCTTCCTGCGCATGAGCCAGGAGTTCTCCGGTGCCTTCGACCAGAGATCGACGGTGGACGGCGTCGAACGTCTTTTCGTCTATCAGCACGTCGGCACCGCGCCGCTGCTCATCAGCTACGGCCAGTCACTGAAATCGATCTATGCCGGCTGGTGGGATCAGGCCCTCCAACTTGGCGGCATCGTCGCTCTCGTCTCGGCGCTCAATATCGCGCTCATTGCGTTTCTGGCACGCGCCCTCAAGCGCGGCGCCAACGCCGAACATCGGCTTGCTGTCGCGGCAACGACCGATGGCCTCACCGGCTTGTGCAACCGACGGCGCTTCGACGAAATTTTCGAGAACACCTGGCGCATCGCGCAACGCAGCCACCGTGACGTTTCGGTGCTGATGATCGATGCCGACTTCTTCAAGTCGTACAACGACAAGTTCGGCCATCAGGCCGGCGATACCGCGCTGGTGACGATCAGCAACTGCGTGCGCGAAGGCGCACAGCGCGCCGGCGACGTTGCCGCGCGTTACGGCGGCGAGGAGTTCATCGTGCTGCTGACCGATGCGGATCAGGAGCAGGCGCTCGAGGTCGGCGAAAAAATCCGCAATCTCGTCCTTGAGCAGCGCGCCGCGCATGAAGGTGACGACGTCACACCGACTGTCAGCATCGGCATCGCGTCCATCATTGCCTATGACGGCATGACCACCGGCGAACTGGTGAAAGCCGCCGATCTCGCGCTTTATCTCGCGAAGAATAACGGCCGCAACCGGATCGAGTTGTCGAGCGGACTTCGTCTGGTCGAGAAGGCCGCCGCAGACAGCAGCGTTCGCACGGCCGCCTGAAGACTAGCGCTTCTTTGCCGCCGCCGGGGCCGACGCGTTGGCCTTTTCTTTTTCCTTCTCATCCGGCGGCGCGCCGCCCCAGATGATACGGCTCGGATTGGCGTCGAAGTTCTTCGCCGCCTTGTCGATGGTCGTCAGCGTCTTGGTGCCGGTGCGCGCCAGCCCGCCGATGAACTTGGTCAGTTCCTCGGTGCGCTTGTCGAGATTGTCGGCGAGCGTCTTGATCGAGCGCACGACTTCGGCGACGTCGCCGCTCTTGCCATCTTCGCCGCCGGACAGGTTCTGCAAGCCCGCCATGATCTTGTCGATGCGGTCCGAATTGCGGCCGAGCGAGCCGCTGAACTTGTCGATATTGGCGAGCGTTGAATCGATGTGATCGGAATTGCGCGACAAGGTCGCGGTGAACGTTTCGATATTCGCCAGCGCAGCCTTGATGGCCGCCTGATTTTCCTGAATGAGCTCCTGCACCTTGCGCAGCGCATCGCGCGCCGCCGCGGTCACGTCCTGCGTCGCGCCCGGCGGCGCGATCATGGTGGGCATCTGGTCGAGCAGCGTTTTACCGCCGATCAGCGGCGGCTGGCTCGGATCGCCGCCCTTGAGCGACAGCGCCGAAATGCCGGTCAGGCCCTGAAACTCGAGGCTGATCTCGGTGTCGTTGCGGATCGCGACGCCCTTGTCGACCGAGATGCCGGCCATGACCTGCTTGGGCTTCTGCGGATCGAGCTTGAGCTGGTTCACTTCGCCGACCTTGATGCCGTTGAACAGCACCGACGCGCCGGTGCGTAGGCCGGACACCGAGCCTTCGAACTGCACCCGGTAGAACACGCGCTCGCCGGTGCCGCCGATGTTCTGGAACCAGTAGACAAAGCCGAACACCCCCAGCACGACGGCGAGGGTGAAAGCTCCGATCAGAACGTAATTCGCTCTGGTTTCCATAACTGCTCCACCGGCCGTGCCGGTCCATTCATCTTAGCGTGGTTTTAGCGGCGATGCGTCAAGCCGCGCCCGTTTTCCGTGGAAATAAGCCTGTAGCCAGGGGTGTTGCGACGCCAGCATCGTGTCCATGGAGCCATCGGCGATGATCTTGCCGTTGGCCAGGACGGCGATGCGGTCGCAAACAGTGTGCAGGCTGTCGAGGTCATGGGTCACCATGAAAACGGTCAACCCGAGCGTTTGTTGCAACGTCGCGATCAAAGTATCGAAATCGGCGGCGCTGATGGGATCGAGACCGGAGGTCGGCTCGTCGAGGAAGACGATTTCCGGGTCGAGCGCCAGCGCGCGCGCCAGCGCCACGCGCTTGATCATGCCGCCGGAGAGTTCAGACGGGAACTTGTCGCAGGCCGAGGCATCGAGCCCGACCATTTCCAGTTTGGCGATGGCCAGTTCGTCGAGCAGGCGCGGCGACAGATTGAGATATTCGCGCACCGGAAACTCGATGTTCTCCTTCACCGTCAGCGACGAGAACAACGCACCTTGCTGGAACAGGATGCCCCAGCGTCGCTCGACGGCCTGACGCTCCTCGTCATTGGCCTCGTCCATATCGACGCCGAACACCTTGATGCTGCCGTCGCGCTTGGGCACCAGCCCGATGATGGTGCGCAACAGCACCGACTTGCCGGCGCCGGAGCCGCCGACAAAGCCCAGCACTTCGCCGCGATAGACCGTGAGATCGATGTGGTCGAGTACGGTGCGCTCGCCGAAGCCGGCGACGACGTCGCGCACTTCGATGATCGGCTCCTTGGCCGCGCCGTTACCATTGACGATCGGACCGGCTGCCATGGTCACAGTCCGATCGACGCAAAGAAGATGGCGAACAGGCCGTCGAGCACGATCACGAGGAAGATCGATTCAACGACCGACGCGGTGGTCTGTAGGCCCAGCGATTCCGCGGAGCCTTTGACCGCCAATCCTTCGACGCAAGCGACGACGCCGACGATCAGCGCCATGAACGGCGCCTTGATCATGCCGACCGCAAACGTCGTCAGGGAGATCGCTTCCTTGAGCCGCGACAGGAAGATATCGGGATCGATGCCGCCATAGAGCCAGCAGACCAGGCCGCCTCCATACAACGCGGCCATGGAGCCGAGGAACGTCAGGATCGGCACGCCGATGATGAGCGCCAGAATGCGCGGCAGGATCAGCACCTCGATCGGGTCGAAACCCATGGTCCGCAGCGCGTCGATTTCTTCGCGCATCTTCATCGAACCGAGTTCGGCGGTGTAAGCCGAGCCGGAGCGGCCGGCTACCATGATGCAGACGATCAGCACGCCGAGTTCGCGCAGCACCAGAATGCCGACCATGTCGACGACAAAGACGTCGGCGCCGAAACGCTTGAAGTGAAACAAACCCTGTTGCGCGATGATGCAGCCGATCAGGAACGTGATGAGCAGAACGATCGGCACCGCGCGCCAGGCGACGTTGTCGAGCTGATGCACCATCGACGTGAGGCGAAAGCTGCGCGGCCGCGCAATCACGCGCGCGAGAGCGAAGACCAAGGCGCCGATGATGTTGACGATGGCACGAACCGTGCCGCCGACCTGCGACATCGCCAGACCCACCGAGGCCAGCGCCGCCGTCAGAGAATTATCACTGTGATCCGCAGGGCCGTCGGTCTTGACGTTGCGAACCTCTTTCATCAGCGCGTCGTATTTTTCCGGCAGGCCGACGACTTCGGTCTTGGCGCCTTGCGCCGAAAAGCTGCGCACCAGCCGTTCCAGCAGCCAGGCACCGAAAGTGTCGAGCCGCGTGACTTTCGTCATGTCGATGTGAACGCGCTTGACGCCGCCATTGTCGCGTGCGGCGCCGTCAATGGCGTGTTCGAGCCGCCCGGCATTCAGGGCAATCCAGGCGCCGCTGGCGGCGAGCGCCAACTGCCCGCCTTCCGCCTTGCCGTCGAGCAGCGTATCGCTCACTGAACCCGCCTCACATCCGCGCAACAGCCCCGGAACTGGGGAATCTTGTGCGCCATACTTGACCCACGGTTACGAACCTGTCGAGGGTTTGGACCGCTTCTGCGAACAACCTCAGGTGCTTGAATTTGTCACATAATTCCTCCCTCGGCGTCATGACAGAGCGCTGGCCGATTGCCGGAACTTTTGCCATCAGCCGTGGTGCCAAGACCGAGGCCGTGGTGGTGGTCGCGGCTTTGTCCGCGAACGGCTTCACTGGCCGGGGCGAATGCGTGCCCTACGCCCGCTATGGCGAGAGCGTGGACAGCGTGACCCGGGCCATCGTGGCCCTGCGTCCGCAATTGGCGGCCGGGCTCACCCGTGACGGCCTGCAGGACGTCATGCCGCCCGGTGCCGCCCGCAATGCGCTGGACTGCGCGCTCTGGGATCTGGAGGCCAAGCTAGCCGGCAAGCCGGTCCACGAACTGGCCGGGCTCCCGGCCCCGCAGCCACTCACCACGGCTTTCACCATCTCCATCGGCGCGCCCGAGGCCATGGCCAAGGCCGCCGCCAAGGCTGCCGCGCGAGCGCTCTTGAAGGTCAAACTCGGCGGCGACGGCGACGCCGAACGCATTGCCGCGGTCCGCAGCGCCGCGCCCAACGCCGCGCTCATTGTCGACGCTAATGAAGGCTGGACGCCGCAAAACCTCGCCGCCAACCTCACCGCCTGCGCCAAGGCCGGCGTCGTGCTGGTCGAACAGCCCTTGCCCGAAGGCAAGGACGATGCGCTGGCGCGCATCATTCGCCCGATTCCCGTCTGCGCCGACGAGAGCGTTCATGACCGGGAGTCACTTGCCGGGCTCGCCGGCAAATACGACGCGGTGAACATCAAGCTCGACAAGACCGGTGGCCTCACCGAAGCCCTGATAATGGCGCAGGAAGCACGCAAAGCGGGCTTTGCCATCATGGCAGGCTGCATGGTCGGCACCTCGCTCGGCATGGCGCCAGCGGTGCTGCTGGCGCAAGGCGCGCGATTCGTTGATCTCGACGGCCCGCTTTTGCTGGCAAAAGATCGCGACCACGGGCTGCGCTACGAGGACAGCCTCGTCTATCCCGCAACTCGGGAGTTGTGGGGCTAAGCCACAGCTACCCGTATGGTTAACGGAACCTTGCCTAAATAGTGGAACTCGTTGCCCTAAAACCACACACGGTCCTAGACCCTCGGAGTTCCACGCCTAAACGGCCTTGGTGTGTCAAAAGCTAATTGACCCGCGGCTGCAGGAGCCTAAAAACCACGCATCGATTTACCCTCAGGAGTTCGTGAAATGCTTCGCAAGATTCTGCTGGCTTCGGCCGCTCTGGTTGCCTTCGCTGGCGCCGCTTCGGCCGCCGACATGCCGGCTCGCATGCCGGTCAAGGCTGTCCCCTACGTTCAGATGTTCAACTGGACCGGCTTCTACGTCGGCGCCAACATCGGCTACGGCTGGTCGCGCACCAGCGACGACCTCGGCCTTCTCGGCAACACCAATGGCGTCATCGGTGGCGGTCAGATCGGCTACAACTGGCAGATGAACAACCTGGTCCTCGGCGTCGAAGCCGACTTCCAGGGTTCGGGTCAGAAGGCCACCGCGACCGGCCTCGTGCTCGGCTCTCCGGTCTCGATCAGCGACCGCGTCCGTTACTTCGGCACCGTCCGTGGCCGCGTCGGCTACGCTTGGGACCGCACCCTGCTCTACGTGACCGGTGGTTACGCCTACACCAACATCGGTTCGGATCTGACCGTTGACGGCTTCAACACCTCGTCGAACACCACCAAGTCGGGCGGCACTGTCGGCGCCGGCGTCGAGTACGCCTTCGCCGGTCCGTGGTCGGCCAAGCTCGAATACCTCTACATCGACTCGGGCACGCAGTCGGCGACTGTTCTCGGCGTCACCGAGAACGTGCGCATCAAGAACAACGTCGTGCGCGCCGGTCTGAACTACCGCTTCTAAGAATAGCGGCGTCAAATAAACGATCCCGCCGGGGCAACCCGGCGGGATTTTTTTATGCCCGCAACGTCCTCAATATACGTTCAAATCCAGTGATTTGATCTGGCGCAAGGCGCCCCGCCCGCCGCACCGGCTAGAAACCGGTCATGGCCCGCCCGACAGCCTTCTCTGACACGTCCGCCGTGCCGGCGTCCTCGCCGGACGAAGCCGCGCCGGCCTGCTGTTCGGACAAAGTCGCGCAACGGCTGCTGGCGCATGCCCGGCTATGCCGCGACATCGCCGCGCAAAGCTGGAACGAAGACAGCGCCCGCCGGCTCGAGGACATGGCCGATGCCTGCCTGCGTGCCGCCGGCGTGACACCGCCCCACAGCCGCTTTCACTAGCCCAGACCGCCTGACATCGCCGCTGCCTGTTCCAAAGCGGGACAAAGATGCACCGCGGCCACACGATTCAAATTCCGTCAGTCCATCCCCTCAATTCCGTTAACCATATCTTCCCGAAATTCACTTCATGGGGATAGGATTGGTTAACGTCCATTAACCAAGTTTCCGCGGGTAACCGCGTACGCACGTGAATGGGGTTGGGGTAATGCGTTTTCGGGGCCTTCTGCTCAGCGCCGTTTTGTTGATCGCGGCCGTGTCGTCGGCTTCCGCCACCATGCGGATCGCCGAAGACCGCGGCGGCCAGATCGGCCAATACCTTCAGGCCTTCGGCATGTTGCGCTCCTCCGGCGAGCGCGTCGTTATCGACGGCAACTGCCTGTCCGCCTGCACCTTGATCCTCGGCATCGTGTCGCCATCGAAGATCTGCGCCACGCCGCGCGCGCGCCTCGGCTTTCATGCCGCCTGGATGCCGGGCGACGACGGGCGTCCGGTGACGAGCCCGATGGGCACGCAAGCGCTCTGGAATATCTATCCCAATCAGATCCGCCGCTGGATCAGCCGCAATGGCGGCCTGTCGCGCAAGATGATCTTCATGCAGGGCCGCGAGCTCAACAATTACGTCGCGAGCTGTGAGCAGCCGACGCGCAGCGTCAATAACAACAAGTCAGACCGGCGCATCACCACTGGCTCGATACGCTACGAACGCGCAAGCGCCGCCAGCGATCGCCGCTAACGCCATCGCCACAAAGGCGAGGCTGCCGAAGACGCCAATCAGCACACCCGACAGTGCCATGGCGACTGCCATGACGAGACCCATGGCGATGGCGAGATAGCCTTGCGCCGTCGCGGCTTGTCCCGGCGGCGCGTGACGGCCGACGAAACCGATGGCGCCGAGATGCGTTGCGCCGAACGATGCCGCGTGCAGCACCATCAACAACGGCAGCACCAGCAACGGCGGATCGAACGCCATGCCGATCCAGCGTATCGCCGCGCCAGCGCCGCCCACCATCAGCAGCACCGTCGGCGTGAACAACAGCGGCAGCCGGCTCGACAGCGCGAAAAGCACGATCTCGGCCGCGACACCTAATGCCCACAACGCCGCGATAACGGTGCCGTCCATGCCGGCCGCGCGCCAATGCATCGCGGTGAAACCGTAGAACATCGCGTGGCTCGCCTGGATCAGGCTCGAGCCCGCCACCACCGCAATGAACGCCGGATCGCGCAATAAATTGCGCCGCACCGGCAACAGCGGATCGTCGGCGTGCTTGGCGATCGACACCGGCGTCAGCGCGAACGACACAAGCACGGTGATGGTGCTGGCGACGACGATCATCCAGATGATGTGGCCGGGCGCGATGAGATCGGCCGCGACACCGGCGATGAGATTGCCGGCAATGAAGGCCGCCGAGCCCCACAGCCGCACCGGGCCGTAGGCGCGGCCGCGCTGCGCAAGGCCTTTGTAGGCGTAGGTTTCCGCCAGCGGCATCAGCGGCGTCGAGCCGACCGCCGAGACGGAATAGGCCAGCATGATCATCACCAGGCCCTCGGCGAACCCCACCAGGCCGTAGCCGGCAAAGGCGATGACGGCGGTGATGATGATGCCGAGCCGCAGCGCGTCGTGGCGGTCGGCCGAACGCGTCGCCAGCGGAATGGTGATGACCCGCAGCAGCATGGGCGCCGCCAGGACAAGGCCGATGGCGGCGGGATCGAGCCCCTTGGCCGTCAGCCAGACCGGCAGGAACGGCTGGCTGATGCCGGCGACGACGAAAAACGCCCCGTACAGCGCCGCAACCCGGGGCGCAAAGCCGATAGTGATGCCGGAACGGGGGCGCATGTCGCTTTCTTGAGGTACCGGAGAACGGGCCGCGACCCAGCGGAGAACTAGCCGAATCAAGCCGTCTGATTGATAAACTGGCCACCTGAGGAATGCACTGATGGCGACCCGCTCGCTGGCCACCGACCCATCCGCGCCCGTTCCGACGGGACTGCGCGAAGAGGACTACCGCACGTTCTGCGCGGCCCTCGAGTCGACGCAGCGCGGCCGCGACTTCCTCGCCGAATATGGCCGCCGCAATCGCAATGCCGATACCGAGATGCTGCTCGACTCGCTCGACCGCATCGAGGGCATGATGCAGTCCGAGGGCAAGGCGCGCGACCGGCTGCGCGACGAGCTGCGCGTGCTGCTCATCGCCATCCGGCTGGCCCGGCCCGACATCAATTCCGCCACGGCGCTGACCAAAGCCGCGCGGCTTGTCGATCTGCTCGACCTGATGGAGCGGCGCATCGACGCCATGGTCGAGAACAAGGACCTGCCGCCGCTCGCTGAGGAACCGATGCCGGCGCAGGCCCCGCTCGCACTCACGGTGGTGCCGGTGCCGGACGAACCGGAATTGCCGATCCCGGCCATCACCAGCCTGCAAGGCCCGGTGATCGCTTTGGTGCAGGAGCCGACGCGCGTCGTCATCACGCCGCTGCCGATGGAGCTTCCGCCGCAGGAATTGACGGCCCAAGAACCGCCGAAAGCGGAAGCGGCCGAAGCGCCAGAGCCTGAGCCCGCTGCGCCGGAATTGGCGCCGCACGAATGGGCGCAGCTCGAAATCCTCAATCAGCCGCGGCCGAAAGCCGACACCGCCGCCGAGCCCTATGAAATCTGGGACTCGGTCGCCGAAGCCGCGCCTGAAGCGACCGTGGCCGTCATCGAACCCGAGCCGGTGACCGCGTCCGAACCTGTTGTCGCCGCCGCGCCTGAACCTGCGCCGATGCCGACGGAAAAATGGCTGCCGGACTTTGCCGGCGAAGCGCAGATCATTCACACTAAGCCGGTGACGGCCGCCGCATTCATGCCGGAAGTCACCTTCATGGCGCCCGCACGCGGCGTGACTATTGAAGCCAAAGTCGAGATGAAGGCCGAAACAAGCGAAGCGGCCGACACAGCTGTTGCGCCGCCTGCGGGCACCACCTCGCTCCGAGCCGTCGTGCCGCGCGCCGATCCCCTCGCTCCGATCATGGCGCTGAGCGAAGCCGAACGGATCGCGCTGTTTACGTGAGGCCCCAACGTGTCATCCCCGCGCAGGCGGGCATCCAGCACTTTTTTCTTGGCTTTGGATCCCCGCCCTCGCGGGGATGACAGCTATTGCGCGATCAGCTTCGCGAACAATTCCGTATCGACATTGCCGCCGGACAAAACGCCGACGACGACCTTGCCCTTGATGTCGACCTTGCCGGCCAGCATCGCCGCCAAGCCAATCGCGCCGCCAGGTTCGACCACCAGCTTCAATTCCTCGAAAGCGTAGCGCACGGCATGGCCGACTTCGGCGTCGGTGGCGCTGATGCCCTGCCCGATCAGTTTGGATGTAATGGGGAACGTCAGTTCGCCCGGCGTCGCCGTCATCAGCGCATCGCAGATGGTGCCGCTCATGCGCGCATTGGCTTCGCGCTTGCCGGACACGAAAGAACGCGCGGTATCGTCGAAACCATCGGGCTCCGCGGTGTAGAACTTCGCCGACGCGACACGCGATTTGACACCGAGCGAAATGCCGGCCGCCAAACCGCCGCCCGACGCGCCGACCACGACGACCTCGGGCTTCAGCCCGCGCTCGGCCAGTTGCTCGACGATTTCCAGACCGATGGTGCCCTGACCGGCGATGATCATCGGATCGTCGTAGGGCGGCACCAAGGTCGCGCCGCGCTCGGTGACCAGCTTCATGGCGATGGCGGCGCGGTCTTCGGTGGCGCGGTCGTAACCGATCACCTCGGCGCCGAGCGCCTGCGTGCGCAGCCATTTGGCACGCGGCGCGTCGGACGGCATCACGATGGTGGCGCGCATGCCCAGCAATTTCGCCGCCGCGGCCACGCCCTGCGCATGATTGCCGGACGAATAAGCGACGACGCCGGCGGCGCGCTTGTCGGCGGAGATCGAGGAAATCTTGTTGTAGGCGCCGCGGAACTTGAACGAGCCGGTGCGCTGCAAGGTCTCGGCCTTGAGAAACACGGTGGCGCCGAGCCGGTCGTCCAGCACCGCCGCGTTGATCAGCGGCGTGCGTACCGCAACGCCTCTAAGCCGTTGCGCGGCGGCCTCGATGTCGGCGGCGGTCGGCAGAATCGTGGTGTCGAGGATGCCCATGGGGGAAGGCTACGCCCCGCCTCGCTGCCTGTCATCACCCGCGAAGGCGGCCTCAGACCGTCACCCTGAGGTGCGAGCGCAGCGAGCCTCGAAGGGCGACGGCCGTCCATCCTTCGAGGCTCGCCGCAAGAGCGGCTCGCACCTCAGGATGACGGAACTTCTACCTCACCGCCGCGCGCCGGTGCCGCGCATTGCTGAACAACGTCTTCAGCCGCTCCTTGCGCGTCCGCTTCTCGCGCCAAGTGCGGGCGCCTTCGGTGACGTGATCGAGAAACGTCTGCGCGCAGGCCTGCCAGGTCAGCTTTTCGGCAAAGGCGCGGCAATCGCCGCGGTCGAGTTCCAGCGCTTCAAGGCAGGCGCGGCGCAGATCGGCGTCGATCCGGCCGACCGGCGCATCGCCGATCACGTCGCGTGGCGCCGCCGCCGGGAATGTCGCCACCGGCACGCCGCTCGCCAGTGCTTCCAGCAGCACCAGGCCGAACGTGTCGGTCAGGCTCGGGAACACGAACACATCGGCGGAGGCATAATACTCCGCCAGTTCCTCACCCTGCTTCGAACCGGCGAACACGGCGTCGGGATAGGCCTTGGCCAGTTGCGCGCGCGCCGGACCGTCGCCGACGACGAGCTTGGTGCCGGGCAGATCGAGCTTGAGGAATTCCTCGAGGTTCTTTTCCACCGCAACGCGGCCGACGGCGAGAAAAATCGGCCGCGGCAGGTCGAGACCACGGCGTTTGCGCGGATTGAACAAAGCCGCATCGACGCCGCGCGACCACAGCTTCACGTTCTTGAAACCGCGATCGATCAGTTCCTGCTTCAAGGTCGGCGTTGCCGCCAGCACCGCGGCGCTCGGCGCATGAAAGCGCCGCAGCCAGCGCCACGCGATGTCGGACGTCCAGCGCTGCGGCAGCGGCAGGCGTTCGGCGAGATAATCGGGAAAGCGGGTGTGGAAGCTCGTCGTGAACGGCATGCCGCGCTTGATGCAGATGCGGCGCACCGCCATCCCGATCGGCCCCTCAGTGGCGATATGAACACAGTCGGCGCGGGCGCGGTCGAGCCGGCGTTCGATGTCGCCCGGGCCGGTCAGCGCCAGCCTGATTTCCGGATAGCCCGGCATCGGCAGCGTGCGAAACCCGAGCGGGCTGAGAAACTCGATATCGGTGCCGAGCGCGCTGGCTTCCTGCGCGACCTGCCCGAGCGTGCGCACGACACCGTTGACCTGCGGGTGCCAGGCGTCGGTCGCGACGAGGATTTTCATGCTGTCTCCCTGATCCTCATGGTGAAGAGCGCCGTTTGGCGCGTCTCGAACCATGAAGGCCCCCATCCTTCGAGACGCGCTCCTGCGGAGCGCTCCTCAGGATGAGGTCTGTGGACACTCACGCCGCTTGCGACGCCATGGTGAGTTGCGGCACGGAAAGCCCCTGCTCGTCGCCGGTCTTGGTCCAGGTGATGACCTCGAAACGGCCGTCTTCGTGCTCGGCCACCGCCGTGCAGCTTTCGACCCAGTCGCCGCAGTTGATGTAGCGCAGGCCGAAGTCGTCATGCAGCGCCGCGGTGTGGATGTGACCGCAGATGACGCCGTCGGCTTCGTGGCGCTTGGCTTCGGTCGCCAACGCCTTTTCGAAGGCGCCGATATAATTGACGGCGTTCTTCACCTTCATCTTCGCCCACTTGGACAAAGACCAGTACGGCGCGCCGAACACGCGGCGCAATCCGTTGAAGACGCGGTTGGCGGTGAGCGCGAAGTCGTAAGCCTTGTCGCCGAGCAACGCGAGCCAGCGCGCCTGCGTCACGACGAGATCGAACATATCGCCGTGCACGACGAGATAGCGTTTGCCGTCGGCGGCGACGTGCACGTCATTTTCCACGACCTCGATGCCGCCGAAATGCGTGCCGTAATAGCCGCGCAGGAATTCGTCGTGGTTGCCGGGGATGTAGATCAGCCGCGCGCCCTTGCGCGCCTGACGCAGCAGCTTCTGCACCACGTCGTTATGCGGCTGCGGCCAGTACCACGACGAACGCAGCGCCCAGCCGTCGACAATGTCGCCGACGAGATACAGCGTGTCGGCTTCGTGGTAGCGCAGGAAGTCGAGGAGCTTGTCGGCCTGACAGCCGCGCGTGCCGAGATGAACGTCGGAGATGAAAAGCGCGCGAAAGCGCTTCGGGACGTGCTCCGTCACGATGCGCTCCTAAGAAATTGCATTTCCATGTGCGATGTCTTTAGTGCGTTTCGATTTCAGTTTTGTGACAATCCAGCTCCGTCATCCTGAGGTGCGAGCCCTTGCGAGCCTCGAAGGATGAACGGCCACCAAACGGGCCGTCTCCCTTCGAGGGCCGCTCCGCGGCCACCTCAGGATGACGGATAACACTCACGCCGCAGCGCTCTGCTGCGCGACGCGCTTGAAGCGCACCAGCGTATAGACGCCGAACGGCTTCACCTTGCGCCGCTCGATCAACTCGGCGCCGCCGTGGCCGGTGGCCCAGTCGGCGAGCCGCTGGAACGGAAACTCGGGCCGCAGACCGACGCTGTGCGCCTTCTTGGCGAGCAAGCGCTCCACCGCGGCGGCAAGACCGCGCTCGGAATAGAGATGATTGACGAGAATGATCTGCCCGCCCGGCTTCACCACGCGCGCGCATTCCGACAGCACACGCTCCGGATCCTGCACCAAGGTGATGACGAACTGACCGACGACGCAGTCGAAGCTTGCATCCTCGAAGCGCAGATTGTGCGCGTCCATCACGGCGAGGCCTTTGACGAAAGGATAGCGGCCGCTGGCGGCGCGGATACGCGCCCGCGCGATCATCGGCTCGGAAATGTCGATGCCGGTGATTTCGGTCGATGTGTCGTAGTCGTCGAACGACAATCCGGTGCCGACGCCGATCTCGAGAATTTGGCCGCCGCAGTCGCGCGCGGCCTGCGCCGCCGCACGGCGGCCGTTGAGGAAGATCGGTCCGCACAGCGCGTCGTAGATCGGCGCCCAGTGCGCATAGGCATTTTCCATCACCCGGCTTTCGGGATCGCGCGGCGCGGAGCGGGACATTCGGAACCTCGAATCGTGATGTTTTGACGCATCCGGGGTACCAAGCGATTGCTACAGTTGAGCGACAGCGGCCCTGTCATTCCGGGGCACGAGCCGTAGCGCTGTTGCGCCATGGCGAGTGAACCCGGAATCCAGAGGGCAAGCGGCTCTGGCTGGATTCCGGGTTCGGCGCTCACGCGCCGCCCCGGAATGACAGGGTTGACGCCTGCGCTGCTGCCACTAACACTGCCGCTTCATAAAAACGTCACGTCATCGGGACACCTCCAGGGAAGCAACAATGGATTTGGGAATTGCCGGCCGTAAGGCCATCGTCTGTGCGTCGAGCCGCGGCCTCGGCAAAGCCTGCGCCCGCGCGTTGGCCGAAGCCGGATGCGAAGTCGTCATCAACGGCCGCGACGCCAAGGCGCTCAACACCACCGCCGGCGAAATCGCCAGCCTAACCGGCGCGAAAATCATTCCCGTCGTCGCCGACGTATCCACGCCGGAAGGTCAGAAGGCGCTGTTCGCCGCCTGCCCGCAGCCGGACATTCTGGTCAACAACAACGCCGGTCCGCCGATGCGCGACTTCCGCGAACTCGACCGGGCAAAAATGCTGGAGGGCGTCACCGCCAATATGGTGGTCGCGATCGAACTGATCCAGCGCGCCATCGAGCCGATGCTGTCGCGCCGCTTCGGCCGCATCGTCAACATCACCTCGGGCGCGGTGAAGGCGCCGATCGCCGGTCTCGATCTGTCGTCCGGCGCGCGCGCGGGCCTGACGGCGTTTCTCGCCGGCATCTCGCGCACCATCGCCGACAAGAATGTCACCATCAACAATCTGCTGCCCGGCCAGTTCGACACCGACCGGCTGCGCAGCAATCTGAGCAAGACCGCCGAGACCAAGGGCAAGAGCATCGCGCAGGTCGCCGCCGACCATATCGCCGGCATTCCGGCGCGGCGCTTCGGCGATCCGGCCGAATTCGGCGCGGCTTGTGCTTTCCTGTGCTCGTCGCAGGCCGGCTTCATCGTCGGCCAGAACCTGTTGATCGACGGCGGCAAGTTTCCCGGCGCGTTCTGACGTTCACGCGCAGCGCAGAATCAAAAAGGCCGGCATCGCTGCCGGCCTTTTCGTTTGCGCGGGTTGAAGCGCGATTACTTGACCGCATCCCACTGGTAGCGCGCCGCCAGCGACACGATCTGGATGTTCGACTGCACCGAGCCGACATAAGTCGCAACCGCGGCGGTCGTGCTGGTCCACGGATTGCCCGTGCCGGGGCCGAGATTGACCGGCGTGTTCTTCACGTCGATGTAGGAGTAGCCGACGTCGAAGGACAGGCCCTTGAACGGCGCCTTGTAGGTCGCGCCGACCGAGTACCACATGCGGTCATTGTCGGGCAGGCCCGGCGTGCGCACGAGATCGGTGATCGGGCTCTTTTCGTAAGCGATACCGGTGCGCAGCGTCAGGTTCGACAGCGCCTGGTATTCGAAACCGAGCGAGTAGAAGTAGCCGTTGCTGTACTGGAACGGCAGGTTGACGGTCGACGAACCGGTCACGTTCGCCGTGCCGATCCGCGCCCAGTTGGCGAATTCGAAACCGGCGAGCAACGTCCAGCGATCGGCGATGCGCTGGCGCAGGCCAACGCTGAGCTGATCCGGCAGGTTGAGCGTCGTGCCGACGGAGCCGGGCGTGATACCGGCGGCGGCCGCGGCAAGCGGCGTCGTGGCGACGATAGAGCCGCTGATCTTCTGGTTGATGGCCGAGCGGTAACCGATACCGAGTTGGGTCCCCGGCATCGGCGTATAGGTCACGCCAGCGGTGAAGCCGTAGCCCCAGCCATCGCCGCCGATGTTGACCATGTTGGCGCCCGGAATGTTGACCGGAACGAACTGCGAGTGGTTCACCGACATCCACTGCGCCTGGAAGCCGACGGCGACGCTCAGCTGCTCATTGATCTTATAGGCGACCGACGGCGAGAAGTTCAGCGACTTCACGCTGGCGCCCTCGCCGTACATCGAACCGGCCCAGTTGCCCGGGAAGGCGACCGACAATCCGAACGGCGCCGTGATCGCCATGCCGAGCCATAGTCTGTCGTTGATCTGGTAGCTCGAAAAGCTCGACGGCACCGCGGCGGGTTCGCCCGAATTGCTGACGCCGTTGCCGAACACGAGCGGCGAGATGTTGTTGACCAGCGAGCTCGTGCTGTAGCTCTGGTTGGCTTTCGGGAAGATGCCGGTGACGTTGGCTTCGAAGGCCTTGCCGTCGTACTGCGTCATCGTCGCCGGATTCCAGAACATCGACGACAGCGGACCGCCCGCGGCCATGCCGGCGAACGATGCGCCCTGACCGGCCGCGCTCTATTCGCGCAGGGCAAAACCGCCGGCATTCGCCGCGGTCGAGGCGGCCAGAAGAACGGCGGCGCCGCCACAGGCCAACAGAACGGATTTCAAATTGCGGAATGACATGTTCGACCCCCAAAGTGCCGCGCCTTTATGCAGTCAGGCGCTAGCTTGACGGGTATCGTGACGAGTCTCTGGGCAGGCTTCAATCGCGGAGTGCCGGAAATGCGAGCACTAACTGTGGTTTATGCGCATTTCCGAGGGGTGTGGCGGAGCTGCCACCGGCCGGATAGGGCCGCTTTATATTCGGGCAGCAGCACCAAACGCGGCCTCTTTCAACGGCTTAGGCGCGAGGGTGCGGCAGGCTGACGCGGGTCATCAGGCAAAAGCCACCCCGAGACGGGTTGTGGTGCGCCAGATCACCCGGCAGTTCTGGCGGAAGTGGTCGGCCGCAATGACCAGCACGAACTCCTCGGGAATACCGAGCTGCCCCGCCACTTCGAGCATGGCGCCGGCCGGCGACAGATTGCGAACGCGGCAATCGACGGCGCTGGCGCGATTGAAACGGATGCTGCCCGCCTTGAGCGTACGGCGGCGCGAGATCTGGCGCCGTTCGACCGGCTCGGCGGCGTCCGCACGGCCAGCGAATTGATCCTTGATCCCGTTCATCTCTTCCCTCCATCGGCGGCAACGCGGTGCGCTGCGGCGGTTGGACGAATGCCCGATGACACGAAGATACCTCTTCCGGTTTATCCGACCGTGAAACAGATCGTCGAAACACGCGGGTTGCCGTTAGCAATCGCTAACCATCCGGAGCGCGCGAAGACCGCGCGCATGTGCGCATTTTATTCGCAATTTACGAAACGGCGCGGAGCCGCCCGCTTACACTGCCGCAGGCATCAGCAAAAAGAGCGGTCATGGAGTGGCTGGTCAGCGACTGGCAATTTTTCGGTCTGCACGGCCAGGTATGGATGGCGCTGTTCGCCGCTGGACTGGCGCTATACATTGCCGTGCTGATCGCCGTGAACAGGCGCGGCACGCGTTCGCGCTGACGCGCGCATCGTGCGCGTTACGGCGTGTCGCCCGGCAATGACGGCTTGCCGCCCGGCAACAAAGCGCGCGACGACAATTCCCGCTTGAAGGTCGCGGTCGCCTCTTCGATCAAGACGGCGCTGTTGGCTTTCTCGAGCTTGCGCAGCAGCACCTTCAAGGCCGGATCCTTGTCGCGGATCACCCAGCGGCGGGCAAAGACCTGCGCATCGTAGAACGACGTGATGCGAACCGGATTGGCAACCGCGGGAAGACAAGCGTCGAAGTGCTGGCTGAAAGGAATGGTCATGCCGTCTCGAAATGCGTGAGGTCAAGGCGCGATGACATCAAGCGCGCGCCGTCATCGCCGGGTGACATGCGCACTTTTGACGCGGCAGCGATAGGCCCGCTGTGGATGAAACCGCGTAATTCATGCGGCAAACCGAGGATATTTGCCGTTGACCGCAACCTTTTAATCGCGGCCCCTACCTTGTGGTGCGGTTGTAATGAGCCTATAGCCGGGATCACGCGCGCAGGCCTCGTCTCGCGGTTCCCGTGAACGGCTTTGCCCTGAAAGATCCTATGAACATCTTTATCTTCAAGTCGGAAGCCAACCGCGAATTGCGCGCGTTTTCCGACGACCAGGGCGGCCAGAAACTGCCGAAGCAGTTCCGGCCGTGGCATGCGGTCGGCGTCATCAAGCCGGACGGCACACCGCCGAACAAGCTGCCACGCGATGTCATCGAGAAGTCGATCGCCGAAACCGGCTATCAGCTTTACAAGATGAAGTCCGACAAGTAGCGCGGACTCGTTATTGCGGACGGGAACTGGCGGCCGCACCGGCGCGTGCGTGCTTTTTACATCGGCGTGATTGTGTAACAGCCCTGCCCGGGCCCATATGTTTCCGATGGGACACGGTCATCATCATGACGACGATCACGGGCATGGCGGCCCGCATCTTCATTCCCACGCCCCCACCAATTTCGGCCGCGCCTTTGCCATCGCGACACTGCTGAACTTTGTGCTGGTCGCGGCGCAGGTGATCTACGGCCTGTCCGCCAACTCCATCGCGCTGCTGGCGGACGCCGGTCACAATTTCGGCGATGCCTTGTCTCTGCTGCTTGCCTGGGGCGCGCATGTCCTGGCGCGCCGCGCACCGACCGAACGTTTCACCTACGGCTTCCGCTCGGCATCGATTTTGTCGGCGCTCGTCAATGCCATGATGATGCTGGTCGCCACCGGCGCCATTGCCTGGGAAGCGATCCGGTGTCTTTCCGATCCCGGCGACGTCGGCGGGCTGACCGTCATGCTCGTTGCCGCGATCGGCATCGCCGTCAACGGCGTGTCGGCCTGGCTTCTGATGGCCGGCCGCAAAGACGATCTCAACGTCCGCGGCGCCTTTCTGCATCTGGTCGCCGACGCCGCTGTCAGTGCCGCCGTGGTCGTCGCCGGCGCCTTGATTTTCTGGCTCGGCTGGAACTGGATCGATCCGCTGGTGAGTTTGCTAGTGTCCGTCGTCATCGTGTGGGGATCGTGGGCGCTGTTGCGCGAATCCGCGCAGCTTTCGATGAATGCGGTGCCCTCGGCCATCGAGCCGTCGCATGTCTGCGACTATCTTCAGAGCCAGCCCGGCGTCGCCAGCATTCACGATCTGCACATCTGGGCGATGAGCACGACAGAGAACGCCCTCACCTGTCATCTGGTCATGCCGCAAGGCCATCCCGGCGATGCCTTCATCGCGCGCGTGTCGCATGATCTGGATCACCGCTTCAAAATCAGGCATCCGACCTTTCAGATCGAACTCGCCGATGCCGGCGCCTGCCCGCTCGCACCGGCGCATGTCGTCTGACCGGCATCGTCTGCCCTCTGGCGCCGCGCCTGTGTCTGCTTATATCTCGTGGATGGCGAACCGCCCCTGCAATCCCGACGCCGACACCAGACGCCTGTGGCAGATGCTGATGCCCGGCACGCCGATGCCGTCTTGCGGCATCGCGGAAGGCGAAGCGGCTTCTAACGACAACGCCGCTGCGAACACGCCTGAATCCGGTAAAGACGGTCCGCCTGCGGGCGATAAGCGCCCGTAACGAGGGAACACGCCGATGCCCGACCTGAGCGCGATCATTCAGGGCAGCACGGCGCATGCCTGGCTTTATCTTCCCTTCGCGGTGCTGGTCGGTGCGCTCCACGCGCTCGAACCCGGCCACGCCAAATCGCTGATGGCGGCGTATCTCGTCGCCATTCGCGGCACTGCTTCGCAGGCCGTGACGCTCGGCGTCTCGGCGGCGGTCGGCCACACCATTGTGGTCTGGGGCCTGGCGATTGCCGCGCTGGCGCTCGGCGAGCGCTACATCGTCAATCAGGCCGAGCCGTGGCTGACGGCGCTGTCGGGCGCCCTCATCATCCTGCTGGCGGCGCGCATGCTGTGGGCGCTGCGGCGCCGGTTTCACTCCCATGCGCCCGATCACGGTCACGATCATTCACATGGTCATCACCATCACGAGCATGACCACCACCACGGCCACAGTCACGCGCCGCCGAAGATCGACGGCGCCGTCACCACCGGCCAGATCGTCTGGTTCGGATTCACCGGCGGGCTGATGCCCTGCCCGTCAGCCATCGCGGTGCTGCTCGTCTGCGTTCAGCTCAAGGCGTTCACGCTCGGCGTCGCCATGGTGGCGGCGTTCAGTGTCGGCGTCGGCGCGACATTGGTGGCAATCGGCCTCGCCGTTGTCTGGAGTTCGGGCAAGCTGACCAAGGCATGGCCCGGCTTCGACCGCGTGGCGCAACGGCTGCCGTATATGTCCGCGGGCCTTGTGATGATTGTCGGGGTGGTCATGACGGCTGCGGGGCTCAATGCCACCGGCCTGTTTGCCGCGCACAAACCAAAATAAAAACGAAAAAGACCCCGGCGTGTGGTCCGGGGCCTTCTCCATCACGTGCCGGGGCTCAGACGAAATCCCGGCAACTCTCCAACGCAAATACTTGAGTTGCGTCGAAATGCTTTTGAATTTCGTGTTCAGCCCGGTGCCGAGACCGTTGACGACGGTGATGATGGCGAGCGCAATGCCCGACGCGATCAACCCGTATTCGATGGCCGTCGCCCCCGATTGATCGGCGGCAAAACGGCGTAGCAAGGCACGCATAACGATATCTCCCGTCGCCCGCTGCGGGCACAAGTGGGGATATCCTTCTGGACGCTGAGGAAACGCGCGACTTCTGCCGCGCGGATGCAGTCATAGGGAACTCAGCTTACAAATGTACGAAAATATATGTTGAATGCCGCGTTAATCGTTCACGGCGACGGCGAGGAATTGCCGGACGCTCCATCCTCGCCGGACGAACCGTGCGGCGACGCCTCGGTGTGATCCGCCGGCAATTCGTCGCTCGAAAAAACTTTCGATTCGCCGTCGAGCCCGTCGAAGGTGGCGGCGAGCTTGAGCCACGCCTGCGCCGCCGACAGATGCTTGCGGCGGTGACGCGGTTCGCGTTCAGCCAGCCGCAATTTCTGACGCGCGCGCGCCTGACAGTCGGCAAGGGCAAGTCGCAGAAGAGCCTCCCAGCATTCTGCTCGCAGCGCGCGAAGGCTGACACGGATTAGAGTCCTCGCCTTGCGATAGATCAAATTGGAACCCCGCAATTCCGCCGCGGCGGCGAGGGCGCGGCGCCGGGCTCGTCGCCGTCCGGGGCTCCCTCCCTTGCCCCGCGCCCCCTCGCCGTCGCATATTCCCGCTCGCCTTACAGTGATCCCGCCTTTTCAAGTTAAACGACCCAAGGAAAACCCAATGAAGCTCGTCCGTTATGGCGCGCCCGGCCGCGAGAAGCCCGGCATCATCGGCGACGATGGCAAGATTCGCGACCTGTCGCGCATAGTGAAGGACATCGACGGCGCCATGCTCGCCTCCGGCGGCCTCGCCAAGATCAAGAAAGCCAACCTCAAGCGCATGAAGCCGGTCGCCGGCAAGCCGCGCCTCGGCCCCTGCGTCGGCAATGTCGGCAACTTCATCGCCATCGGCCTGAACTACTCGGACCACGCCGCGGAAGCCGGCATGCCGGTGCCGAAGGAGCCGATCAGCTTCAACAAGCCGCGGAGCTGCATCGTCGGGCCCAACGACGACACCATCATCCCGAAGGACTCCACCAAGCTCGACTGGGAAGTCGAAATCGGCATCGTCATCGGCAAGCGCGCGCGCTACCTGACCAAGGAAAACACCAAGGCCGCCATCGCCGGCTATTTCCTGTCCAACGACGTCTCCGAGCGCAACTTCCAGATCGAGCGCTCCGGCGGCCAGTGGGGCAAGGGCAAGGGCTCCGAGACCTTCGGGCCGATCGGCCCGTGGTTCGTCACCAAGGACGAGGTCAAGGATCCGCAGAACCTCGACATGTGGCTCGACGTCAACGGCGAGAAGCGCCAGCGCGGCAACACCAAGACCATGATCTTCGGCTGCGAACACCTGGTCTGGTACTGCTCGCAATTCATGGTGATGGAGCCGGGCGACATCATCATCACCGGCACGCCGCCGGGTGTCGGCCTGGGCATGAAGCCGACGCCACAATTCCTCAAGGCCGGCGACGTCGTCACGCTCGGCATCGAGAAGCTCGGCGAGCAGAAGCAGAAGATCGTCGCGGGGAAGTATTAAGCTAAAACGCGGGCGTGTGATCCGTCACCCTGAGGTGCGCGCGTTAGCGCGCCTCGAAGGGCGACGGGCACGAGCGTGGGCTGCCATCCTTCGAGGCTCGCCTTCGGCGAGCACCTCAGGATGACGGTCGCCAACAACAAAAACCCCGGGTTCATCGCCCGGGGTTTTTTCATGTCGGCTCCGCCCTCATTCCGCACGCTTGGCGAAACGCTACTTCTCGCCTTCGACTTCCTTGGCCCAGGTCTGCTGTTTCGGCGTCTTGTAGTCGGCGTCGGTGTGCAGATCGGCGGCGCCGTTGAGCGCGTCACGCGCGACATCGGCGGCGGCTTCCTCGCCGCGCTTGATGCTCTCGCCCACCTTCTCGAACACGGATTTCTTACCGGTCGCGTGATTGTCGTTCATGACGTGTCCCTTCGACGTGT
>CAIYTE010000051.1 GCA_903929045.1 uncultured Hyphomicrobiales bacterium
GCTTCGCGGCGCGCAACGCCACGGGTCAGGAAATCTACACCTGGACGGCGCTGCCTGGCCGCAGCGTGCTGGGTCCGGACGAAAAGCTGCCGTTCTCGAGCCGGCTGGTGTCGCCGCCCGCCGACGCCGTCGATGTCATCGTTCGCTTCTTCAATGCACAGGACGCCGGCGCGAGTTCGAAATAGACCGGCTCACAAACGCGACGGGATTGCCCATGGCCCGAATTCTGATCGCCGAAGACAACGCCGACCTCCGCGACCTCGTCGCCCGCGCCCTCACCGACGACAGCCATGACGTCACAGAAGCCGCCGATGGCGCCGCCGCGCTCGACCAGCTTCGCAACCACAATGGCGCCTTCGACATGCTGCTGAGCGACGTGAAAATGCCGATCATGGACGGCATCGCGCTCTCGCTGGCCACCGGCCGCGATTATCCGACCATCACGATTGTGCTGATGACCGGCTATGCCGATCAGCGTGAGCGTACCTACGGTCTGGATGCGCTGGTGCGCGATGTCATTGCCAAGCCGTTCTCGCTCGAACAGCTCAAGGGCGCCATACGCGGCGCGCTTCTCGTTCACGCCTGAACGAAATCAGAAGTCCAAAAACTAGAAGTCTTTGAGCAGCCGCTCGATGTAATCAAGTTCGAGCTGGGGCCGCAGGCTTTCGCCGAAGCGCTTGCGCAATTCTTCGAGAACGCGCCGCGCGCGTTGCGCGTCGATCTCGCCCGGCACTTTCACCGTCGTGTCGTCGCCGTAATCGCGGCCACGAATCGGACGCCCCAGCGGATCGGTGCCGTTCTCGGCGCGCTGACGGCCGTTACGCCCCGGCTGGCCGGGACCCGGGCCCTGACCGGGACCCTGCCCCTGCTGCATCTGTTGCGCCATACCTTGCGCGCCCTTGCGCATCGCTTCGAGCGCCTTGCCCTGACTGCCGACCGCACCCTCGGCGTCGCCATCGCCGAGTTCGCCTTCGGCCTGCCCCATGGAGTCGCCGGCGCTGCCGAGCTGATCCATGTCGCCCTGGCCGTCGCCCTGCTCGCCATCCCCTTTTTGACCTTGGCCTTTTTCGCCCTTTTCGCCTTGCTGGCCTTTCTGACCCATGCCGCGCTGGCGCAGCTGCTCCATCAGCTTGTTGAGCCGGTCGCGCAAAGCCTGCTGATCCTGCTTCAGATCGCCAAGCTGCTGCTGACCCTGTTGCCCTTGTTGACGCTGTCCACGCTGGCGGTCGCGGCGCTGATCTTGGCCTTCCTTGAAGGTCTTGTCGCGCAACTGCTGCTGCTTGCGGATCATGTCGCCGAGTTCGTCGAGCGCCGACATCATGTCGTCGTCGCCGTCGTCACCCTGCGCGCCGGGCCGCGCCATCTGCAGATTTTCCATCATCTGCTGCATCTGGTCGAGCAACTGCCGCGCGGCGTCCTTGTTGCCGGAGCGCGCCATTTGCTCCATGCGGTCCATCATGGACTTGAGGTCCTGCGGGCTCAGCATGCGCGTGTTCTTGTCGAGCGGCCGCGCGAGCTGCTGCGGATTTTTCCGCATCTCCTCGGCCAGCGCCTGCAAGAACTTGTCCATCGCCGCGCGTAGATCCTGCATCAGCTTTTTCAATTCTTCGTCGGAGGCGCCGCGCTCGAGCGCCTGACGCAAAGCATCCTGCGCCTGCCGCAGGGCCTGCTCGGCCTGACTGACATTGCCGTCCTCGATCTGCAGCGCCATCTCCCACATGCGGGCGACGACATCGCGCAGCTGATCGTCGGTCTTGGCGAGGTTGAGGTTGTAATAGATCGAGCGCAGGCCGAGGAAGATTCCAGTCTCCGGCGTGAAGCGCTCGGGCGCAATGGTCAGCGCGTCCAGCGCGGCCATCACCAGCGGCCTGGCGTCGCCGTCGAGCGCCAGCATGCGGCGCTGCTCGATCAGCGCCCGCGCCAGCGGCTTGACGAAAATGCGTTGCGGCAGCGTGAAGTCGCGCGGCTCGCTACGGCCTTCATTGCCGGCCTCGTCCTTCGCGAACAGGGTCAGGACAACTTCGGCGCCGGCCCAGGCGTGTTCGGTGAGATCGCGCGTCGTCTGCGCCGCGCCATTGCGCGTACGCGCCTGCGGCAGAGTGAGGGCGAAATCGGGCGCGGTGAACAACGGACGCCGCGGCTTGTCGGGCGGCGCCTGCTCCTTGATGTCGAACTTGGCTTTGGCTTCGACGACTCCGTAATCGTCTTCCATCTTGTAGTCGAAGCGCACGGCGCCGCGCGCCTGACGCTCGGGATCCTTGATCAATTCGATGGTCGGCGCGCGATCGGGCACGGCGACGAAATTCCAGGTGAGATCCTGGCCCAGCACGCCATGCACCGATGCGGAGCCGTCGCCCGTAATCGTCAGGCGGCGCTCTTCGGTGCCGGGGGGAAGTTGCGTGCGGCCATCGGCGACGGCGTCTTCGATGCCACCCTTCTTGATGACGTCGAACGTCACCTTGCCGGTGGCGCGAATGACGACCTGACTGCCCCCAGGTACGGTCACGGGCAGATTGGCGAACGCCGCATTCGGCGCGGCTTCGCCGGAGCGCGTTTCGCCGGGACGAATGCCCTGCAGCATGACCGGTGGACGGCCGGTGTAGGCTGGCGGCGTCACCCAGGCATCGATACGGAAATTCGGCGGCGCGACGACGCCATTCCAGTCGAAGGCCGCGGTGATGCGGCTGACGCGCTCGCCGCTGGCGGCAAAGAATGTAGCGACGACCACCATAAGCACAAGCGCGCGCAGCGCCATCGGATCGCGCAGCGACAATTTCGGCTGCGGCCATCCGGCCTTGAGCTTGCTCGCCGACAGCAAAGCGCGCTCGACATGCGCGCGCCACAAAGCTTGCGCAACGGGATCATGGCTGTTCGCGGCCATCTCGTCGGCAATGGCGGTCGCGGGACGATGCCGTTCGCCGCTGGTGTTATCGAGCCGGCGCAGGCCATCGAGTTGGCTCGGCACGCGCACCAGCAAAAGCGGAATGGCGGCGGCGAGCGTCAGCAAACCGAAAATGACGAGACCAGCCGCGCGCGCCAGAGGCTGCAGCGTGATCCAGAGACCGGCCCAAGACAACGCCAGGAAAAGGCCGACGGCGGTCGCGAGCGTCGCCAGCGCCGGCCACAGCCGTTCCCACAGCAAGCTGCCGCGCGCGCGTTGAAGCGCCTTCGCGAGCATCGCCCGGGTCGTTTGCACCCGGGTGTCAGGCTGTTCGTCCAAACCGTCCAAGGACCACTCCGGACCTGTAAGAGAATCTGCCGCCTTTTCAGGCTAACACGCAGGCAATTCTCAGGCCATGGAGGGGCGTGGGACCTGCCTTGCCCCTAAAGCCAAGGGGGCATGCGATCCAAGGCAATCAATTGGTCAACTTCGAGGCGCGGGCGCACCAGCGCCCATTCGTCGCCCTTGACCAAGACTTCCGGGACCAAAGCCCGCGTATTGTAGGTTCCAGCCTGCACCGCGCCATACGCACCGGCGGTCATGACCGCCAAAAGGTCACCCGGCGCGGGTTCCGGCATGTCCCGGTCGAGCGCGAGGAAGTCGCCGCTCTCGCACACCGGGCCGACCACGTCAGCCTTGATGCGGCGTCCTGACGCAGACTTTTCCGCCACCGGCCAAACCTGATGATAGGCCTCGTACAAAGTCGGCCGGATCAGGTCGTTCATGGCGCCATCAACGACGACGAAGTTCTTGGCCTCGCCATGCTTCACGAACAAAACGCGCGTCACCAGAATACCGGCATTGCCGACGATCAGCCGGCCCGGTTCGAAAATCAGGCGGCAGTCGAGATCGCGGGTCGCGCGCTTCACCACATCGGCATAGGCATCCGGCAGCGGCGGCGGCTCGTTGTCGTCGCGGTACGGAATGCCGAGACCGCCCCCGAGATCCACATGCGAAATGGTGTGGCCCTCGCCGCGCAAGGTGCGCACGAAGTCAGCGAGCAACGCGAAGGCGTTGCCGAATGGATCTAGGTCCGTGATCTGGCTGCCGATGTGCATGTCGACACCCGCGACCTTCAAGCCCGCCAGCTTGGCGGCACGGGCGTAGACCTCGGGCGCACGGCTGATCGGAATGCCGAACTTATTCTCGGCCTTGCCGGTGGCGATCTTGTGATGCGTCTTGGCGTCGACATCCGGATTGACGCGCACCGAGATGTGCACGGTCTTGCCCTTGGACGACGCGACCTGCGACAGCAATTCGAGTTCGGGTTCGGACTCGACGTTGATGCAGAGAATGCCCTCGTCGATGGCGAGGGCCATTTCCGCGGTGGTCTTGCCCAGCCCCGAGAACATGATCTTGTTCGCCGGAATGCCGGCCGCCCGCGCGCGCTTGAGTTCGCCGCCGGAGACAACATCCGCGCCGGCACCGAGCTTCGCCAGCGTCTTGATGACGGCCTGGTTGGAGTTCGCCTTCATGGCGTAGCAGACCAGCGCGTTCACATCGGCGAAAGCGTTGGCGAACACGCTGTAGTGCCGCTCCAGCGTCGCCGTCGAATAACAATAGAACGGCGTGCCGACGTGATCGGCGAGCGTGGCGAGACTGACCGCCTCGGCGTGCAGCACGCCGTTGCGATAAGCGAAATGATGCATCGTGGGGTGCCTGAGAAACGCTAGTTCAAAAGATTGTCGAGAAAGATGCGTTTGTTCGGGCCGACCGGGGTGACGGCCCGGGCGCTCTCGCGGCTTTGACCCGGCGTCGAGACCATCACGTCGCTCGCCACCGGCGCTTCAACGGCAGGTGCGGGTGTGGCGCCGGACGCAGGCTCACTGGCCATCGATGCGCCCGGCGGCGGGTCGAGTGGGCCTTTACGACCGCAGCCCGCCAGCGTCAGCGCTACGAGCGCGACACCGATCAGGGCCAGACGGGGAAACAGGCGGTCGCGAAATTGGGACAAGCGGTGAACTCCTGATGCGGCGGTCATTCTAGCAAAGCCCGGATAAAAGGCGAAATAGGGTCAGTCGTCGGAATCTTGAAGCGGCTGGCGTCCGGCCAGCTTGCGGAAGGGCGCGGGAATGTCGTGAAGACGCTCGCGCTGGGCTTCGAGCCAGGTCAGGCGCTTGAAAGCGAGCTTGCGGTCATTCGAGTTGGTGGCGTGGTCGAAGCGCCATTCGGCGCCGGACACGAGCAATTCCAGTTGCGAAAGGGTCAGCTTTTCGGCCTCGGCGTCGGTGTTGGCGCCGCCCTTCAGCCGGCCCATTTTCGGTTCTTTCACCGGCACGTCAGGCCTTTGCCTTCTCTTTTTCCAGCCGCTTGAGCCACTTCTTGGCCTGCGAACGCACATTCGAGGGCGCGGTACCGCCGTAGCTCGTGCGGCTCTTCACCGAATTGCCGACCGACAGCACGGTGAAAACGGCGTCGGTGATGCGCGGCTCGACCGCCTGCATCTCAGCCAGCGGCAGCCGGTGGAGTGCGACGTTGGCGGCCGACGCCTTGGCGACGATCGTGCCGGTGATGTGATGCGCCTCGCGGAAAGGAATGTTGAGCGTGCGCACCAGCCAGTCGGCGAGGTCCGTCGCGGTTGCGTAACCCTCGCCGGCCGCCTTCTTCATGCGCGCGGCATCCGGTTCCATGTCGCCGACCATGCCGTCCATGGCCGCGATCGACAGCGACAATGCCTCGAGCGCGTCCATCGCGCCCTCTTTGTCTTCCTGCATGTCTTTCGCATAGGCGAGCGGCAGGCCCTTCATCACGATCAGGATGGCGTTGAGCGAACCGATGATGCGGCCGGTCTTGGCGCGCACCAGTTCGGCGGCGTCGGGATTGCGCTTCTGCGGCATGATCGAGGAGCCGGTGGTGAACTTGTCCGACAGTTTCACCAATGCGGTGAGCGGCGAGGTCCAGATCACGATCTCTTCGGCAAAGCGCGACAGATGCACCGACGCGATCGACGCGGCCGCCATCGTCTCCATGACGAAGTCGCGGTCGGACACGCCGTCCAGTGAATTGGCCATCGGCCGGTCGAAGCCAAGCGACGCCGCCGTCATTTCACGGTCGAGATCGAATGATGTGCCGGCCAGTGCGCCGGAGCCGAGCGGCGACTCGTTGAGCCGCTTGCGCGCATCGGCAAACCGGCCGCGGTCGCGCGACATCATCTCGACATAGGCCATGAGATGATGACCGAAGGTCACCGGCTGCGCGGTCTGCAGATGCGTGAAGCCCGGCATCACCGTGCCGGCGTGCGCCAGCGCCTTGGTGGCGAGCGTCTTCTGGAAAGCGGCCAGCGCCGCATCGATGGTGTCGATCTCATCGCGCATCCACAGCCGGAAGTCGGTCGCGACCTGGTCGTTGCGCGAACGCGCGGTATGCAGGCGCCCCGACGGCGGGCCGATCAGCTCGGAAAGCCGCCCCTCGACATTCATATGAATGTCCTCGAGCGCACGCTTGAACTCGAACTTGCCGTCGGTGATTTCTGACAGGATCGTGTCTAGACCGTGAGCGATCTTTTTCGCATCGTCCGCCGCAATGATGCCCTGCTTGGCCAGCATGTCGGCATGGGCCTTGGACGCGGTGATATCCTGGCGGTAAAGAGCCTTGTCGAACTCGATGGAGACGTTGATCTCCTCCATGATGGCGCCAGGACCTGACGCAAACCGCCCGCCCCACATTTTATTGCTCATGACGTCTCTACCGAGGTTCTGCCGACCATGACCGACCAGCCTTCGTCCCGCTTCGCCAAAAAACGTCTCGCCGTGATCCTGGCGGGTGGCGCAGCCGGCGTTCTCGTCGGGCTGGCGGGGGTATACGGGATTGCGACCCTGACTCGCAATGCAGGGCCGGATCTGGCCGCAGGCGCCTGCAAATCGGCCGTCGAAACGGCCCAAAAAGCCGCAGCCTTCGCCAAGGGCGAGGTTGCCGCGGTCGCCATCGCCAAGAACCCGCTCAAAGTGCCGGACATCGCCTTCCAGGACGCCGCCGGCAAGCCGCTGACGCTGGCCAACTGGCGCGGCCGCACAGTCCTTCTCAACCTGTGGGCGACCTGGTGCGTTCCCTGCCGCAAGGAAATGCCGTCGCTTGAGGCCTTGGAGCAGAAGCTCGGCGGGCCGAATTTCGAGGTCGTCACCGTCAATATCGACACCCGTGACCTTGAGAAGCCCAAGACCTGGCTCAAGGAAGTCGGCGTCTCCAAGCTGAATTATTACGCCGATCCCGCCGCCAAGACCTTCCAGGACCTGAAGGCCATCGGCCGCGCCTTCGGCATGCCGACGACCATGCTCATCAGCCCGGAAGGCTGTGAAATCGGCACGATTGCCGGCCCCGCGGAATGGGCGAGCGACGACGCGGTCAATTTGATTAAGGCCGCGCTTGCGCGCTGATGTTGATCGAAGCCGCGCTTAGGCGCTGACGTTCAGGTTCTGACCGACGCCGGGGGCGACGTTGGAGAGGCTCTGGAGATTTTTCGACGCCTGCTCGACGAGGTCGGACATGGCTTTCGCCGACGAGGCGTTCATTTTCAGCATGATGGCCGCGAGCGAGTTCTGCGTATCGGAAGCCTGGGCGGCGACCATGGTCTGGGCAACAGCGGATACTGACATCCCGTAAAACTAGAGGCACTTCGTCAACGAAACATAAACCGTAACGGCCGCCCCTGCGGCCTTGACGTGCCGGATTTCAACCCTATACTTAACCAAATGGTTGACTATCAAACGCAAGCACCGCAAGATCTCGACCGCACTTTCGCGGCGCTGGCCGACCCGACCCGGCGCGCCTTGCTCGCGCGTTTAAGTGAAGAAGACACGATTTCGATCAGCGAACTGGCCCGGCCCTTCGCAATGTCGCTACCGGCGGTGATGAAACACATCGACGTCCTCTCCGACGCCGGTCTCGTCATCCGCAACAAGACCGGACGCACCGTCGCCTGCCGCCTGCGCGCCGAACCGATGGAACGCGCCAATGAGTGGCTCAACCGCTACCAGCGCTTCTGGACCGAACGCCTCGATCAACTCGCCGCCTTTCTGGAGGAAGACTCATGTCCACCGACGCCGCCGTTAAACCAAGCCTCACCATCAAGCACCGCTTCAAAGCCGCACCGGAAAAAGTCTATCAAGCCTGGATCGACCCGGCGAAAATGAGCCGCTGGCTCGGGCCGCCGGACGTCATCGAGGTGACGACGACGACCGATGTACGCGTCGGCGGCCGCTACACCATCCAGATGATCGTTCCGAACGACGAACACAATGTGAGCGGCGTCTATCGCGAGATCGTGCCGAACCGGAAGCTCGTCTTCACCTGGGCGTGGCGCTCGACGCCGGAACGCGAGTCCCTCGTCACCGTGACCTTCGCGCCCGACGGCGACGGCACATGGCTGACGCTGCATCACGAACAGTTCTTCGACGAATCCGCGCGCGACCGTCACGAGCAAGGCTGGAAAGTCATCGTGCCGCGTCTCGAAACTTTATTTGCATCCGAATAACGGAGACAGCCATGACCGCACACGGACATTTTCACTGGAACGAGCTCGTCACCCGTGACGTTGAAAAGGCGAAGAAGTTCTACGGCGACACCGTCGGCTGGACCTTCGATCCCATGCCTATGCCCGACGGCACTTACTGGGTCGCCAAGATGGGTGACGCTTTTGTCGGCGGCCTGTTCCCGATCTCGGGGCCGCATTGGGACGGCGTGCCGGAACACTGGATGTCTTATGTGTCCGTCGATGACGTCGATGCCCGCGTGAAAAAAGCGCAAGCCGCCGGTGCCAAACTGATGAAGCCGGTCTTCGACATTCCTGGCGTCGGCCGCATCGCCATCCTCACCGAACCCGGTGGCGCCGGTGTCGGCTGGATCACACCCGTACCGCGTTGAGCAAGGAGCACGTCATGCAGCACACTGTCGTCTCGCAGGATCAATGGCTCGCGGCGCGTAAAGCGCTGCTCGCCAAGGAAAAAGCCTTTACCGACGCGCGCAACGCGTTGAGCGCCGAACGCCGCGACATGCCGTGGGTGAAAGTCGACAAGCCTTATGTGTTCGATACGCGGCACGGCCGGGAGGCTCTGGCCGATCTGTTCGACGGCAAGAGCCAGCTCATCGTCTATCACTTCATGCTGGCGCAGGGCTGGCACGAAGGCTGCAAGAGCTGCTCGTATCTGGCCGATCATTTCGACGGCGCCATTCCGCATCTTGCGCAACGCGACGTCACCATGCTCGCCGTATCGCGCGCGCCACTGAACGAGATCGAAGCCTACAAAGGCCGCATGGGCTGGAAGTTCAAATGGGTGTCGTCGAACGGCAACGATTTCAATTACGACTTCAAAGTTTCCTTCCCCGACGGCGAAGTCGGCAAGGAAGGCGGCTATAATTTCGGCACGACCAAAGTGTACGGCGAGGAAATGCCCGGCATCAGCGTCTTCTATAAAAACGGCGCCGGCGATATCTTTCGCACCTACTCCACGTATGCCCGCGGTCTCGACATCATCGTCGGCACCTACAATCTGCTAGACATGGCGCCGAAGGCCGCGACGAAGCGGGCCTGCCCTTCACCATGTCCTGGGTAAAGCGTCACGACGAATACAAACAGGCGCCCGTCACTGCCAAGTCCTGCTGCTGCGGCTGAATTTTAACACACGGGGGATGTAATGCCGCTATCCGTTACCGCGCTTTACGCTGCAATCCTGGCGCTCATCGTCGTTGCGCTCGGCATCAACGTCACGGTTCATCGGGTCAAGCTAAGGGTGTCGCTCGGTGACGGCGGCAACCCGGTGATGCTGCGGATGATGCGGCTGCACGGCAATGCCGTCGAATATCTGCCGCTCGCACTTGTCCTGATGGCGCTCTATGAGCTCAACGGCGGCATCCATTGGGCGCTGCACGTCATCGGCATCGCGCTGGTTGCCGGTCGGATCATCCAGACTTGGGCCATGCTGAGCGATGGTTTGCCCAAACCCGGCCGCGGGATCGGCCAGGTGCTCACTTGGGGATCGATTGTGGTGCTGGCGCTGCTGAATTTGTGGAAGGTGGCGACTTTCGCCTAGCGACACAGCCAGACCGTCACCCTGAGGTGCAAGCACGGCGAGCCTCGAAGGGCGACAGCCCGGGCATCGCTCCACGGCCGGACATTCTTCGAGGCTCGCGTGCTTTGCACGCTCGCACCTCAGGATGACGAATAGAAAATAATCGCCGCGCTGAAGCGGCTACCGCGTCGGCACCGGCTTTTCGCCGCGATAGTCGTAGAAGCCGCGCTGCGTCTTGCGGCCGAGCCAGCCGGCTTCGACGTATTTCACCAGCAGCGGACACGGCCGGTACTTGGAGTCGGCGAGACCCTCGTGCAGCACCTGCATCACCGACAAACACGTATCGAGGCCGATGAAGTCCGCGAGTTCGAGCGGGCCCATCGGATGATGCGCGCCAAGCCGCATCGCGGTGTCGATCGCCTCGACGTTGCCGACGCCTTCATACAGCGTGTAGATCGCCTCGTTGATCATCGGCAGCAGAATGCGGTTGACGATAAAGGCCGGGAAATCTTCCGACACGGCAATCTTCTTGCCGAGCTTGTTGACGAAGGCCTTGCTCGCTTCGAACGTCGCATCGTCCGTGGCGATGCCGCGGATCACTTCGACCAGTTCCATCAGCGGCACCGGGTTCATGAAATGAATGCCGATGAAACGCTCCGGACGGTCAGTCGACGCCGCCAGCCGCGTGATCGAGATCGACGACGTATTGGTCGCGACGATGGCCTCTGGCTTCAGCGAAGCGCAGAGCTCGGTGAAGAGCTTGCGCTTGGTGTCTTCTTTCTCGACCGCGCTCTCGATGACGAGATCGCAACCGGTGAGCGCGTCATAGGTCTCCGCCGACTTGATCCGCGACAAACCCGCCTTGCGCTCGTCTTCGGTAATCAGCTTCTTGGCGACCTGCTTGGCCATGTTGCCATTGATGGTGGCAAGGCTGGCCTTCAAACGGTCGCCGGAAACATCGGTCAAAATGACGTCGTAGCCAGCCAGCGCACAGACATGAGCAATGCCGCTGCCCATCTGACCGGCACCGACAATACCAACACTCTGAATATTCGCGGTCATGATTTAATCGGACCCTGCACCGAGAACGGTTCTACGCCGAACCGGTGGACCTTACCACCGGCGGACAGTCAAAAACGATGACGCTCAGCGCTTGACTTTATCGAGTTCCGCCGACAGTTCCGGCAGCGCTTGATAGAGATCGGCAACCAGACCGTAATCGGCGACCTGGAAGATCGGCGCTTCTTCATCCTTGTTGATCGCCACGATCACCTTGGAGTCCTTCATGCCAGCGAGATGCTGGATCGCGCCGGAAATACCGACGGCGATATACAGTTCCGGCGCCACGACCTTGCCGGTCTGACCGACTTGCCAGTCGTTCGGCGCGTAGCCGGCATCGACGGCGGCGCGCGAGGCGCCGACCGCGGCGCCGAGCTTGTCGGCCACCGGTTCGATGTACTTGGTGAAGTTCTCGCGGCTCTGCATGGCGCGGCCACCGGAGATGATGATCTTCGCCGAAGTGAGTTCGGGACGATCCGACTTCGACAATTCCTCGCCGACGAAAGACGACACACCGGGATCGGCCGCCGCGGTCACGTTCTCGACCGGAGCCGACCCGCCCTCGCCCGCCGCCGCGAAGGTCGACGTGCGCACGGTGATGACCTTCTTCGCGTCTGTCGACTTCACCGTCTGGATCGCGTTGCCGGCATAGATCGGACGCTCGAACGTATCGGGCGCAACGACCTTGATGATTTCCGAAACCTGCATGACGTCGAGCAACGCAGCAACGCGCGGCATCACGTTCTTGCCGTTGGTGGTGGCTGGCGAC
>CAIYTE010000052.1 GCA_903929045.1 uncultured Hyphomicrobiales bacterium
CGGGATCGATGAAGGCGACGCTGCTGGTCGGCGACTATCTGTTCGTGTCGAAATACAGCTACGGCTTCAGCCAGTATTCGCTGCCGCTGTCGCCGCCGCTGTTCTCAGGCCGCATCCCGGACGGCTTCATGCCGGAGCGTGGCGACGTCGTCGTATTCCGCCTGCCGAAGGATACCTCCACCGACTACATCAAGCGCGTGATCGGTCTGCCCGGCGACCAAATTCAGGTCATCGACGGCGTCGTGTCCATCAACGGTACGCCCGTGAAGCACGAGCGCGCGCCGGACTTTATCGAAACCGAAGAGGGCGTGGTCAACACGCCGGTGAAGCGCTGGAAGGACACGCTGCCGAACGGCGTCAGCTATTACACGCTCGATCTCGTCGATAACGGCTTTGCCGACAACACGCAGGTCTACACGGTGCCGGCCGGTCATTACTTCATGATGGGCGACAACCGCGATAACTCGACCGACAGCCGCTTCAATCAGGTCGGCATGGTGCCGTTCGAGAACATCGTCGGCAAAGCCCAGATGATCTTTTTCTCAGTCTACGAAGGCGAGCGTGCCTGGCAGTTCTGGCGCTGGCCCGTGGCGGTGCGCTGGAACAGGCTGTTCTCGATCGTGCGATGAGCCGTAAGGCCATCAAGGACAGAGCGGCTCTCGAAGAGCGCATCGGATATGAGTTCGCCGACAAGGCGATGCTGGAACGCGCGTTGACGCACATCTCGGCGCTGTCGGGCGGCCCGCAGAAGCGGTCGGAAAGCTACCAGCGGCTCGAATTTCTCGGCGACCATGTGCTGGGCCTTGTGATTTCGGACATGCTGTTTCGAGCCTTTCCGAAGGCGAATGAGGGCGAACTGTCGCGCCGCCTGTCGGATCTGGTGCGCAAGGAAACCTGTGCGGAGGTCGCCAAGGCGATGGATCTCGGACCGGCGTTGAAGCTCGGCAATTCGGAATCGAGCGCGGGCGGCCGCTTGCGCGCGACCATTCTGGCCGACGCTTGCGAAGGTATCGTCGGCGCCGTGTTCGTCGATGGCGGCTATGCCGCGGCCGAGACTTTGATCGGCAAGTTCTGGAAGGATCGCATGCTCAAGCCGATCCGGCCGCTGCGCGATCCCAAGACCATGTTGCAGGAATGGGCGCAGGGGCGGGGGCTGCCGACGCCGGTCTATCGCGAACTGGCGCGCACCGGTCCGCATCACGATCCTGAATTCCGCGTCGCTGTCGGGTTGCCTGATAGCCCGCCGGCCGAAGGCAAGGGCTCCTCGAAGCGCGCCGCCGAACAGGCCGCGGCAGCCGCGATGCTGACGCGCGTCGGCGTTGCGGTGGACAAGCTCGATGGTTGATCCGAAAAGCACTGAAGTCCCCACCGACGGCAAATGCGGCTTTGTCGCCCTGATCGGCGCGCCCAACGCCGGCAAGTCGACGCTGCTCAATGCCTTGGTCGGCTCCAAGGTGACCATCGTCTCGCACAAGGTGCAGACGACGCGGGCGCTGATCCGCGGCATTGCGCTGGAGAACAAGTCCCAGCTCATCTTCGTCGATACGCCCGGCATCTTCTCGCCCAAGCGCCGGCTCGACCGCGCCATGGTGACGACGGCCTGGAGCGGCGCGCACGAGGCCGATCTCGTCGCCGTGCTGATCGACGCGCGCAAAGGTCTCGACGAAGAGGCCGAGGCGTTGATGGAACGGCTGGCCGACGTGAAAGGCCCGAAGATCCTGATCCTCAACAAGATCGATCTGATCCCGCGCGATACATTGCTGCTGCTGACCAAGATCGCCAACGAGAAGGCCAAGTTCGAATCGACCTTCATGATCTCGGCGCTCAAGGGCGACGGCGTTCTCGATTTGAAATCCTGGCTGGCCGATCGCATGCCGCTGGGCCCGTGGCTCTATCCGCCGGACCAGATGTCGGACGCGCCGATGCGCCAGTTGGCAGCGGAAATCACCCGCGAAAAGCTGTTCGAGCGGCTGCATCAGGAATTACCGTATCACTCGACGGTCGAGACCGAGCAGTGGAAGGAACTGCGCGGCGGCGACATCCGCATCGAGCAGACGATTTACGTCGAGCGCGAGAGCCAGCGCAAAATCGTCATCGGCGCCGGCGGCCAGACGCTCAAATCCATTGGTGAATCGGCGCGCCGCGAGATCGCCGATATCGCTGAGCAAAAGGTGCACCTGTTCCTGTTCGTGAAGGTGCGCGAAGGCTGGGGCGACGATCCGGAGCGTTACCGCGCCATGGGACTGGAGTTTCCCAAGGAATAATTTTCTGTCATTCCGGGGCGCGCGTTAGCGCGAACCCGGAATCCAGAGCGGCAATCCCGTGTTAGTGTTTGATTCCTGAAGTGTGGATTCCGGGTTCGCTCGTTTCACTCGCGCCCCGGAATGACAGTGAATAAATGCAATGGACCGATGAAGGCATCGTGATCGGCGTCAGGCGGCACGGGGAGGCCAGCGCCATCCTCGAGCTGATGACGCGTGAGCACGGCCGCCATCTCGGCATGGTGCGCGGCGGTTTTGGCACCCGCATGAAGCCGGTGCTGCAAACCGGCAATACGGTGAGTGTGAACTGGCGGGCGCGGCTCGACGAGCATCTCGGCAATTTTACGGTGGAAGCGTTGCATCAGCGCGCCTCTAATTTCTTCGGCGCGCCGCATGCGATTTACGGCGTCACGCATCTGGCGGCGCTGATGCGGCTGTTGCCGGAACGCGACCCGCACGCCGATCTCTATGAGGTGTTCGAAGGCATCCTCGACCGCCTGGAAAATCCGGTGATCGCGGCGCCGATGGTGGCGCGCTTCGAATTGCAGATGCTGACCGAACTCGGCTTCGGTCTCGATCTCGATCAATGCGCCTCGACCGGCGCGACCAGCGATCTGATTTATGTGTCGCCGAAATCGGGGCGGGCGGTGTCGCGCACCGCCGGGGAGCCTTGGGCGGACCGCATGCTGCGGCTGCCGGATTTTCTGCGCGACACGGAACGCGAACCGGCGGGCCGCGATCTGGCCGATGGTTTTGCACTCACCGGATTTTTTCTGGCGCGTCACGTGCTCGAGCCGCGCGGCCAGACGCTGACCGACGAGCGTGCACATTTCATCGCCGCACTCAGCCGGGCACTGCCGAGCGTCGCTTAGTTGTCATCATAAAAAAAACCGGCCCGGCTTTCGCCGGACCGGTTCTTTATTTCAGTCTTCTAAAGACTAGCGGCGGCAGATGCGCTCGGTGCGGCACATCTTGCGGCCGTGAAAGCCGACCTTACAGGTGCGGACCGTACGGCACATGCCGCCGCGGCGGTACTGGACCTGGTCGACGATCGACGCCGACTGGGCGGCATTGTTGATGCCGTTGTTGCTCAACGGAGCGGCAACAGCGCTGCCCGCGGCGGCAAAGCCCATACCAGCGGCAACCAAGGCAGACAGAACGATCATACGCATGTGAGTTCCTCCAAAACGCCTTTGCCGCGCGCGGATCGGGGTGACCCGGCTACCGCAAAGGCTTCGTTTCCGTTTCTTGATCGACAGCCGGCACCACGGCAGCGCCGGCTGTTACTCCTACTAATCGGTGATGATGACGCTGCTACCAGCGGCGCCACCCGTGACGATAACCGCGGCGCCATCCGTAGCCGCCGCCGGTCCAGTAGCAGGCGCGGCGCACCCAGCAGCCGCGGGGGCCGCAGCGGCGCACGGGGCGGCAAATATAAGCAACGTCCTGGGCGAGGCTGGTGGTGTCGATGGCGGCGTTAATGCCGGCCGGCGTAGAAAGCGACATGGCACTGGCCGGGGTCGGCGCGAGCGCTCCCGTGGCGAGGACGGCGAGAGTAGCGGCGGTAGCGATTGCGATACGGCGCATGATTTTCTCCCTGTTTGCTGTCCCAGTGGTGCGCTGTCTAACGCGGCTGGGGCGATTGAGTTTCACCACTATGCGCCCTTTATTTGGAAGATTTGATGTCCGATCCGTTCATCACTTGTTCATCCCGTCCTCCCGAAGTAGCACTCAGCCATGGGTAAAAGACTGATTCTCCCGGACCCGCAGAAGGGCGCCGTCGAAGAGGTTGCGTTGCGGGAGGCGCTCGAGGAGCGCTACCTCGCATACGCGCTGTCGACCATCATGAACCGCGCGCGGCCCGATGCGCGCGACGGCCTCAAGCCGGTGCACCGCCGCATTCTCTACGGCATGCGCTTGCTGCGCCTCGATCCGGGTTCGGCGTTCAAGAAATCCGCCAAGGTTGTCGGCGACGTGATGGGTAACTTCCATCCGCACGGCGACCAGGCGATTTATGACGCCATGGTTCGTCTGGCGCAGGATTTCGCCCAGCGTTTTCCGCTGGTCGACGGGCAGGGCAATTTCGGCAATATCGACGGCGATAACCCGGCGGCGATGAGCTACACGGAATCGCGCCTGACCGATCTCGCCAAGCTGCTGCTCGACGGCATCGACGAGGACGCGGTCGATTTCCGCCCCAGCTATTAC
>CAIYTE010000053.1 GCA_903929045.1 uncultured Hyphomicrobiales bacterium
CCATCAAGGAACGCGACGAAGTGGTCGGCAACCAGACCCGCGTCAAGGTCGTGAAGAACAAGCTGGCGCCGCCGTTCAAGCAGGTCGAATTCGACATCATGTACGGCGAGGGCGTGTCCAAGGTCGGCGAGTTGATCGATCTCGGCGTCAAGGCCAACGTCGTCGAGAAATCCGGCGCATGGTACTCCTATGACAGCCAGCGCATCGGTCAGGGCCGCGAGTACGCCAAGGTGTTCCTCAAGCAGAATCCCGACCTCGCAAACAAGATCGAAGCCCAGGTGCGGGCGAATTCCGGTCCGATCGCGGAAGCGATCATGCAGGGTGAAGTCGAGAAGGACGATGACGACGACGCTGCCGCCGAAGCTTGACTGGCCGCGGGTACGCCGGCCGCTAGCATCTCGCTAGCGCCCGGTGCTGGTCACGGGAAGGCGGGTGACGCCCCTTCACAAGGACCGGCGCGGAAAGACGTTCTTTCTGCACAGCCCAAATCTGCCAATCCTGAGAAGTCTGCCAACACTGAAGTCGAGAATGCCGAGACTCTGATGACCGCCGGTGCGCCGGTGATTGAACTGGCGCGCGCGAAACCGGAAACGTCCGACACGCGCGATAGCGATCTGGTGACGATCCGGCCCAAGCCGGAAAAGCGCAAAAATGCCAAGGAGCGGGCGAAAGCCAAGTTTGCGAAAGACAAGGATAAGACCGCCGAGGACGGGACCAGGCCGATGACGGTAACGGCGAAGTCCGAAGCGGACGACAAAGCGAAAGCCGAGCGCAAGGCGGCCACCAAGGTCGCCGCCAAAGCGGCCAAGGCCGAGCGCAAGGTGAAGAGAACGGCGGCCAAAAAGGCCGCCTGAGGTCCGCGGACCGGAAGACTGCGTACAGGTGGTGCGTAAAAAGTGCTGCGTAAACGTTTCTCGCCCCCATCGGCACCCGGCTGCGTAAAGCGGCCGCCACCGAGGATGAGGGCGAAGGCGTTTTTGGAGGCACCCCCGAGTAGACTTCATCGCCCCCCGTCGCTAAATAGAAACCCTGTAAAATATGAGGCAGGACGGGGATTTAGCCCCGCTTCCCAGGGGCTAGACAGCGTTCCGATGAGTGGCGTCAACGATATCCGCAAGGGCTTCCTCGATTACTTCGCCGCGAACGGCCACACCGCCGTGCCGTCGTCGGAACTGGTGCCGCGCAATGACCCGACATTGATGTTCACCAATGCCGGCATGGTGCAGTTCAAGAACGTCTTCACCGGCGTCGAGAAGCGCCCCTATGTCCGCGCGACCTCGTCGCAGAAATGCGTGCGCGCCGGCGGCAAGCATAACGATCTCGACAATGTCGGCTATACCGCGCGGCATCACACCTTCTTCGAGATGCTCGGCAATTTCTCGTTCGGCGACTACTTCAAGGAACGCGCGATCGAGCTGGCCTGGACCTTGATCACCAAGGAATTCGGCCTGCCCAAGGACAAGCTGCTGGTCACCGTCTATGCCGACGACGACGAGGCGCACGGCCTGTGGAAGAAGATTGCCGGCTTCTCCGACGACCGCATCATCCGCATCGGCACGTCGGACAACTTCTGGCAGATGGGCGACACCGGTCCGTGCGGCCCGTGCTCGGAAATCTTCATCGATCAGGGCCCGGCTTTGCAGGGTGGCCCGCCGGGCTCGCCGGACGAGGATGGCGACCGCTTCCTCGAGTTCTGGAATCTTGTGTTCATGCAGTACGAGCAGATCGCGCCGGGCAACCGCAGTCCGTTGCCGCGGCCGTCGATCGACACCGGCATGGGCCTGGAGCGTATCGCCGCCATCATGCAGGGCGTGCACTCGAACTACGACACCGATCTGTTCCGCGCGCTGATCGACGCGGTGTCGCACGCCATCAGCCGCGGCCCGACCGCGGAAAACCGCGCCTCCTACCGCGTCATCGCCGATCATCTGCGCGCGTCGTCCTTCCTCGTTGCCGACGGCGTGCTGCCGTCGAACGAAGGCCGCGGCTATGTGCTCCGCCGCATCATGCGCCGCGCCATGCGCCACGCCGAACTGCTCGGCGCCAAGGATCCGCTGATGTGGCGGCTGGTGCCGGCGCTGACGCGCGAGATGGGGCAGGCCTATCCCGAACTGCTGCGCGCTGAGAGCCTCATCACTGAAACGCTCAAGCTCGAAGAGACGCGCTTCCGCGCCACGCTCACAAAGGGCCTGTCGATCCTCGATGACGCGTCGAAGACGCTCAAGAAGGGCGACATGTTCGACGGCGAGACGGCGTTCACCTTGTACGACACCTACGGCTTCCCGCTCGACCTGACGCAGGACGCGCTCAAGTCGCGCGGCGTCAGCGTCGATGTCGCGGCGTTCACCGACGCCATGGAGCAGCAGAAAGCCAAGGCGCGCGCGGCGCGCTTCTCGTCCGGCGAGACCGCGACCGAGGCGATCTGGTTTGCGCTGCGCGAAAAGCTCGGCGCCACCGAATTCCTCGGCTATGACACCGAGAACGCCGAGGGCGTCGTTGCCGCGCTGGTCAAGGACGGGAAGGAAGTCAACGAGCTGAAGGCCGGCGACACCGGCCTCGTCATGCTCAACCAGACGCCGTTCTACGGCGAATCTGGCGGCCAGGTCGGCGACACCGGCGTCATGAGCGCCAAGGGCGTGTGCGCGCTTGTCACCGACACGCAGAAAAAGGTCGGCGATCTCTTTGTGCACAGCGTCACGCTGGAGCAGGGCGCGCTGAAGACCGGCGACGCGCTGCAGCTCGACGTCGATCACGCGCGCCGCGCGGCGATCCGCGGCAACCACTCCGCCACGCATCTATTGCATGAGGCACTGCGCCTCGTGCTCGGCGATCATGTCGCGCAGAAGGGTTCGATGGTGGCGCCGGACCGGCTGCGCTTCGACTTCTCGCACAACAAGCCGATCACGCCGCAGGAGCTCGAGAAGGTCGAGGACATCGCCAACGACATCGTGCTGCAGAATGCGCCGGTGACGACGCGGCTGATGGCGCTCGACGATGCGCGAGCATCCGGCGCGCGCGCTTTGTTCGGCGAAAAATACGGCGACGAAGTGCGCGTCGTGGCGATGGGCGAAGGCTCGGGCAATGCGCTCGGCTGGTCGGTCGAACTGTGCGGCGGCACGCACGTGAAGCGCACCGGCGACATCGGCCTCATCACCGGTCTCACCGACAGCGGCGTGTCGTCCGGCGTGCGACGTCTCGAGGCGCTCACCGGCACGGCGGCGCGCAAGGCCGTCAACAAGCAGGTGGCGATCGTCAAGTCCGCGGCCGCCGAACTCAAGACGCAGCCCGACGAACTCATCGCCCGCGTCGCGGCGCTGCTCGATGAGCGCAAGAAGCTCGAGCGCGAACTGTCCGATGCCAAGAAGAAGCTCGCGATGGGCGGTAGTGCCTCCGGTGGCGGCGCGGCCAGCGATGTACGCGAGATCAATGGCACCAAGCTGATGGCGCGTACGGTGTCGGGCATCGATATCAAGGATCTCAAAGGTCTCGCCGACGAAGGCAAGAAGCAGCTTGGCTCCGGTGTCGTTGCCCTGATCGCGGTAAGTGAAGACGGCAAGGCGTCGATCGTCATCGGCGTGACGGCTGATCTCACGTCGAAGATTTCGGCGGTCGATCTGGTGCGCAAGGCGTCCGAAGTGCTTGGCGGCAAGGGTGGCGGCGGTAAGCCCGACATGGCGCAGGCCGGCGGACCCGATGGCGCCAAAGCCGACGCGGCGCTGGCCGCGATCGAGGCGGCTATTGCCGGCTGACGCGGGCAAGGCGCCCGGCGTGACGGTTGTGCGCTGGGCGTCCGGTGAACGCCTCGGCGACATCCTCACGCTGATCCACGACGCCTTCGGCGGCCTCGAGCCGCCGTCGAGCGTGCTCACCGAAACGGTCGAGGACATCAAGCGGCGTCAGCGCGACGGCGTCGTTCTGGTTGCGCAAGTCGATGGCGCGTTCGCCGGCAGTCTTTTCTGCGAAGTGAAGCACGGCGGGTTCTATCTGACGCGCATGGCGGTTGCGCCGGCGCGGCAGAAGAGAGGCATCGGCCGGCTGCTGATGGCGGCTGCCGAAGCGGAGGCTCGGAGCCGCGGTCTATCGCGCCTGACCTTGCGCGTGCGCACGTCGCTGCCGGACAATCTCGCTTATTTCAGCACGCTCGGCTTCACCGTGACCGGGCGGGGCCAGGATCCCGGCCGCGCGCCCTATGTCACGATGGAGCGCGCGCTCGGCGATACGGTGCGCAGCAGCTGAACGTTACAGGCGCGGTTGCGCGCCCGGATCGGGAATCGCGCGCGCCGCGACCAGCCGGTGCCAGATAAACAGCACGACGACCGCGCCGATGGTCGCGCCGACAAATCCGGCGCCTTGATCGGGACGGTACCAGCCCATGGTCTGGCCGACGAAGGTCGCGAGAAACGCGCCGGCAATGCCGAGCACAGCGGTGAGGATGAAGCCGGCCGTATTGTTCGGTCCCGGCGCGATGATACGGGCGACGAAACCGGCGACAAGCCCGACGACGATGATCCAGATCATGCGAACCTCTCCCTATGCCTTCTAAATATGCGCTCGTTAAATCAACTTCGCCATTTCGTGCTCATCCGGTACGCTGCCGTTTGGCGTGAGGTGATCGACGAGATGCGGCAGTTGCTCGCTCATGCCGTTGAGCAGATCGACCTTCGATAATCCCGCCTGTTCGGCGAGCGAGTTGACCGTGTCGTCACCCAGCGCCTTGCCCAGATCGTCCGGCGATATCTGCTGGTTGGGGCCGGTGCCGACCCAGGACTTGGCGACGTCGCCATGGCCTGACTGCTGCAATTGATGGAGCAGGTCGTTGAGGCCGCCGCTGAGCACGCTGCCCGCAGCGCCACCGCCGAGCAGGCCACCAAGACCTCCGCCAAGACCGCCACCCTGCAGCAATCCGCCCAGACCACCCGCGCCGCCGCCCTGGAGCAGGCCGCCCAGGCCACCGCCGCCGAGGAGTCCGCCCAGCATGCCGCCAAGGCCGCCGCCAACACCGCCGCCGCTTGTTGTGCCGCCGGGGGCCGGGTTCAGCTGGTTGGCGCCGAGCTTCTGATAGGCCTTGTAGGCCAGCAGCGCGAGCATCGCCATGGTGACGGGCGACATGCCGCCCTTGCCGGGCTGGGTTTGGCCGCGCGGGCCGTTCTGCATGCCGTTGAGAATGTCGAGCAAACCCATTGTGTTTTCCTGTCGGTCGGGACGGCGATCAAGGCATCGCCGGTTGAAGTCATCTCACCCCAGTGTGGCACAAAAAAGTACCGGGGGCGCAAGGTCTGCTGCATGCAACGCAAGGCGGCCGGCGGCGTTGCATCCCTGAAGCGAATCTTCGCCGCGTGCGGTAAAAGGTGACGTGAGGCGACGCAACCCGGCAGGCACGATGGCACGCGAAAAGACCAAGGCGATGCGGCGCCGCGTCTATATGGCGCTGGAGCAGGGCCCGGTCGGCGAACGCCTGGCGGTCTTTACCGATCGCGCGCTGATGGTGCTGATCATCGTCAATCTGGTTGCGGTGGCGCTCGATTCGATCCCGGAGATCGGTTCGCGTTATCAGCTTGCATTTGATGTCATCGAATATTTCTCGCTCGCCGTCTTCACCATCGAATATGCGTTGCGGGTCTGGGGCGCGGTCGAGCATGGGCCGCACCAGCACCTCTCGCCGACGCGTGCGCGGCTCAAATATGTGCTCAGCGCCGCCGGCCTCGTCGATCTCGCCGCGGTGCTGCCGTTCTGGTTCAACCTGGTCACGCCGGACGACTTCCGCTTCGTGCTGGTGTTCCGCATGGTGCGGTTCTTCAAGATCGCGCGCTATTCGCCGGCAATGCGCTCACTGTTCGATGTGCTGTATCGCGAGCGCCGCGCCCTGTTCGGCTGTTTCGTCATTACCGTCGGCGCGGCTTTGGTCGCCGCGTCGCTGATGCATCTCGTCGAAGGCAAGGTGCAGCCGGACAAGCTCGGCACCATTCCCGACGCGCTGTGGTGGTCGATCGTCACCATCGGCACCATCGGTTACGGCGACGTGGTGCCGGTGACGGCGCTCGGCAAGCTGGTGGCAATCACCACCATCTTCATGGGGCTCATCCTGATGGCGCTGCCGATCGGCATCATCGCCACGGCGTTCTCCGAGCAGATCCATCGGCGCGATTTCATCGTCACCTGGGGCATGATCGCAAAGGTGCCGCTGTTTGCCGGACTCGATGCCGGCGAGATCGCCGAGATCAGCGAATTGCTGCGGGCGCAACTGGCGGAACCGGGCGAGGTCATCATCCGCGAAGGCGACCACGCGCATTCGATGTATTTCATCGCCGCCGGCACGGTCGAAGTTGCGGTCGGCAAGAAGAAGGTCAAACTGGAGGAGGGCCAGTTCTTCGGCGAGGTTGCGGTTTTGAAAAACGAGCGCCGCTCCGGCACGGCGGTCGCGCTGACACGGACCAATCTGCTGGCGCTATCGGGGCAGGACCTGCAGGCGCTGATCAAGCGCGATCCGCGCATCGCCGCCCGCGTCGAGGATGTCGTGGAAAAGCGCACCGGCAAGAAGGCTCTAACACGCAAGGCTGCGGCGGACGCCGCCGACGACGAAGCGTAAAAAAACGGCGCGAGTGGCTCGCGCCGTTTTTAGCTCTATCGCGCGTCATTCCGGGGCACGCAAAGCGCGAACCCGGAATCCAGGCGGAATGCAGACGGCTCTGGATTCCGGGCCCGTCCGTTCGGGACGTCCCGGAATGACCTTTAAGCCATCGCCTTCTTGAGGTTCTCGTCGATCTTGTCGAGGAAGCCCGTGGTCGAGAGCCACTTCTGATCGGGGCCGACGAGCAGCGCGAGGTCCTTTGTCATGGAGCCCGCTTCGACGGTGTCGACGCAGACCTTCTCCAGGGTCGCTGCGAACTTCGCCAGCGGCGCGTTGCTGTCGAGCTTGGCGCGATGGGCGAGGCCACGGCTCCAAGCGAAGATCGACGCGATGGAATTGGTCGAGGTCTCCTTGCCCTTTTCGTATTCGCGATAGTGACGCGTCACGGTGCCGTGCGCGGCTTCCGCTTCGACGACCTTGCCATCCGGCGTCATCAGCACCGAGGTCATCAGGCCGAGCGAGCCAAACCCTTGCGCCACCACGTCCGACTGCACGTCGCCGTCGTAGTTCTTGCAGGCCCAGACATAACCGCCGGACCACTTCATCGCCGCCGCGACCATGTCGTCGATCAGGCGGTGTTCGTAGGTGATCTTCTTCTCGGCGAACTTGTCCTTGAACTCGGCGTCGAACACTTCCTTGAAGATGTCCATGAAGCGGCCGTCATAGACCTTGAGAATGGTGTTCTTGGTCGAGAGATAGACCGGGTAGCCGCGGTTGAGGCCGTAATTGAGCGAGGCACGGGCGAAGTCGCGGATCGAGTCGTCGAGGTTGTACATCGACATGGCGACGCCGGCGCCCGGGAACTTGAACACTTCGTGCTCGACCTTTTTGCCGTCGGCGCCGACATAGCTCATGGTCAACGTCGCGCCTTCCGGCACGCGCACGTCGGTGGCGCGATACTGGTCGCCGAAGGCGTGGCGGCCGATGATGATCGGCTTGGTCCAGCCGGGAACGAGGCGCGGCACGTTCTTGCAGATGATCGGTTCGCGGAAGATCACGCCGCCGAGGATGTTGCGGATGGTGCCGTTGGGCGAGCGCCACATCTTCTTGAGGTTGAACTCCTTCACGCGGCCTTCGTCGGGCGTGATGGTGGCGCATTTGACGGCGACGCCGACGCGCTTCGTCATTTCGGCGGAGTCGATGGTGATCTGGTCGTTGGTCTCGTCGCGTTTCTGGACGCTGAGATCGTAATAGAGCAGGTCGAGCTCGAGATAGGGATGGATCAGCTTGTCTTTGATGAGCTTCCAGATGATGCGGGTCATTTCATCGCCGTCCATTTCGACGATGGGATTTGCAACCTTGATCTTCGCCATTGTAACGGGCCACCTTTCGAGAACCGGCATCGGTATCGGGCTGCGGCAACATCCGGCACACGCTCATAACGCGCCGCGGCGACAGCCATAATGCGGTCTATAGCACCCGCTTTCGCGCCGTGAAAGGCACGATAACTCATAGGTTTAGGCTGGACTTAAGTCGTATCCAGACAAACGAAAGCAGCCGTCATCAGTTCATCACTTTTTCCTCATCCAATTGGAAATCGGCGGCAGCCGCGTTAAGTTGCCAATGCTTTCGCCTGTTGCGTCTCGTCGCCGAGCAGCTGAACAGCCGCCAGGATGAATTCGCATGACCGACACCGTCTTCAACCGCCGCAAGATCATCGCCGCCGGCGGCGCCGTTCTGACCGCCGGGGTGGCAGGGCTGCTGCTGCCGGCGCGCGCGCAAAATTTCGCGCCGACGGCATCGATGTCTGGCGGCTCCAATAACTACATGAAGGGCGCGCCGGTCGTGCAGCGCATCGGCAAAGGCGGCTTTTGGATGTCGGGCACCGTGCGCCGGGCAGGGGACGGCGCGCCGCTCGTTGGCCAGCGCATCCAGATATGGGCGCATACGGCCGAAGGGCGTGAGGAAGACGAGCGCAGCCATGGCGTCACGCTCACCGACAAGGACGGCAGGTTCCGTCTGGAGATGCCGCAGATCGTTCCGATCTTCGGCCAGCCGCACGGCCATCTCGCCTATGACAGCGGCGAATTCAAAACCGTCTTCCTGCGTCCCGTCATGCGCAGCGCCAAAGAGACCAGCCTGGAAGCGCACTTCGTCCTGCAGCCGGCTTGATCGAATTAGGAATGACGGCATGAGATTGGCGACGTCGCCGCTGATCTGGGCCGTCCTTGCGACCGTCCTCGGCGTGCCGATCGTGCTGGCGGCGTTCAGTCCGCAGCTCGAATGGCGCGATCCGATCTATATCACCGCCGGTTTTGCCGGAATTTTTACGCTGGGGCTGTTGCTGGTGCAGCCGGCGCTGATCGCCGGATTTCTGCCGGGACTGTCGGCCTATCGCGCGCGGCGCGTGCATCATTGGATCGGCGGCGCGGTCGTTCTTCTCATCATCGTCCACGTCGCCGGGCTCTGGATCACCAGCCCACCGGACATGATCGACGCACTCACATTCACGTCGCCGACGCCGTTCTCGCCGTTCGGCGTCATCGCCATGTGGGCGATCTTTGCCGTGGCGGTGCTGGCCTTCTTCCGCCGCCGCTTGGGGCTGCGGACCTGGCGCATCGTTCACATGTCGCTCGCGGCCGTCATCGTCATCGTCATTGGCAGCGCGGCGCACGCCATGCTGATCGAGGGCACGATGGAGACGATGTCGAAGGCGGCGCTCTGCGCGCTGGTTCTGGCTGCCGCCGTTAAGGTCATGGCCGAAGTCTGGGCGCGGCAAAAGAAAACCCGCCCGATGAGGTCATCATCGGGCGGGACGTCTTCGTCTTCTTAGGGTGGGCTAAGCGAAGCGAGCCCACCAACAGTATCGCGGTGGGCTCGGCGCGAAGCCGCGCCTTAGCCCACCCTACATACCGCTACAACGAGTCGAGCGCGTCGTTGAGCGTCTTACTCGGCCGCATCGCCGCCGTGGTCTTCTTGTTGTCGGGCAAATAGTAGCCGCCCGTATCCACCGGTTTCCCCTGCGCTGCGAGCAGTTCGGCGTTGATCTTTTCTTCGTTGGCCGTCAGCGCATCCGCCAGCGGCTTGAACTTGGCGGCGAGGCCGGAGCTGTTGTCGCGCCGCGCCAGCGCCTTGGCCCAATAGAGCGCCAGATAGAAATGGCTGCCGCGGTTGTCGAGTTCGCCGACTTTGCGCGCCGGCGAGCGGTTGTGTTCGAGGATCTCGCCATTGGCTTCGTCGAGCGTCTCGGCCAGGGTCTTCACATCCTCATTCCCGCTGACCTGCGCCAGATGCTCCAGCGAGGCGCCCAGCGCCAGGAACTCGCCCAGCGAATCCCAGCGCAGATAGCCTTCCTGCTTGAACTGCTCGACATGCTTGGGCGCCGAGCCGCCGGCGCCGGTCTCGAACAGGCCGCCGCCCTGCAGCAGCGGGACGACCGACAGCATCTTGGCCGAGGTGCCGAGCTCCATAATCGGGAACAGATCGGTCAGATAGTCGCGCAGCACGTTGCCGGTGACGGAAATGGTGTCGAGCCCCTTGCGAATGCGCTCGCACGAGAACTTGGTGGCTTCGACCGGCGTCATGACGCGGATGTCGAGACCCTTCGTGTCCTCGTTCTTGAGGTACTTCTCGACCTTCTTGATCAGTTCGGCGTCGTGCGCGCGCTTGGCGTCGAGCCAGAACACCGCGGGCGTGTTGGTCAGGCGCGCGCGGCGCACGCCGAGCTTCACCCAATCCTGAATCGGCGCGTCCTTGACCTGGCACATGCGGAAGATGTCGCCGGCCTCGACCTTCTGCGTCATCAGGACTTTGCCGTCTTCGGCGACGACGTTGACCGTGCCGTCCTTGGGGATGCGGAAGGTCTTGTCGTGCGAGCCGTATTCCTCGGCCTGCTGCGCCATCAAGCCGACGTTCGGCACCGTGCCCATGGTCTTCGGGTCGAAGGCGCCGTTTGCCTTGCAGTCCTCGATCGTGGCCTGAAAGAGCGTCGAGTAGCAGCGGTCCGGGATCGCGGCGATGCAGTCGTGCAGCTTGCCGTCCGGGCCCCACATCTTGCCGGATTCGCGGATCATCGCCGGCATCGATGCGTCGATGATGACGTCGCTCGGAACGTGCAGGTTGGTGATGCCCTTGTCGGAGTTGACCATCGCCAGCGCGGGGCGCTTGGCGTAGGTGGCCTCGATGTCGGCCTTGATCGCCGCCTTTTCCGCGTCCGGCAGAGTCTCGATCTTGAGCATCATCTCGCCGACGCCGGTGTCGGGGTCGACCTTCAGACGTTTGAATGTGTCGGCGTACTTCTCGAACACGTCGGCGAAGAACACCGAAATGCAATGACCGAAGATCATCGGGTCGGAGATCTTCATCATCGTCGTCTTGCAGTGGAGCGAGAACAGGATGCCGTCCTTCTTCGCGGCGTCCATCGACGCGGCGAAAAAGGCCCGCAGCGCCTTCACGTTCATGGCCGAACAGTCGATGACTTCGCCGGCCTTGAGCGGCGTCTTTTCCTTCAGCACGGTGGTCGTGCCGTCGCTGCCGACCAGCTCGATGCGGGCCACGGTCGGCGCGGCCATGGTCGTCGCGACTTCCGAGCCGTAGAAATCGTTGCCCGACATGTAGGCGACGCGGGTCTTCGAGTCCTTGCTCCACACGCCCATCTTGTGCGGATGGCTGCGCGCATAGGCCTTCACGGCGCCGGCGGCGCGGCGGTCCGAGTTGCCTTCGCGCAGCACCGGATTGACGGCGCTGCCCAGCACCTTGCCGTAGCGCGCCTTGATCTCTTTCTCGGCGTCGGTCGCGGGATTCTCCGGATAGTCCGGCACCGCATAGCCCTTGCTCTGCAATTCCTTGATCGCGGCCTTGAGCTGCGGGATCGAGGCGGAAATATTGGGCAGCTTGATGATGTTGGCTTCCGGCTTCATCGTCAGCTTGCCGAGCTCGGCGAGCTCATCGTTGATCTTCTGCTCGGGCTTCAGCTTGTCGGGGAAGTTGGCGATGATGCGGCCCGTCAGCGAAATGTCCTTGAGCTTCACATTGACGCCGGCCGCGGCCACGAAGGACTGGACGATCGGCAGCAAGGAGTAAGTCGCAAGCCCGGGCGCTTCATCGACCTTTGTCCATTCGATTTCGAGATTCGACATGGTTTTCCCTCGTGCCTTTCAATGACTTGGTCTCGGCGCGCGCCGTATAGCACCCGTATTCCGCAGGTAAAAGCCTCGTCCACAGCCTGTTTTGGGCCCGGAACAGCGGCGCCGCTTGACGCAGGCGGTGGGGTTAGGCACGGGCTGCATCTTTAGGGCTTTTGCCCGCCAAGGAGTGCTGAATGCCGGGTGCCGGCACCGACAAGACCAAACGATGGATCGAGCAGCCGGCCCCCGTGGTCGTGCTGGTCGAGACCCAGTTGGGCGACAATATCGGCGCCGCGGCCCGGGCCATGGCCAATTTCGGGCTGTCGAAACTGCGTCTGGTGAAGCCGCTGCAGGGCTGGCCGAACGAGCGGGCCCACGTCATGGCGGCGGGCGCCGACCGCATCCTCGAAAGCGCCACGCTCTACGACACGCTGGCCGATGCCATCGCCGATTGCAGTTTCGTCGTGGCGACCACCGCCCGCCACCATGACCAGGCCAAGCCCGTGATTTCCGCTGAGCAGGCCGCCGTCGAGGCGCGGCCCCGCATCGCCGCCGGCGAGACCGTGGCGCTGGTATTCGGCCGCGAGCGCAACGGCCTGGAAAACCACGAGGTTGGCCAGGCCGACCGCATCCTGACGCTGCCGGTCAATCCGGCCTTTGCCTCGCTCAATCTGGCGCAGGCCGTCGTCATCGTCGGCTACGAATGGTTTAAGGGCTCGGGCGAGGGCACCATGCCGTTCGAGACCGCGGAGCGTTCGCCGCCGGTTTCCAAGCAGCAGCTGGAAGCCTTCTTCTCGGGCCTCGAAAGCGAGCTGGAAAAAGTCGAATTCTTCCGCCCGCCGGAAAAGCGCGGCGTCATGCAGGTCAATCTGCGCAACATCTTCCAGCGCATTGCGCCGACCAAACAGGACATCCGCACCTTGCACGGCGTCGTCACGGCGCTGACGCAGGGGCGCAAGGGTCCGGCCCGCGGCGGCACCTTCGACAGCGAGCAGGCGCAGACCCTGCGCAACCTGTTGGCCGAGCACGGCGCCAGCCGCGCGCCGTCGGAGCGTACGCCGCTGCGCGGCCTGCCGCGGCTTCTGCGGCGCAATCCGACCGAAGCCGAGCGGCTGCTGTGGCACGGGCTGGTCAACGACCGCCGCTTTGCCGGGCGCGGCTTCAAGCGGCAGGTGCCGATCGGCCAGTACGTCTGCGACTACGTGTCGTTTCCGCTCAAATGCGTCGTCGATCTTATTCCGGCGCAGGAAGCGGAAGCGGCGACGCAAGCACGCGCCGTGAAGCGCGCCTGGCTCACCGAGCGCGGCTACCGGATGATGGAATTCGCGGCGGCGGATGTGGAGAAGGATGTCGCGGCGGTGTTGGACACGTTGGCCGAGGCGACCGAATAGCGCGGCTTATGGCTGACAAAATGTAAACGTGCGGGGCGGTTATATCCGGTCCCGTGTTACCTGACTGCAATAGGGCGATGGTATCGACGAGCATCCTTACCGGGAGGCTCAAGCCATGCGTTCATATTTTCTCGCGGTTCCGTTCCTTGTCTTGTTGAGCGCCAGCGGCGGCGCACAACAAATCAATATTCAAAATCGTTTGGGTGGACCGGAGCAAAAGGGCGAAATCCGCATCCAGGTGAACATGAATTTTTTTGTACCTGGCGCGGTGAGCAACACGGAAGCGTCGCTGAAAGCGCAGGAAGACGCGCGCAAGGCGCTCTATGCCAGCGCCGGCCGCGAATGCGAATTGTTGAAAGAGGTGCTTGCCTCAGAATGCCGCATCGAAAGCGTCAATGTGAACGTCAATCGGAACTACGGTCAGCCGATGAACGAGGGTTTCACGGCAAACGGGAGCTTCGGTTTCCGGGTTACGCTGAAGTAACGGAATTCTGCGAGGGCACCGCTCGTCCCCGCGAAAGCGGGAACCCAGAGCGATGGAAAGAAAAAGAACTGGATTCCCGCTTGCGCGGGAATGAGCGGCGTTAGCCCTTCAGCGCCTTCACTTGCGCGGCGGCGCTTTCGCGCACCAGACCGTTGTCGCTGCCGACGGCGATGAAGCGGAAGCCGCGCTTGGCCATGGCCAGCGCGCGCTCGGCGTCGCGGCAGTAAATGCTCGGAATTTTTCCGGCCTTTTTTGCCGCTGCACAAATTTGATCGATAGCCTGTTCCACCTGAGGCGCGGTGACGTCCTGCGCCGTGCCGCCGCTGAGCGCGGTGGAGAGATCGTAGGGACCGACGAACAACGCATCGATGCCGGGTGTTGCTGCGATGGCGTCCATATTGCTCAGCGCCGTGGTAGTCTCGATCATGGCGAAGGTCAGCGTGCCGTCATTGGCTTCGCGCAGGTAATCGACGGCTGACGTTTTTCCTTGCAGCACCATGGCACGCTGCGGGCCCCAGCTGCGTTCGCCGACGGGCGGATACTTCGCGGCATTCACAAATTGTTTCGCGTCCGCGACGGTGTTGATCATCGGCGCAATGATGGCTTCGGCACCAAAGTCGAGCGCGCGAGACACAAAGGCGAAATCGGCGAGGGGAACGCGTACGCAGGGCGTCGACCCGGCGTTGCTCAGCGCGATGATTCCGTTAACGACACCGGCCAGATCCCAAAGGCCGTGCTGGGCGTCGAACACGCCGCAGACATAGCCTTCGCGGACGATGGTTTCGGCAACCACCGGCGAGCCGAGATTGCACCAGGCGGAGAAGACCGTTTCGCCCGCGCGCAGGCGGCGGGCGAAGTCAAACGCCGCCACTTATTAGGCCTTTTTGATCTGTTCGACGGCAACCGCCAGCAGCGTGCCCATCTGGGCGCGGATGGCGGCTTCGTCGACGCCCTTGGCCTTCAGATCGGCTGCAACTTTACGCAAAACGTCGTTATCGCCGGCCTCTTCGAAGTCGGCCAGCACGACTTCCTTGGCGTAAGCCTCGGCGTCGGCACCGGTTTTGCCGAGCTTCTCGGCGGCCCAGAGGCCCAGCAACTTGTTGCGGCGGGCCATCGCCTTGAACTGAAGCTCTTCGTCGTGCGCGAACTTCTTTTCGAAACCTTCTTCGCGCTTGTCGAACGTGGTCATGCCGCCCTCTTTGTTACTGCGCGCGATTAATTGTTAATCGCATGCTTGTGCACATAGGTCCGTTGCGCCTTGCATATAGCCGTGGCAGCGTCAAGGCAACCTCGCTGCACGCTTTCTCGGACGTATTGCGCAATCGGAAACGAAGGAGTAGCTCGATTGTACTGCCGAAACCGATCAGCTAGGTTCACGCAGTGCCCGGACGCATTGTCGCATGCGTATCGTGTCCGGCCCCGCCGCCGCGGATCTCGACCAAGACACGACAAGGAGCCACGGCAACCACGATGGACTTTCAAAAACCACGGTACATCCCGATGAGCCGCCGCCGCCGCATCTACGAGGGCAAGGCGAAGGTCCTCTATGAAGGTCCCGAGCCGGGTACCTTGATTCAGCACTTCAAGGACGACGCCACCGCCTTCAATGCGAAAAAGCATGAAGTGATCGAGGGCAAGGGCGTCCTGAACAACCGTATTTCGGAATACGTCTTCCAGCACCTCAACGATATCGGCGTGCCGACTCACTTCATCCGCCGTCTCAACATGCGCGAGCAGTTGATTCGCGAGGTCGAGATCATTCCGCTCGAGGTCGTCGTGCGTAATGTCGCCGCCGGTTCGCTGGCGACCCGCCTCGGCATCGACGAGGGCACCCAGCTGCCGCGCTCGATCATCGAGTTCTATTACAAGAACGACAAGCTGAACGATCCGATGGTGTCGGAAGAGCACATCACGGCGTTCGGCTGGGCCAGCCCCCAGGAAATCGACGACATCATGGCGCTGGCCATCCGGGTCAACGACTTTCTGTCCGGCCTGTTCCTTGGCGTCGGCATCCGTCTGGTCGACTTCAAGATGGAAACCGGCCGTCTCTGGGAAAACGACGTCATGCGTATTGTCGTCGCCGACGAGATTTCCCCGGATAGCTGCCGTTTGTGGGACATCAAGACCAACGACAAGATGGACAAGGACCGTTTCCGCCGCGATATGGGCGGGCTGGTCGAGGCCTATACCGAAGTCGCCAAACGTCTCGGCATCGTCGCCGAAGGCGAGCGGCCGCAGGGCATGGGCCCGGTTCTGGTTAAAGGCTGAGCAGACGGCTCTTTTCGCATGTGTATTACGCGAAGCCCGGACTTGTGCCGGGCTTCGGCGTCTCTAGGTTACGAATCATGAAAGCCCGCGTCACCGTCACCCTGAAAACCGGCATTCTCGACCCGCAAGGTAAGGCGATCGAGGGCGCGTTGCGCTCGCTCGGCGTCGATGGCGTCGCCTCCGTGCGCCAGGGCAAGGTGTTCGACATCGAAATCGACGGCACCGACGCCGCCAAGGCCGAAACCCTGCTCAAGCAGGCGGCCGACAAGCTGCTGGCCAATACGGTGATCGAGAATTACCGGGTCGAGATCGTTTAAAGAGGGCGTGATGAAAGCCGCCGTCATCGTATTTCCCGGAATCAATCGCGAGCGCGATATGGCGCGCACGCTCAAGCTCGTCTCCGGCCGGGAGCCGGCCATGGTCTGGCATGCCGAGACGGCGTTGCCGGTCGGCACCGATCTCGTCGTCATCCCGGGCGGCTTCTCTTACGGGGACTATCTGCGCTGCGGCGCCATTGCGGCGCGCAGCCCGGTGATGGACGCGGTGCGGGCGCACGCCGCCAAAGGCGGGCTGGTGCTCGGCGTCTGCAACGGTTTCCAGATCCTGTGTGAATCCGGCCTGCTGCCGGGCGTGCTGATGCGTAACGAGAACCTGCGTTTCATCTGCCGCGATGTGTATCTGAAGGTCGAACGCTCCGGCACGCCGTTCACGCGCGGCTACAACGCGGGCCAAGTGATCCGCGTGCCTGTCGCGCATGGCGAGGGCAATTACATCGCCGACGGCGAGACCATCGCCCGATTGGAAGGCGAGGGCCGGGTGCTGTTCCGCTATGCGTCGCCGGACGGCATGATCGACCCGGACTGGAACCACAACGGCGCTATCAACGCCATTGCCGGCATCGTCAGCGACAAAGGCAACGTGCTCGGCATGATGCCGCATCCGGAAAACCACGTCGAAGCCGAGGTCGGGCTGACCGACGGCCGTGGCCTGTTCGCCGGCATGGCCGAACACCTCCAGGCTGCCTGACGCTTCCGGACCGGCCGTTTCCACATCCACCCGATAAATTGGGGTCTGCAACCTAGGCGCTAGTCATATTCAATTATACCCTCTATAGTTGCGGAATCGCTGATGCCACAACCGGGAGGGTTAGACATGAAGAAACGCCTGTCTCTGTTCGCTTTCTGCGCCGCCGCACTGCTGTCCGGCGCCAGCGCTGCCTCGGCCGACGACCAGACCATCCAGACCGTTCTGTCGATGAGCGGGATCAACAACAGCAACGTTCGCGCCGCCTTCAAGACGACCGACGCGTTCGACGCCGTTCATTCCTGCTCGCCCGGCAGCAGCTCGGGCTGCACGGCCTCGAACGGCTACAGCTCGCCGCCGAAAAACGTCGGCAACATCCTCTGCTTGCCGAGCAATCTGGCCTACGCCATCAGCAGCAGCTGCCAGTCGCTGCTGTCGTCCGGCGCCAACCAGGACTGCAAGGGCAATCCCATTTCGAACTTCTGCGCCGGCAGCGCGAGCGTCGCCGCCAGCTGCGCCTGGCGCACCAACAACAACAAGAACACCACGACTTGGAACTGGAATCTGAGCTACGCCAACGGCGTGGTGAACGTCGATTGCTCGAACAGCAATTATCAGGGCTACACGCCCTGACTTAGCGTTTTGGGCTTAAGCGGGCGCGGGCGGCAAAACCCCGCGCCCGTCGTCTTTTCGGGACCGCGGAAAAAACCCTGATTTTCCTCTGGAAGGCCGCTTTTAGGCTGTCCAAATCAGGGCGCGATAGTGCTAGGCAACCAAATGCCGCCGGGCCCTGGAAATTCAATGTTCAACAATACCCCCGCCGTTACCCCCGAACTCGTCGCTGATCACGGCCTCAAGGCCGATGAATACAAGCGGCTCCTCGATCTGATCGGCCGCGAGCCGACCTTGACCGAGCTCGGCATCTTCTCGGCGATGTGGAACGAGCACTGCTCGTACAAGTCCTCCAAAGTCCATCTGCGCACGCTGCCGACCAAGGGTCCGCACGTCATTCAGGGACCGGGCGAGAACGCCGGCGTTATCGACATCGGCGACGGCCTGGCCTGCGTCTTCAAGATGGAGAGCCACAACCACCCGAGCTACATCGAGCCCTATCAGGGCGCGGCGACTGGCGTCGGCGGCATCCTGCGCGACGTCTTCACGATGGGCGCGCGCCCGATCGCCTGCCTCAATGCGCTGAGCTTCGGCGCGCCGTCGCATCCGAAAACCCGTCATCTCGTCGGCGGCGTCGTCGCCGGCGTCGGCGGCTACGGCAATTCGTTCGGCGTGCCGACGGTCGGCGGCTCGGTGCGTTTCCACGCGCGCTATGACGGCAACTGCCTCGTCAATGCGATGGCGGTGGGCCTCGCGCGCAAGGATCAGATTTTCTACGCCGCCGCGTCCGGCGTCGGCATGCCGATCGTCTATCTCGGTTCCAAGACCGGCCGTGACGGCATTCACGGCGCGTCGATGGCGTCAGCCGAATTCGACGACGATAGCGACGAGAAGCGCCCCACGGTGCAGGTCGGCGATCCCTTCGCCGAAAAACTTTTGCTCGAAGCCTGTCTCGAAATCATGGCCAAGGGCTGCGTCATCGCCATTCAGGACATGGGCGCGGCGGGTCTGACATCGTCCGCGACCGAGATGGGCGCCAAGGGCGATCTCGGCGTCACGCTCGATCTCGACAAGGTGCCGTGCCGCGAAGAGAACATGAGCGCCTACGAGATGATGCTCTCGGAGTCGCAAGAGCGCATGCTCATGGTGCTCAAGCCCGAGAAGGAAAAGGAAGCCGAGGCGATCTTCCGCAAATGGGGCCTCGACTTCGCAGTCATCGGCGAGACCAATCCGAGCAAGCGTTTCGTCGTGCGTCACCACGGCGAGGTGATGGCCGATCTGCCGATCAAGGAATTGGGCGACAGCGCGCCGGAATACAAAAGGCCGTTCGTTTCCGCCGCCAAGCTGCCGGTGATCGACGCCGCCGACGTGCGCGCGCAGGCCGGCATTGCCGACGCGCTCGAATGGCTGATCGCCACGCCGGATCTGTCGTCGAAGCGCTGGGTCTGGGAGCAGTACGACCACATCATCGGCGGCAACACGGTGCAGCGCCCCGGCGGCGATGCCGCGGTGGTGCGCGTCGAGGACGGGCCGAAGGGCCTCGCCATGACCACCGACGTGACGCCGCGCTATTGCGAGGCCGATCCGTTCGAGGGCGGCAAGCAGGCGGTCGCCGAATGCTGGCGCAATCTCACCGCGGTCGGCGCGACGCCGCTCGCCATCACCGACAATCTCAATTTCGGCAATCCGGAGCGGCCCGAGATCATGGGCCAGTTCGTCGGCTGCGTGCGCGGCATCGGCGAAGCCTGCAAGGCGCTGGATTTCCCGGTCGTGTCCGGCAACGTCTCGCTCTACAACGAGACCAATGGCCGCGCGATTTTGCCGACGCCGTCGATCGGCGGCGTGGGCCTGATCGCGGACTTCAAGAAGTCGGCGTCGCTGTCGTTCAAGCGCGAGGGTGAAGCGATCCTTCTGGTCGGCGAAACCACCGGTTGGCTCGGCCAATCGATGTACTTGCGCGAACTGTGTTCGCGCGAAGAGGGCGCGCCGCCGCCGGTCGATCTGATCGAGGAGCGCGAGAACGGCGACTTCGTCCGCGCGCTCATTCTCGACGGCACCGCCACCGCCGCGCACGATCTGTCCGACGGTGGCCTTTTGGTCGCGCTCGCGGAAATGGCGATGTCCGGCAATATCGGCGCCAAGCTCGACGAAGCGCCGGATGACGTTCCGGCGCATGCCTTCTGGTTCGGTGAAGATCAAGCGCGTTACGTCATCACCGTTCCGGCGGCGAAGGCCAAAGCGGTGCTGGAGCGCGCCCGCGACGCCAGCGTGCTGGTGTCGAACATCGGCACCACCGGCGGTACCGCGCTAGCGATTTCCGGCGAGCGCGCGGTCGAGGTCAAGGCGCTCAACGCGAAATCCGAGGGCTGGCTGCCGGCTTACATGGCCGGCAACGCCGCGTGAACGGAGGAGTTCGTCATGGCGATGGATGCAAGTGAAATTGAACGCCTGATCAAGGCCGGGATTCCCGATGCGGAAGTGACCATCCGCGATCTCGCCGGCGACGGCGATCACTACGCGGCGACGGTGATCTCGGCGGCCTTCAAGGGCAAGACCCGCGTGCAGCAGCACAAGCTGGTCTACGACGCGCTCAAAGGCCAGATGGGCGGCGTCCTGCACGCGCTGGCGCTGCAAACCGGCACGCCGTAAACCGTGCTGACGCGCGGCACACAACTCGCCGCTCGTCCCCGCGACCCGCCTACGCTTGCGGCGCAAGCTTCGGCGCGCTTAGAGTCCGCCGAAGCGCTTTGCGCGAAGGTGGAAAGCGGAGACCCAGTGCTGAGCCAAGAACTGGATTGCCGCTTGCGCGGGAATGAGCGGAGCTGGGGCAAGTGAGCGGCGTCCGCATCCTCACGCCGGAGGGCGCCATCACGCCGACCGGGCCGTGGAGTGTCGGCTCGCGTGCCGGGGATTTCGTCTTCGTCGCCGGTATGCGCGGCATCGATCCGAAAACAAATGCGCTGATCGAGGGCGAGGAAGCGCGCATCCGCCAGGCCTTCGTCAACATGCTGGCGATCGCCGCGGCGGAGGGCGCCGGCGCCAAGGACTGCGCCCGGCTGGTCACCTACGTCACCGACATGGGCCGTTACCGCCCGCTGGTGAACAAGGTGCAGGAGGAGATCTGGGCCGGGCTGGCGTACCCGCCGAGAACGATCGTCCAGGTGTCGGCCCTGAATCAGAACGATATTTTCGAGGTCGACGGCACCTTCTTTGCGCCGCTTTCCTCCCGTTAAAGCATAAAAACTGGTGCTTTACGGTGCCCCCTTGGGCTGGCGCGGGAATCTGGGCTACATATATCGGCAGGGTAAAGGCGCGCGCCGCCGCAGACAGGATCCAGGAACCATGGCCATCGAGCAGTTCATCGCCAATGAAGTGAAGTCCAACGACGTCGTCCTCTTCATGAAGGGCACGCCGCAGTTTCCGCAGTGCGGGTTCTCCGGTCAGGTCGTGCAGATCCTCGACCACCTCGGCGTCAACTACAAAGGCCTCAACGTGCTCGAAAACGCCGAACTGCGCGACGGCATCAAGACGTTCTCGAACTGGCCGACCATTCCGCAGCTCTACGTGAAGGGCGAGTTCATCGGCGGCTGCGATATTATCCGTGAAATGTTCCAGGCCGGCGAATTGCAGCAGGCGTTCAAGGACGCCGGCGTGCAGGTCACCACCGCAGCCTAAGTCGCGCGATCATTCACCCGTGTAAGGGCGGAACGACGTTTTGTCCGTTCCGCAATCCGGACAACGCCAATCGCCGGGGATCGCTGAAAAAGCGGTGCCCGGCGAAATGCTGTGTTGCGGAACGCCTTTGCTTTCGTCGTAGATATAGAAGCAGCCGCGGCACATGAAGCTGTGCGGCATCACCGCTGTCGCGGCGCCGCTAATGCTCTCTGCGGTTTGCGCGCCGTGCGTCGTGACGGCATCGCCCACCGTCAGCGAACCGGAAGTGTTGGCGACAAGATAGACGCCGAGATCCTTGTGGCCGAAGTCCCGCCGCAGCGCCTGCGGAATGTTCATGTCACGCGCGCCGGTTTTCGGATCGACATTGGTGGCACCGCAGCGGCCGTTGCGGCGGTCGACGCGAAACGACATGGCGCCGAGGCTGATGTTGCTGCCGATCCAGTCGAACTCCTGCCATGGCGCGACGCCGTCGATGTAGATGTTGGCGCGAAAGCGGAGCGGATCGATCTTGCAGCCCCATTGCTGTTCGAGACTGCGCACCGTCGCCAGATTGATCAGCGAGATGACGTTGTCGGGCTTGTCCATGAAGTGCCCGCCTCGCGAGGCGAGCAGGGTCGGCGGCGCGGGCAGGGCGGGCAGCAATCCCCAGATGACCTTTTCAAAAGCATCGCGGTCGCCAGTGTTGTCGAAGTCCGATTTGGCGATGGGCTGGCCGTCCTTCGTCACCGTCATGCGCCGCGTCGCCACATCAAGGTCGGTGGTGACCGTCGCGAGCGCTTCATCGAGCATGAGCATGATGAACATGCCCTTCTTGGCCCATTTCGGATCGGCCGCGTCGACTGGCGCCCCGGGTCGCGCCAGCGCATAGACGCGGTCGGCGGGAAACGGTTGCGACGCTTGCAGGGCGACGTGGGCGAGCGGCTGCGGGCTCAAGCCCTTGACCGGATAACGATAGAGACCGCTGACGACTGCCGTTTGCTCAGATGCCATGCGCTCAGGATTGCGCGACAGAGTGGTCGGCGCCATCCCTACGTTCGGCGGTGCTTGGAGTGCCGCCACAGGACAAACAAAAACCCCCGCCTCGAGGGCGGGGGTTTGAAGCATTGAACGTCGCCGGCGCTTAGCGCGAATAGTATTCGACGACCAGATGCGGCTCCATCTGCACGGCGTAGGGCACGTCGGTGACGGCCGGCACGCGGGCAAACTTGGCGGTGAACTTGGAGCCGTCGACCTCGATGTAATCGGGCACGTCACGCTCGCTGAGCGCCTGCGATTCGATCACGAGGTTCATCTGCTGCGACTTTTCCTTGATCTCGATGACGTCGCCGACCTTCACGCGATAGCTCGCGATGTTGACCTTCTTGCCGTTCACCTTGATGTGGCCGTGGTTGATGAACTGGCGCGAGGCGAACACGGTCGGCACGAACTTAGCGCGGTAGACGACCGCGTCGAGGCGGCGCTCCAGGAGCCCGATCATGTTGGCGCCGGAGTCACCCTTCATGCGGATGGCTTCGTCGTAAATGCCGCGGAACTGGCGCTCGGAGATGTTGCCGTAATAGCCGCGCAGTTTCTGCTTGGCCTTGAGCTGCACGCCGAAGTCGGAGAGCTTGCTCTTGCGGCGCTGGCCGTGCTGGCCGGGGCCGTATTCGCGGCGGTTTACCGGGGACTTCGGACGGCCCCAGATGTTCTGGCCCATCCGGCGGTCGAGTTTGTACTTGGATTCCATACGCTTGGTCATCTGCGTCCTCATAGTTCAGAATTTAAGGGGTGAGGAACCGCGCCCTCCTTTGTCCCGGGTCACCCCGGAACCGACAGGCAAGCCTCAAAAGCGTAAGGCAAGCCGCGGGACACGAAACACCGAACAGGTCTGAAATACCTGCAAGGTGCGCGGGTTTTAGGGGGGAATGCCGGGGGTGTCAAACCTGAGGGCGCGGGTATCTCGGTAGGGGTGCGCATCCGGGTCGCAGGGGTCGAGCCTTGCCAGATTGCCCTCGTTAGGCCCATAAAAAGCTGTCAGACCGGGCCCCTCTGGCAGCCAAATGGTTGCGATGTCGGACTGATTGAACCGCCCCTGGGCCCGGAGCTGCCATGTTCGACCTGTTTACCCCCGCATTCGTCACCGCGCTGCTCCAGGTCATCATGATCGACCTGGTGCTGGCCGGCGACAACGCCGTCGTCATCGGCCTTGCCGCGGCGGGCCTTGAGCCGAAGCTGCGGGCACGCGCGATCCTGGTCGGCATCATCGCCGCCACCGTGCTGCGCATCGTCTTCGCCAGCGTTGCGGTCGAATTGCTGGAAATCGTTGGCCTGCTGTTTGCCGGCGGCATCCTGCTGCTGTGGGTGTGCTGGAAGATGTGGCGCGAACTACGCGCGCCCAAACATGAAGGTGAGGCGGGGGTGGCGGGCGCAGCCGCGCCGAACAAGACGTTCAGACAGGCCGCGTGGCAGATCGTCGTCGCCGACGTCTCGATGTCGCTCGACAACGTGCTTGCGGTGGCCGGTGCGGCGCGCGAGCACCCTGCCGCGTTGATCTTCGGCCTCGGCCTGTCGATCGTGCTGATGGGCGTCGCCGCGAGCTTCATCGCCGGCCTGCTCAACAAGCACCGCTGGATCGCCTATGTCGGCCTCGCGATCATTCTCTACGTCGCGGGCGACATGATCTATCGCGGCGCGGTGGAATTGCTGCCTTACGTCCGGCGCTAGATGCCGAAAGCCTAAAATCCAAACGCCTTGAGGGCCGTCGCCAGGTGCGGCGGCGGCACGCGGCCGGAGGTGAAGACCAGCCGTTGCGAAGGCGGCGGCTCGTCGCCCGTATTGGCGCCGATGAGATCGACGACGCGGCGCGCGATGGCGGGCGCGGGGTCGATCCAGTCGACCGGCCACGGCGCCATCTTTTTGTAGCGCGCGGTCAGCAGCGGATAATGCGTGCAGGCCAGCACGACGGCGTCGGTGCGCCGTCCCTTGGCATCGACGAAACAGGGCACGATCTGTGCTTCGATCAAGTCGTCGGCCACCGGATTGCCGCTGAGTTCGGCCTCGGCGTATGAGGCGAGGTGCGACGAGCCGACCAGATCGACATCGCAGCCGGCGGCGAATTCGCGGATCAACGCCTTGGTATATTCCAGCCTGACCGTCGCTTGCGTGCCGAGCACGGCGATGCGCCGGCTGAGCGACTGCGCGCAGGCCGGCTTGATCGCCGGAACGGTGCCGACAAACGGAACGGAAAATTTCTCGCGCAGCCGCGCCAGCGCGACCGTCGATGCGGTGTTGCAGGCGACGACGACAAGGTCGGGCTTGAATTGCGCGATGGCGGTGCCGACCACCGACAGAATACGCGTGATCAGCGCGTCCTCCGGCTGATCGCCGTAGGGAAAGCCCGCGTCGTCGGCCACGTAGATATAACGCGCGCCCGGCAGCGCCGCCTTGATCTCGCGAAACACCGTGAGACCGCCGACACCGGAATCGAAAACGAGAATCGCGGGTGCGGTCATACGCGCGCCAGCAACTGGCCGAGCAGCAGCAGTCCTTGCGGCCAGAAGCCGAGCTTGCTCGCCGAGTTGATGTGGCCGAGCTCGGGGATTTCGCAGTAGTCCGAGCCCCAAGCCTTGGCGAAATGCCGGGCGCGCTCGACTTTCACATAGGGGTCGTCGGTGGACTCGACGACAAGCGACGGCACCGGGAAGGGCTTGAGCGGCATCGGCGCGAAGGTGCGCACGCTGTCCGGCGTATTTTCCGGCCGCTCGACGTCGGACGGCGCCACCAGCAGCACGGCCTTGACGCGGCCCGGCTGGCCGCGCGCCGCCCAATGCGCCGCGAGCGAGCAGGATAGGCTGTGGCAGATCAGAATGGCCGGGCGGGTGCCGCCGGCAATCGCGGCATCGAGATTTTTCAGCCACGCCTCGGGCCGGGGATTGTCCCAGCTGTCCTGCAGAACGCGCGTGGCGTTGCGGAAGGCGAGGCACCAGTAGGACTGCCAGTGATCGACACCGGAATTGTTCAGGCCCGGCAAAACCAGAAAATCGTAGTCATTGGTCGCGTCGCGCATATTCAGGTCTGCCCCCGTATCGCCTTGGTAATTGCCGGCACCGCTTCAGGTTCGACGATCAAGGGAATGTGCGCCAAAGCTGGCAGAACCATGACTTGGCCAATGCCTACACCAGTTCCAGCGGCCGGTGCGGGCCTTCCGGCGGTTCGACGCGAATAACGTCGCCAGGCCGTACATCGCCGCCGGTGAGCACCACGCTCATGACGCCGGTTTTGCGCACCAGCTTGGGACCGGTCTTGTCCAGGGTCGCGTGCAGCAGGCCCTTCTGGAAACTGTCGATCTGATGACAGGGATTGCGCAGCCCGGTGATTTCGATCACCGCCTCGTCACCGAGATGCAGGATTGTGCCGGTGGACAGGCCGAGCAGATCGATGCCCTCGGTCGTGACGTTCTCGCCGAGGTCGCCCGAATGGACCGTAAAACCTTTGGCGCCGACTTCGTCGAACAATTCGGCGTGCATCAGGTGGACCTGACGCAGGTTCGGCGCGTCGGCATTCTTTCGCTGGAGATAGAGGTGCTGGACTTTTTCGCCGTAATGGGCGTCGCCTTCGACGCCGAGGCCCTTGACTAGGCGGATGCTCAAGAGTGGCGGCTTGCTGAAGTGGTGTCCTTTGGCGGCGCAGACGGCGACGACACGTCCGTTGGGGATCTCAGACATTCCGATTCCAGTTCAGCTCAATCCTGTTTCAACTTTTGCCGAAAACCCGGTTGAAGATCGTATCGACCTGTTTGAAGTGATGCGCGAGGTCGAAATTGTCGTCGAGTTCCTTGGCGCTGAGCTTGGCGCTGACTTCAGGGTCGGCCTTGAGCAGGCCGAGGAAATCGTTGCTCTCGCCGCCCCAGACCTTCATGGCGTTGCGCTGCACGAGACGATAGGCGTCCTCACGGGCGACACCGGCCTTGGTCAGTGCGATCAGCACGCGCTGCGAATGGATGAGGCCGCCGAGCTTGTCGAGATTCTTCTGCATGTTCTGCGGATAGATCAGCCACTTGTCGACGAGGCCGGCGAGGCGCGCCAGCGCGAAGTCGAGCGTCACGGTGGCGTCGGGGCCGATCATGCGCTCGACCGACGAATGCGAGATGTCGCGCTCGTGCCACAGCGCGACGTTTTCCATCGCCGGTAGGGCGTAGCCGCGCACCAGGCGTGCCAGACCGGTGACGTTCTCCGACAGCACCGGGTTGCGCTTGTGCGGCATCGCCGACGAACCCTTCTGCTTTTCGGAGAAGAACTCTTCGGCTTCCAGCACTTCGGTGCGCTGCAGATGGCGCACTTCGATGGCGAGACGCTCGACCGACGAGGCGATGACGCCGAGCGTCGCGAAATACATGGCGTGGCGGTCACGCGGGATGACCTGCGTCGAGATCGGCTCGACCGAAAGCCCCATCGCCTTGGCGACGTGTTCTTCGACGCGCGGATCGACCTGCGCGAAGGTGCCGACGGCCCCGGAGATGGCGCAGGTCGCGACTTCCTTGCGCGCGGCCACCAGACGTTCGCGGCCGCGGGCGAATTCGGCGTAAGCCTGCGCCAGCTTGAGACCGAAGGTGGTCGGCTCGGCATGAATGCCGTGCGAGCGGCCGACGGTCGGCGTCATCTTGTGCTCGAAGGCGCGCTTCTTGAGCGCCGCGAGCAGGACATCGAGATCGGCCAGCAGGATATCGGCGGCGCGCACGAGCTGGACGTTGAAGCAGGTGTCGAGCACGTCCGACGACGTCATGCCGGAGTGCATGTAGCGCGCTTCGGGGCCGACGATTTCCGAGACATGCGTCAGGAAGGCGATGACGTCATGTTTGACCTCGGCCTCGATGGCGTCGATGCGGGCGACGTCGAATTTCGCGTCCTTGCCCTTGGCCCAGATGGTCTTGGCGGCTTCCTTCGGAATGACGCCGAGTTCGGCCATGGCATCGGCGGCATGCGCCTCGATCTCGAACCAGATGCGAAACTTGGTTTCGGGCGACCAGATCGCCACCATGTCGGGGCGGGAATAACGCGGGATCACGCTGCTTCACCTCGTGCCGTCGCGCCGGCGAACCGGATCGCGTCGATGTTTGCTTTGTAGTTGCCACCCTTGAACACGGCGGAGCCGGCGACCAGCGCATTGGCGCCGGCGCGCACGACATCGGCGGCGTTCGCCGCGGTGACGCCGCCGTCGACTTCGATATCGATCGGCCGCGCTCCGGCAAGCGCGCGCACGGCGCTGACCTTGTCGAGCTGCGACTGAATGAAGGCCTGGCCGCCGAAGCCCGGATTGACCGACATGACGAGAACGAGATCGACCAGGTCGATCAGGTTCTCCAGTGTCGACACCGGCGTGCCGGGGTTGAGCGTGACGCCGGCCTTCTTGCCGAGCGCGCGGATCGCCTGCAGCGAACGGTGAATATGAGGACCGGCCTCGACGTGCACGGTGATGATGTCGGAGCCGGCCTTGGCGAAGGCTTCGAGATAGGGATCGCAGGGCGCGATCATCAGATGGACGTCGAAAATCTTCTTGCTGTGGGGCCGCAGCGCCTTCACCACGTCGGGGCCGATCGAGATGTTCGGGACGAAGTGTCCGTCCATGACGTCGACATGGATCCAGTCGCAGCCGGCGGTGTCGATGGCGCGAACTTCCTCGCCCAATTTCGAGAAATCGGACGCGAGGATCGACGGCGCGATGATCAAGGGGCGGGGCATACTTTGGGCCTCCCGGGCCTCCAAAACGAGGTTCGCGTACCACGCTGCGCTGCACCGGGCAACGCGGCGCCTGTGTGCAACTGACCGGCACGTCACCCGGCAAGCCGCTCCCACATCCGGCAAGTTTTGCCGGGTGACGCCGCGTCCGCATCCCGGGCCTGCGGCAAAAGCGCCTGAAAAATCGGAACTTTTTATCGCAGGCCGCATGGCGCGGTGCTTGCAACTCCTGAGCGGGTGCGACGTCCACCGGCGATACCGGTGAAAAGTGGAGTGTGTAATGTCTACGACCGTAGGCGCGTCGTCTTCGACGAACGCGCTGGCCTACCTGCAGCAGTTGCTGCAGCAGGGCACTGCCGGGGCGAGTTCGACCGGTGCTGCCGATCCTCTCTCAGAACTCATGCAAACGTTGTCCGGGTCCGGTTCGGACTCGGATCCGCTCACGTCTCCGGACGCGGCGGCAGGCTCCGGCGCGTCCGGTGTCCAGCCGTTCGGTTCGGACATGATGGCGCAACTGCTGTCCTTGCAGAGCCCGCAAACGCAAGGCGCGACCAGCCCAGAACAGGCTTTCTTCTCGAAGCTCGATACCGACGGCGACGGCAAGATCAGCAAAACCGACTTCGAGGACGCAGCCAGTAAGGCCGGCGCCGACACTTCGGTCGCCGATGCGGTCTTCGACAAGATAGACGGCAACAGCGACGGCTCGGTGAGCCTCGACGAGCTGTCCAAGGCCGATCACCCCGGCGGCGGTCATCACCACGTTCACGGTGGCGGCGGCGGCGGCGGCGGTATGGATGCCCTGATGTCCGGTACGGACGCGTCAGGCGCCACGACCAAGACGGCGACCAATGCCGATGGCTCGTCGACGACGACGATCACCTATGCCGACGGCACCACGATCTCGATGGATATCCCGGCGTCGGCCAGTGCTTCGGCTTCGACGTCGAGCGATGGTTCGAGCAATGGCGCAAGCACCGATAGTGCGAGCGCCAGCGCCACGAGCAGCAGCTCAACTGACAAGACCAGCATGAACCTGATCGAGCAATTGATCAAAATGCAGTCTCAGATGCTGAGCGCGATGTCATCGGCGGCATCGACCTTCTCGGTCGCTGCCTAAACTTGACCGGCGCGTGATCCTCGACGGTCACGCGCCGGCTATTTTTCCGATGCGGCTTGCGCCTCGAAGCGCTTGGCCAAGGGCTTGAGCAAGGCCGGCAGCAGGTAAATCGGAAACTGCGACATCGCGAAGTAGAACCAGGCCATGTCCGGCAAGGTTGAGCCGAGCGCCGCCATGATGACACCGATGTTGCGGAAGCCGGCGAGCAGGCCGATGACCAGGCCGTGATCGAGCCCGAAGCGTTTGAATACCAGCACGCTCAATCCGATCAGCGTGCAGCACAGCACGATCACGACGAGGAAAAGCTCTGCCGCGAAAATGGGGTCGGCCATCACATTGCGCGGTACGCTTTCCATCGCGGCGATGGCGAAGATGAACACGGCGATGACGTTAAGGCCATCGATGACATCCTTTTCGCGCGCGATCCGATCCGCGCCCGCCACGCGGCGGATGATCCAGGCGACCAACGCCGCGCCGGCAAAGAAGAAGAACAAAGTCACGCCGAGTTCGATCGGCGAGAACAGCGATGTGCCGAGAAACAGATAGCTGAAGGCGACGGTGGTCAGCGGCGACACCGCGTTGCAGATGATGAGCGCGAACAGCGAGAAGGCGACATCGAGTCCGATCAGCGCTGCGAAGGCGGCGGACGATGTGATCGGCGTGATCGCGCATTGCAGGATCATGATGGTGTAAAGCGCGGGCAGCATGTCGCGCACGCCGGATGCCGCCAGGATGCCGCCGACGGCCAGCGGCAGGATCACCATCACCCAGAGCGAGGCGGCGATGGCGCGGCCCGGCATCCGCAGATGACGGCCGAACTCCGCCGGATCGGTGCGCAAATAAGAGAACAGCAGCAGGACGAAGACCGTCTCGCCGAGCACAGGCTTCACGTAGGCCGCGAGTTGCGGCAGCGCGAGGCCGCAAAACACCGAAACCGCCAGCGCGCGCGTGCCTTGCCGGCCGAGCCACGCCAGGGCGGCTCTCAAAGCGGTCAGAATCGGCATGGCAGATCTCCAGCGGGCGTTGCCGCCGGGTCATAGCGCCTGGGCGCGATCCATTCCATATTAAAGCGGGAATAGGAGTCTGGGATATGGCACGCGCCGATGCAATTGTGCTGGGCGCCGGTATTGTCGGCACCTCGATCGCGCTGCATCTGGTCAAGCGCGGCCTGAGCGTTGCGCTGGTCGATCGGGCCGGCATCGGCGAGCAGACCTCCTACGGCAATTCCGGGGTCATCGAGGGCAGCACGGTTTTGCCGCCGGCGTTTCCCTCGAGCTTTGCGGGGTTGCTCAAGGCGGCGCTCAAGCGCGGCAGCGACGCCAATTATCATTTCGATTTCCTGCCGAAGGTGGCGCCGTGGCTGTGGGCGTTCCGCGCCGCGTCGAGCCCGGCAAAGCTCGCCGAGACGGCGCGGCTGAACCGGCCGTTGTTCGCGGCGGCGGTTCCTGAGCACGAACAACTGATGCTGGAATCCGGCGCGACGAAATATCTGCGCAAGACCGGCTGGCTCAAGCTGTATCGCGACGAAGCGAGCTTCGAGGCGCTACAAGCGGAATTCGATCTCGCCAAGGAATTCGGCCTGCCGCTCGACGCGCTCGATACCGCCGGCGTGCAGGCGCTGGAGCCGTCCTTGCAGCCGGTGTTTGCGCGCGGCGTGTTCTGGCCCAAGGCCGCGAGCCTCAGTAATCCATTGGCGGTGACGCGCGCCTATGCCAAGCGCTTCAGAGATCTCGGCGGCCTGACGCTGACGGGCGAGGCGCGCACCTTGCACCGCTCCGGTTCGGGATGGCGTGTCGAGACCAACGAAGGCGGTGTCGACAGCGCCAACGTCGTCGTCGCGCTCGGGCCGTGGTCGCCGGATCTGCTGGAGCCGCTCGGCATCAAGCTGCCGATGGGTTTCAAGCGCGGCTATCACCGGCACTTCACGGGACAGGGTAATGCGTCGCTGGCGCGGCCGGTGGTCGATATCGCCAATGGCTATCTGATCACGCCGATGGAGCAGGGCATTCGCCTCACCACCGGCGCGGAATTCGCGGCGCGCGACGCGGCGCCGACGCCGGTGCAGTTCGACCGTCTGATGCCGGCGGCGCGTGCGTTGTTTCCGCTGGGCGAACGCGCCGACGACAAAACCTGGCTCGGCTCACGGCCGTGCTTCCCGGATTCACGGCCGGTGATCGGTAGAGCGCCGGGGCAGAACGGCCTGTGGCTCGCGATCGGCCACGCGCATTGGGGCCTGACGCTCGGGCCACCGACCGGGCGGCTGATCGCCGACATGATCGAAGGCGCAACGCCGTTCCTCGATCCGAAGCCTTACGCCGCGGAACGCTTTCTCGGTTAGCTCACTGCGCGGCGGGCGGCGCGCCGGTCCGCTGCGACACCTCGGTCCACTGTTTGACCTCGGTTTCGATCAACGTCTGGAAATCCTCCGGCGAGCTCGACGCCGCCGTGACGCCCTGTGCGGTGAACTTCTCCTTCACGTCCGGCCGCGCCAGAATTTTCGTCAAGGCGCCGTTGAGTTTGGCGATGACGTCTTTCGGCGTCTTGGCCGGCGCCAGCATGCCGACCCATTGCAGCGCTTCAAAACCGGGAAAGCCGGATTCCGCCACGGTGGGCACATTGGGGAAATGCCCATCGCGCTCGCGCCCGCCGGAGGCGATAGGACGGATCTTGCCGCCGGCGATTTGCGGCGACGACAACTGCGTCGACAGCACCGAGAATTGCGCTTCGCCCGACAGCAGCGCCAGCATCGCCGGCGCGCCGCCGCGATAGGGCACCTCGGTCATCTTGATGCCGGCGCGCTCGTCGAACAGCTCAACGACGAAACGGGTCTGGCTGGCGGTGCCGGGCGTCGAGTAATTCAGCTTGCCCGGCTGCGATTTCGCCAGCGCCACGAACTCTGCCAACGTCTTGGCCGGCACCTGTTCGCCCACGATGAACAGGAAGGGATCGCGCACCAGCATGCTGACCGCAGTGAGGTCGCGCACTGTATCGTAAGGCAGCTTGGCGTTGGTCGCCGGCGTCACGCTGTGGGACGAGGCGACGATGGCGACGGTGTAACCGTCGGGCGCAGATTTCGCGACATAGTCGGTGCCGACAATGCCGCTGGCGCCGGAGCGGTTCTCGATAATGACGGGCTGGCCGAGTTCTTCCTGCAGGAACGGCTGCACGATGCGCGCGACGTTGTCGTTCAGCCCACCGGCCGGAAAGGGCACCACGATGCGAATGACGCGGTTCGGGTAGGACTGCGCGTGCGCGGCGAGCGGCAGCATGAGCATGGCGGCACTGCCGCAAAAGAATAGCCTGCGTGAGTTCACGTTTCCTGTCCCTGTGCTATTGGTCGCGCCGCAGCGGCGACGACGGAGATTGCCGCGCGTGGTTCGGTTTGGGAAGGCGCTTGTGGAAAAACATTATCAGGTTGTCATCGTCGGCGGTGGGCCGGTGGGCGTCGGGCTTGCCATCGATCTCGGGCTGCGCGGCATTTCCTGCGCGCTGGTCGAAAGCCGCACCAAGGGTCACCTGATTCCCAAAGGGCAGAACCTCACCCAGCGCACGCTGGAGCATTTTTATTTCTGGGGCATCGTCGACGAACTGCGCGCGTCGCGGCTCATGCCGCGCGACGCCGCCATCGGCGAGATCACCGCGTACGGCGATCTGACCAGCGACTATTGGCAGGCGGCGGCGGGCCGCGAGATCGTGCGGCCGTATTATTTCCAGGACAACGACCGCATGCCGCAATACCAGATGGAAGCGGTGCTGTCGGCGAAGCTGGCGTCGATGAAGAACGTCGATGTGCGCATCGGCTGGTCTGCGACTGCCGTCGAGCAGGATGCCGGCGGCGCAAAAGTGCAGATCGCGGAAGAAGGCGGCGCTGGCCGCGCCGTTCTCAGCGCCGATTATGTCGTCGGCTGCGATGGCGCGCGTTCGCTGGTGCGCGAACAGGCCGGCATCTCCCGCAGCGGCACCGTGTTCGACAAGCTGATGGTGCTGATGGTGTTCCGCTCGCGCGAATTGCACGAGAAGCTCAAGCGTTATCCGCAGCGCTCCGTGTACCGCGTCATGCATCCGGATTTCGAGGGCTATTGGCAGTTCTTCGGCCGCATCGACGTCGGCGAAAGCTTCTTCTTCCATGCGCCGGTGCCGCGCGACACCAAGCGCGAGAATTTCGACTTCATGGCGCCGCTGCGCCGCGCCGCCGGTTTCGATTTCAAGGCCGAATTCGACTACACGGGCTTCTGGGAACTGCGCAACGAAGTCGCGGAAGTCTATCGCAAGGACCGCGTCTTCATCGCCGGCGACGCCGCGCATACGCATCCGCCCTATGGCGGCTTCGGCCTCAACAACGGCCTGGAAGATTCGATCAATCTCGGCTGGAAGCTCGCGGCCAGGCTGCAAGGCTGGGGCGGCGAGGGATTGCTGTATTCGTATTCGCAGGAACGCCAGCCGGTGTTCCGCGACGTCGCCGAGGATTTCATCGCCAAGCGCGTCGCGCGCGATGGCGATTTCTTCGCCAAACATAATCCGGCGCGCGACAAGGCCGACTTCGAGCAGGCGTGGGAAGCGCGCAAGACCGACCTGCCGAACCGCGCGCAATCCTATGAGCCGAACTACGAAGGCTCGCCGATCGTCGTCGGCCCTGCGGGCGGCGTGACCAGCGCGCACGGACAGCATTCGTTCGTTGCGCGTGCGGGGCATCATCTGGCGCCGCAAGTACTGTCGTCGGGCCGTAATGTGTACGAGGAACTGGGCCGCGGCTACACGCTCGTCGCGCTCGATGCACCGAAAGCCGATGTCGAGGCGTTCAGGCAAGCCGCAACGTCGAGCGGCGTGCCGCTGACGGTCATTGAAGACAGTTATGACGGTGGCCGCGAAGCCTACGGGCAACGCATGATACTTGTGCGGCCGGATCAGTTCATCGCCTGGAGCGGGGACACGTCACCGGCGGACACCGCCGCCCTGATGCGCAAGATCGCCGGCCGCTAGCTGTCGAGCACCACGACCTCGCGACACGAAAAGTGATCGCGGATGCGGCTGTTGAAGTAGGTGCCCTTCGACAACGCGCCGTGAAACGACGCCGCCACGTCGGGCGGTACCATGAAATACTGGTACACGCGTCCGGTGACGAAATTGACCGTCAGCCGCGCCAATTCGGGCTCGTATTCAAAGTCCTTGATGACGCTCGACGGCATTGTCGCCTCCGGCAAGGATAACGCCCTGCGGCGGCGTTGGTTCGTTCAGCCGAACTTGTCTTTCCAGCTCGGCAGCGCGCCGGGGAAGGGCAAAGCCGTGGCCTCGAACACGCCGCGCGCAATGGCTCGCGCCATCACATTACCGGCGACCATGCCGAGTTCGGCGAGGCCGTAATGCGGATCGGTGAGCGGCTTGTCGCCGGTCGCCACCGAAAAGATGACGTCGCCGTCGAGCGGCGTGTGCACCGGATAGATGGCGCGCGCGAAACCGTCATGCGCCATCACCGCAAGGCGATTGCATTGCGCCTTGGTGAGCGCGGCGTCGGTGGCGATCACGGCGATGGTGGTATTTTCCTGCGTGCCGCCTTTGGCACGGATGGCGAGATCGTTCTCGGTAAACTTGGCCGGCAGTCCGCGGCCGCCGAATTCCGAGCCGTGCTCGAACGGTGCCGCCCAGAAATGCGGGCCGCTTCCGACCGTGACGGTGCCGACGGCATTGACCACGGCCAGGGCGCCGACCGTCACGCCGCCACGCGTCTGCGCCGATGCCGAGCCGACGCCGCCCTTGAGCGTCGCGGTCGTCGCGCCGAGGCCCGCGCCCTCGCTGCCCAGCTTGAAGTCGGCGCTGGCGCTGGCCGCGGCCTGATAGCCGAGGTCGCGATAGGGCGGGAAGCGGCCCCAGTTCTTGTCGCCGCCATTGAGCAGGTCGAACAGGATGGCGCCGGGGATGATCGGGATCACAGCGTCGCGAATGCGAAAGCCGCGGCCTTGCTCGCGCATGTAAGCCTGCACGCCGGAAGCAGCATCGAGGCCGAAAGCGGAGCCGCCGGACAGCATGATGGCGTCAATGCCGTCGACGGTTTGCGCCGGATCGAGCAACGCGGTTTCGCGAGTGCCGGGGCCGCCGCCGCGGATGTCGACGCTGCCGACCATGGCCTTGTCGAAGACGATGGCGGTCGAGCCCGAGCCGAGTGTGGCGTCGGCGGCGTGGCCGACGCGGATGCCCGGAATATCGGTGATGAGATTGCGCGGCACGGAGGTCTCCTGAAACTAAGGCGCTGGAGCCGAACCGATTTTCCCGGTCCGGTCAATGCTGGTGCGCGCCTGAGGCGGCGCGGAAGTGTCCGCAGTTTGCCGCAATTGCGGCCTGTTTCCGCCCGGAAGGATTGGTCCTCTCAATGCGGGGACGTAAGGGGTTTGTCATGCTGTCATCCGCCATCCAGTTTTCGCCCGGCCGCATCATTGGCGCTGTTGCTGCCGCTGCTTTTGCCGCGGCGGTCGTCGTTCAGCTCGATGGTGCGCCGCCCGCTGCTTCGTCCGGCGTCGCCGGCGCGTCGATGATGCGCATGCTTGGCGACGAACACGCCGCGGTCGACGGTTATTTAAAACAGGAAGTCGCGGCGCGGACGCAGGCCGACGCTTCGGCCGCGCACGATTTTGAACAGATGAAGCTGGCGGCGCTTGAAGAAGCGCAGCCGTCGGTGCGGGTGGCGCAAGCCGTGACGCCGCTGCGCGAGGACAGACCGAAGGCGAGCGTCGTCCGTGTGGCTGCGAAGGTTGAGCCGGTGCGCGCGACCATGGCCAGCGAGCCGATGCAGTTGTCGGCGATGATCGACGCGGAGGCCATGCAGGCGCCGCGGCCACCGGGTCTGGTGCGCGGCCGGCTGCGTCAGGTCGCCTCGACCGTCGAGCGTATTCCGTCGTGGTTTAACGCGGCGGCTGGCTGGGTCGTGGAAGCGGTGCCAGTGCCACGCATGCCGTCGCTGTCGCGGCATTTCCGCGTTTAACGCCGTCGTTCACAAGCCTGTCAGCGCGGCGTTGCCACGCTTGCATCGCGCAGCGCCGCAGCGCATGTAGCCATCCATGGGTTCGGACGTCTCCATCTTCGCCGCCTTGATTGCCGGGCTGGTCAGCTTCCTGTCTCCCTGCGTCTTGCCGCTGGTGCCGCCGTATCTGGTGTACCTCGCCGGCACGTCGCTGGAGCGCTTTGCCGATCGCGAGCCGGAGCCGCGCGTCAAACGCGAAACCGTGCTGGCGGCGTGTCTGTTCGTGCTCGGTTTCTCGACGGTGTTCGTCGCGCTCGGCGCCAGCGCCAGCGTCGTCGGCTCGTTGATCCGCGCCTATTCCGGCCCGCTCGCCACCATCGCCGGCATCGCCATCATCGTCATGGGGCTGCACTTCCTCGGATTGACGCGGATCGCGTTTCTGTATCGCCAGAAGCGCATGGAAATCGCCAAGCCCGTCGGTCTGTGGGGCGCTTATGCAATGGGACTGGCCTTCGCCTTCGGCTGGACGCCGTGCATAGGACCGATCCTGGCGGCGATCCTCGCCGTTGCGGCAACGGAGCAAACGGTGACCAGAGGGGCGGGGCTGCTCGCGGTCTATTCGCTCGGTCTTGGTATTCCGTTCGTCATTGCCGCCTTCGCGATCGAGCCCTTCGCCGCATTCCTCGCGCGCTTTCGCAGGCACATGCAGCGCGTCGAGCAGGCCATGGGTGCTTTGCTGGTGCTCACCGGTATCGCGTTTCTCACCGGTAGCATCAACTTCATGAGCGTTTGGCTGCTCGAGACGTTCCCGGTGTTGGGGAAGATCGGGTGACTGTCATTCCGGGGCGCGCCGCAGGCGCGAACCCGGAATCCGGATACGCCGAAAACTGTTTCTGGATTCCGGGTTCGCTCGCTCCGCTCGCGCCCCGGAATGACCAACAAAAAAAGCCCGCCAACTCGGCGGGCTTTTCGTTTTATCGTTGCAGTGAAGCTTACTTGATCTTGGTGCAGTCCGAGCCGGGGCATTCCACGTAGGTGATCTTGCCCTTGTCGTCCTTCTTCCAGATGTACATCACGTAATCGAGGTTGGTGCGGTCGCCCTTCTTGTCATACGAGATGTCGCCGAGCACGGTCTTGAACTTCATGCCCGAGTGCATGCTGGCGGCGACCTTCTTCGGGTCGAGCGACTTGGCGGCTTCCGCCGCCTGCTTGACGATCTGCACGCCGGCATAGGCGTAGAGCGTGTAGGCCTGCGGTTCGAACTTGTTGGCGCGGAATTTCGCCACCACGTCCTTCGCCGCCGGGTTGTTGCGCGGATCCGGACCGTAGGTCATCAGCGTGCCTTCGACGCCCGGGCCGCCGACCGCCGCGAACTCGTCGTCGGTGATGCCGTCGCCGCCCATCAGCGGCGCCTTGACGCCCTGGTCGCGCATCTGGCGCACGATCAGGCCGCCTTCGGTGTAGAGGCCGCCCCAGTAAACAAGATCGGCGCCCGACTGCTTGATCTTCGACACCAGCGCCGAATAGTCCTTCTCGCCGGTGTTGACGCCTTCGTAGAGCACTTCCTTGATGCCGCCTTTGTTCATCGCGGCCTTGGTTTCGTCGGCGAGACCCTTGCCGTAGGTCGTCTTGTCGTGGACGACGGCGATCTTTTTGCCCTTGAAGAATTTCACGATGTAATCGCCGGCGACCTTGCCCTGCTGATCGTCACGGCCGCAGACGCGGAAGATGTTCCACATGCCGCGTTCCGTGATCTTCGGGTTGGTCGAAGCGGGTGTAATCTGCAGGATGCCGTTCTCCTGATAGACCTCGGAGGAGGGCATGGTGACGCCGGAATTGTAGTGGCCGATGACGAACTTCACGCCGTCAGCCGCGAATTTGTTGGCGACGGAGACGCCTTGCTTCGGATCGGAGACGTCGTCGCCGTAGGACACGGCGATCTTCTGGCCGAGGATGCCGCCCGCGGCATTGATGTCGGCGGCGGCTTGGTCGACGCCGTTCTTCATCTGCGCGCCGGTGGCGGCGCTCGGGCCCGTGATCGGACCGCCGACGGCGAGCTTCACCTGGGCGCTGGCGGGCGCGGCCAGCGCAATCGCGGAGCCCAGCGCGAGGCCCAATGCAATCATCTTCGTCATCTGATTTCCCCTTCGGATGAACCGGCAGAAGTCCAATGCCGCAATGCTACTTCACGACGGCTTGCGGCGCCAGCGCAGACGGCCGGCCGGCGCGTTGATCCAGCGATATTGCGTGACCATTTGTCTCACGCGGGCGACCCGGAAGCCCAGAAAACCGAACACCAGGCAGAGCGCCGCGTCGACCAGATAGTACTGGAGCGACAACAGGGTGCCGCCGAACAGGCTGAAGTGGAAGAACCGGACCGTGGCGCCGAGGATCAAACCGTAGGCCGCGACCTGCCACCACGGCCGCCAGGTATTGGCGATGGCGCGGCCGGCGAAATAGGCCGCGCCGCCGCCCAGAATAAGGGTGACCAGCAGGAACACGCCGAACGAGTCTTCCTCGTAGATGAGATGCGGGAGGTTCATGAGGCGCGGCCTCCCTCGAGATAGGCCTGCTTGATTTCCGGCCGGTCCAGCAATTCCTGGCCGGAGCCGGACAGGGTGATCAGGCCGTTGACCATGACGTAGCCGCGATGCGCGAGCTTGAGCGCGTGATAGGCGTTCTGTTCGACTAGAAACACGGTGAGGCCATCCTGCTCGTTGAGCATGCGGATGGCGTCGAAGATCTGCCGCACGATCAACGGCGCAAGGCCGAGTGACGGCTCATCGAGCAGCAACAGCCGCGGCCGCGCCATCAGCGCGCGGGCGATCGCCAGCATTTGCTGTTCGCCGCCGGACAGCGTGCCGCCGCGCTGGCCGATGCGCTGCTGGAGGCGCGGGAACAACGTCAGCACGCGCTCGAGATCGGACGCAAAGTCGGCGGCGTTGCCGGTGGTCGCACCCATCTGCAGATTTTCCAGCACCGTCATGCGCGAGAAGATGCGGCGGCCTTCCGGCGATTGCGCGAGCTTGAGCCGCGCGATCTCGTGCGTCGGCATGCGGGTGATGTCGCGGCCGTCGAATGTGATGCTGCCCTCGCGCGCACGGGGATTGCCGCAGATCGTCATCATCAAGGTCGACTTGCCGGCGCCGTTGGCGCCGATCAGCGTCACGATTTCGCCGGCGTTGACCTCCATATCGACGCCGCGCAACGCCTGCACGCGGCCGTAATAGGTCTTCACGCCGCGCACGGAGAGGAGAGCGGTCATAGGCCGACCTCGGCTGCGACCTGTTCGACCTTTTCCTCGTGGACGCCGAGGTAGGCGGCGATCACCTTCGGATCGTTGCGCACTTCGTCCGGCACGCCGTCGGCGATCTTGACGCCGTAGTCGAGCACGACGAGGTGGTCGGAGATTTCCATCACCACCGACATGTCGTGCTCGATCAGCAGGATCGAGATGCCGTGTTCGGCGCGGATGGTGAGCAGCAACTCGTTGAGCTCGCCGCTCTCGCGCGGATTGAGGCCCGCGGCCGGCTCGTCGAGACAGAGCAACACCGGATCGGTGCACATGGCGCGCGCGATTTCGAGACGCCGTTGCGCGCCATAGGGCAGGTCGCCTGCCGGATCGTCGGCACGCGCCAGCAGGCCGACGCGGTCGAGCCACAGCCGCGCCTTGTCGATGGCGGCGCGTTCGGCGGCGCCATAGGTCGGAAAGCCGAAGACGCCGAGCAGGGTGTAGCCGGACGCGAGCATCAGGCTGTTGTGCTGCGCCACCATCAGGTTCTCCAGCACGGTCATGCCGGCGAAGAGGCGGATGTTCTGGAAGGTGCGGGCGACGCGCGCCTGTTGCGTGACGAGATAATCGGGCAGGCGTTCGAGCTGGAACAGCGCGCCGTCGCTGCGGCGCAGTTTGCGGCCGCCGTTTTCGGTCAGGGTGTCGAGATCGCCCCATACAGACGGCGCGCCGTGGCGCAGGCCGAGACGGCCCTCGGTCGGCTTGTAGAAGCCGGTGATGCAATTGAAGACGGTGGTCTTGCCGGCGCCGTTCGGCCCGATCAGCGCGGTGATGTCGCCTTCGTTGGCCTCGAACGACAGATCGTCGACCGCCACCAGCCCGCCGAAGCGCATGGTGAGGTGCTCGACCTTGAGAATAGCGTCGCCCTTGGCCATCAGCCGTGACCCTCTTTGACGAGGTCGGCGCCGATGGTCTTGCGCTCTTTGAGAAAGAGCGAAGCGGTGCGCGACGAGATCAGGCCGCGCGGGCGGAACACCATGATCAGCACCATGGCGAAGCCGAAGATCAGCATGCGGTACTGCGTCGGGTCGAAGGTCTCGCCGAAGATCTGCTTGAGGAAATCGAGCTCGCGCATGATCTCGGTGCCGCCGACCATGACAATCGCGGCGATGGCCACGCCGATTTGGCTGCCCATGCCGCCGAGCACGACGATGGCGACGATGCTGGCCGACTCCAGGAAGGTGAACGAGTCCGGCGAGATGAAGCCCTGCCGCGCCGCGAAGAACGATCCGGCGAAACCGGCGAACATGGCGCCGGTCGCGAAGGCGGTGAGCTTGGTGTTGGTGGTGTTGATGCCGAGCGAGCGGCAGGCGATTTCGTCCTCGCGCAGCGCTTCCCAGGCCCGGCCGACGGGGAGGCGGCGCATACGCAGCGTGACGAAGGCGGTAAGGAAAGCGAGCGCCAGGATGACGTAATAGAGAAAGATGGTGCGGTAGATCGGCGAAAACTCAAGCCCGAGCAGCGCGGCAAAGCCGTCGTCATTGGCGTTGAACGGAATGCCGAAGAAGGTCGGCCGCGGAATGCCGCTGATGCCGGCATAGCCGCCGGTGAGGTCGACCCAGTTGATCAGGACGAGGCGGATCATTTCGCCGAAGGCCAGCGTTACGATGGCGAGATAATCGCCGCGCAGGCGCAGCACCGGAAAGCCGAGCAGGATGCCCCAGAACGACGCCAGCACGCCGGCGATCGGCAGCAGAATCCAGAATGACATGCCGAATTCCTTGGCGAACAGCGCGTACGAATACGCGCCGACGGCGTAGAACGCGACGTAACCGAGATCGAGCAGGCCGGCGAGACCGACGACGATGTTCAGGCCCCAGCCGAGCATGATGTAGATCAGGATCTGGATGCCGAAATTGTCGATCCATTTGATCGACGCGCCGAAGCCGACCGCGAAGACGATGATGATCGGATAAACGACGAGGAAGCCCGCGCTCGCCGGCGTCGTCAGGCGCGCGACACTGGGCAGGCCTTTGTCGCCGCCGCGCAGCAGAACGAAGGCGAGCCCGAGGAAGAACACAGCGAGCAGCGCGCTGGCAACGAGATTGAAAGCGGGGCCGGCGCCGGGCTCCAGGATCAGCGCGCGGACAAGATAGATCGCGCGGCCGGCGAAGATGAGCCCGGTCAGGCCGACGATGAAACCTGAACACAAGGCCGTCCATTTGGCGAACCAGCGCGGCCACGTCATCTCCTCCGCAGGCGCGGGCGCACGCAACGCGCGGCGGCGCAGCCAGGGCTCGACCGAGAGCGCATAGAAAAGCCGGCCGAAGCCGGCGATGCCGACAAAGGCGAACAGCAGCGGCCAGCGCGTCGTCAGTTCCAGTTCGTTACGGATATTGGTGACGGTGAGAAAGCCGATCAGCGGCAGCAGCAGGCCGAAGGCGAGCAGGGCGGTGATGCCGGCATCGCGAAAGGCGCGGGCGAGCGGACTGCGTACGCGAGGCGCATGATGTGATCCGTCCGTCATCGACGCGGCCGGCTGGGGGCAATTTTCCCTCCCCCCTTGCGGGGGAGGGTTAGGGAGGGGGGTATGCTACTGACGTGCTGCGCGATTACTTCAAGAACGCCATCGATGTTGGACATCACGTCGTTATTCCAAAAGCGAAGCACTTCGAAGCCTTGAGCATTAAGCCAGGCATCGCGCTTTGCATCACTCGCACTTTCGACATGTTGACCGCCGTCGAGTTCGACGATCAGCCGGGCCCGGTGGCAAACGAAATCTGCAATATAGGGCCCGATCGGGACCTGACGTCGAAACGATATCCCGTCGAGACGATGCGCACGCAGGCGTGACCACAAACGCGTTTCGGCATCCGTCATATCACTGCGAAGCCGTCGCGCGTTCGAACGTTGCCGTGAAATGATGTTTCTGTGCGGCATTTACCCCCCTCCCGGTCCGCTGCGCGGACCGACCTCCCCCGCAAGGGGGGAGGTGAAGGAAGTGAATGCGGCGCCCACCGTCATCTCAAACCTTCTCGACGTCCGGCCGGCCGAACAGGCCCTGCGGCATGAAGATCAAGGTGATGACCAGCACCGAGAAGGCGGCGACGTCCTTGTAGTCGATGGAGAAATACGACGACCACATGGTTTCGATCAGGCCGATGATGAGGCCGCCGACCACCGCGCCCGGCAGCGAGCCGATGCCGCCGAGCACCGCGGCGGTGAACGCCTTGACGCCCGGCACGAAGCCGTCGGCGAAACTGACGACGCCGTAATACATCAGGTACATGGTGCCGGCGACGGCGGCGAGCGCGGCGGCGATGACGAAGGTCATGGAAATGGTACGGTCGACATCGACGCCGACCAGCGCCGCCATCTTCTGATCCTGCTCGCAAGCGCGTTGCGCGCGGCCGAGCTTGGTCCTGGCGACGAGATACCAGAAGCACGCCAGCAGCACCGCGGTGACGCCCCAAATGATGATCTGCTTGAACGACAACGTCACGGCGTAGTCGTTCTTGGTGAACAGCACGAACTCGCCCTGAATCATCGGTGGGATCGACTTGTTGCGCGGCCCCTGGCTGACCTGCACGAAGTTCGAGAGAAAAATCGACATGCCGATGGCCGAGATCAGCGGCGCCAGCCGGAACGAGCCGCGCAACGGCCTGTAGGCGAGGCGCTCGATGGTCCAGTTCACCAGCGAGGTGAACACCATGGCGACGACCAGCACGATCAGCAGCGCCAGCGCGACCGAGGTGACGCCGAGCCAGGTCGTGAGAATGAGAAAGGCGATGAGGGCGATGAAGGACGACACCATGAAGACGTCGCCATGGGCGAAGTTCACCATGCCGATGATGCCGAATACCATGGTGTAGCCAATGGCGATCAGGCCATAGATTGATCCCAGCGTAATGCCGTTAATGAGCTGCTGGAGGAACACTTCCATGCGCGCGCTTCGCCCCTGCAACGCTCGCCCGGCGACGACCGATGGTTCAATATCATAGGCTTAACAGGGACTTGTGCAGGCGGCAACGCCGCGGTTCCGCGGCTTGTTATTAAGTCGGCGCGGCCTGTTTCGCTCAGGCGGGCACTGCAGCGGCAATGTGGCGGGACGATGCTTTTGGCGAACATTAAATCGCGTGTTCCGGCCGGTTTGAATGGGTTCCATCAGGAACGATGTTTTTCACCGCACGTTGTCAGAGCGGCACGAGATTTCGGAGGCGCTCTCCGGGTTCAAAAGCCGACAACGTTGGAGAATGAAAACATGAGCCAGAACCAAAATCCCAACCAGAAGCCGGGTCAACAGCAGCAGGGCGGCCAACACGGCGGTCAGCAGGGTGGCGGTGGTCAACAGAGTGGTGGCCAGAAGCCGGGCCAGCAGCAGCAGGGCCAGCCTGACAAGCAGGGCGGCCAGAGCCGCTAGCTCGCTTCTCGATTTCTGAGCAAACTCCAATCGAAAGGAGCCCCGCCTCAAGGTGGGGCTTTTTCGTATGCGCATTCATTCCCGCGGCCATTAAGGTTGAGCGACGGGCTTAACCGGTAAGGTAAAGCCTTGGTTTGTTTTGAAATTAAGATTTGATGCGCCTACCCGTTGAATCAAACGGGGGAGTCGCACATGCGGAAAGTCTCAGGCGCTACGGTTGCCGTGATCATGGCCATCGCGCTGTATTTCACGCTGTTCTGGGGCTACGACGCGCTGCGCATGCTGACCTCGCCGACTTACGGCCTTGAGGACGTGTGGCGCTCGCAATTCGTGTTCGGCATTGGCCGCGTGTTCGGTCTGTCGCCGATGGGCCTGATCCAGCTCGCGGCCTTCTTCGGCACCGTCAAACTCGCCGTCGCTTTCTTCTGCGCCCTTCATCTCATCGACCGCGCCCGCAGCCTCGCCAGCGGCAAGAAGCCGTCGACCGAAGTTCTCGAGGGCGGTCTCGCGCTCGTCGTGTTGATTTCGGTGTTCTCGGCCGGCCCAGCGCTGTGGTCGCACAACACCGAACTGGTGCGCGACCAGATCATCCAGTTGGTGCTCGCGGGTCTCGCCGTCGCGCTCTGCCTGGTTGAGCGTAATTATCGCCGCGACACCGATCTCGTCGCGTCGGTGCGGTTGCCGGAAGGCGCCTCGTTCACGCCGTGGCGCTAAAAGAACTCGCGCAGCGAGCCATCACTTCTGCCGCGGCTCCTTCAAGCCGCGGTCCGGCGGCTTCAGTTCGCCATTGCGAACCTGCCTGACCGATTGCACCACGGCGCTGGCCAGATTGCGCACGTCTTCCTGTGTCGCTGCGTCCTTGTCGAGATCGTCATGGCTGGTGGCATAGGGCGCCAGATAGCCGATGTAGCGGTTGAGCAGGGCCAGATGGCCCGCCGGGATCAATCCCATATCCTCGAGCCAGTCCGTGAGAATGCGGCGCAGGTTTTCCGCGCCCGCTGAATCGCCGTGGACAAAGACGCCGAAGGTGCGGCCGGCGAGATGGCGCGGAAAATCCCAGCCGGCGAGTTCGATATCCTTCGCCTTCTTCGGATCCTTGCCGTGCGTCGAACTGGGATCGGCATTGCCGCCGTCGGCGCAGACCAGCCGGTCCATCATTGATTTGAACGCTGACGAAACCTGGTACCAGTTCACCGGCGCGATGATGAGGATGCCGTGTGCCGCCGCCCAGCGTGGATAGATTTCGTTCATCCAGTCGTTGTTCTGCTGCAGCGAGTGGTTTGGATAGCAGGAGCACGGCCAGTGACAGAGCGGCATCGCCGTCGAGACGCAGGACTTGCACGGATAGATGACGCGATTGAACTCCGCTGTCAGCACCGACAGGTCGAGCGTTTCGCATTCGAAGCCGGGCTCGCGGCGGATCACTTCTTCAGCAAGCTGAAGGAGCCGCCAGCTCTTCGACATTTCGCCGGGGCAGGTGTGTTCGTTGCGCGATGAGCCGTTGATGAGAAGAATGCGGGAGGCGCCGGACACGTCCGCATGGCGGCGTTGTGCGTCGTCAATCGCCTGCCTGGCCGCAATCCATTCAACCGAAAGATCATAGTCGGGATCGGCAAAACCCGGACCGGCCTTGACGGTGCGCGGCGCCTTGCGGCTGTGACTGTAGCCGTCCCATGCGGCGTCGGCGACGCGGTCGAGCTCCGCCTGCAACGGCTCGAAGGCCGGATCGTAGAAGCGCGATAAAAACCGGCGCTTGAATTCCCGCTCGTCGAGTTTGACGGGCGGCATGCCTTTGCGGACGACGACCATGGCTGCTCCTGTTGATGGCGGAGCACCAACGCGCGAGACGGCCAAAGAGACGAGGGTGAGCCGGGTTATTTTGCCTTCTGGATCTCGGCGATGACGTCGCCGACTTCCTTGAAGGCGTGGTTGGCGGCCGGCACGCCGGCATAGATCGCCTGCTGCATGACGATTTCCTTGATGTCGTCCTGCGAGAAGCCGCCTTCGACCAAGGCCGCGCGCACATGCATGCGGAATTCGTCCCAGTGGCCGAGCGCCAGCATGGTGCCGATCACGAGGATGCGGCGCGTGCGCTCGTCGAAATGCGGCCGCGTCCAGATCTCGCCCCACGCGGCGCGGGTGATGAACTCCTGGAATTCCGTTGTCAGGGGAGTCTTCTTGGCGTTGGCGCGATCGACCCACTCATTGCCCAGCACCTTGCGGCGTTGCGCCATGCCTTTGTCGTGGCGTTCCTTCTCGTCCATCGTCATCCTCCGCCGTTATTTGCATGGCGTGAAAATCGCCACGCGACGATTTCCTACCACGATGATGAGGGTCACGTATAATCGCTCCCAACAAAATATAACAAACGGCAGGGAGACAGGAATGTTCGGGCTCAAGAGCACAGGCCGCAAGGCAGCGCTGACAGCGATGGTTGCGCTCTGCGCATTGATTTCACATCAGGCGCGCGCCGAATATCCCGAACGCCCCATTCGCATCGTTGTGCCGTTTGCGCCGGGCGGTGCCGCCGATACGTCGGCGCGATTGCTCAGCGGACCGCTCGCGGATGCTTTGAAGCAACCGGTCGTGGTCGAGAACCGCGCCGGCGCCGGCGGAAGCATCGGCATCGCGCAAGCGGCAAAGACCGCGCCTGACGGCTACACCTTGCTGATCACCTCGAACGCCTATGTCATCAACTCGCTGCTCGACAAGCAGCAGCTCTACGATCCGATGAAGGACTTCAACTTCATCACCGAGATCAATGCGTCGCCCAATCTGGTGGTCGCCAATCCGAAAACCGGAATTACGTCATTCGCGGATCTGCTCAAGCGCGCCAAGTCTGATCAGACGCCGCTTTTCTACGCAACCGCGGGCGTCGGGACGCCGTCTCATCTCGCCGGCGAACTGATCAAGATCCGCACAGGCGTCAATATCCAGCACGTCGCATATTCGGGCGCGGGCCCCGCCACCATGGCGGTGCTCGGCACCGATGTGCCTCTGGCGATTTCGTCGCTGTCGGTGGTGCTGGCGCAGGTCAACGCCGGCGCACTGATTGGCATCGTGCAGACCGGTGATAAGCCGTGGCCCGGATTGGAGAAGGTGCCGACAGTCATCGACGCCAAGATCAAGGACGGCACGTCGGACGTCTTCCAGGCCTTCCTTGCACCCGTCGGCACGCCGAAGCCGATCCTGGATCGGCTCGAAAAGGAAATGCTGGCAATTCTGGCGACGCCGGACATGAAAGAGAAGATGCTGCAAGCCGGATTCGTCGTTACCGCGCAGGGCGCGGACGCGCTGCGCAAGCGCGTGCTCGGCGACATCGCCAAATACAAGGAAGTGATCGACAAGGCGGGCATCTCGGCCCGGTGAGCGGCCGCGCGCTCAGGTGCGCGACCGCTTTCGTGGCGGTCAGTTCTTGAGGAAGTTCAACACGAGCTCGGTGTAAGCCTTCGGCTGCTCGACATTGGCGATATGAGCGGCGTCGAGCGAGGCGACCTTGGCGCCCTTGATCGCCTTGGCGATGGCTTCGCCCTGCGCGGGCGGCGTCGCCGCGTCCTGCGCGCCGACGATCACCAAAGTCGGCGCCTTGATCGACGGATTGGAGGCGGTGAAGTCCATGTCGCGCACGGCTTCGCAGCAGCCGACATAGCCGACCGGATTGGACGACAGGAACATCGTGGTCATGCGGGCGATGACGTCGGGCGCGCGGTCGCGGAAGCCCTGGGTGAACCAGCGCTCCATGTTCGGCGCCACCAGCGGCTTAAGGCCGTTGTCGTGTACCGCCTTGATGCGCGAATTCCAGAACGTCTTGTCCGCATAGTGGAAGTTCGTATTCGACAGCACCAGCTTCTCGACACGGTCGGGCGCGTTGGCGCCGAGCCACTGACCGACCATGCCGCCCATCGACAGGCCGCACCAGTTGAAGGTCTTGATCTTGAGCGCGTCGGCGATGGCCAGCACGTCCTTGCCGAGACGCTCCATGGAGTAGGGGCCTTTCGGCGAGCCGGACTTGCCGTGGCCGCGGCGGTCGTAGCGCACGACGCGGAAATGCTTGCTCCACTCCGGGGTCTGGTCGTCCCACATATGCAGGTCGGTGCCGAGCGAGTTGGACAGGATCAAAACGGGTGCGCTGTCGTTTCCTGCAACCTCGACGTTGATCGGGCAGCCGTCGGCATCGATCATCGGCATGAATTCACTCCAGAGATGGCTTGTGGTTGTGGTGTGGCGTTAGGCGTCACCCATAAAGCGCCCCGGGACCGCTGCAAAGCTCTTTTCATGCGCGTCCGGAGGGCTTAAGTCGTGGGGCGAGAGGGCCGGAGGGCCCCGCCCACATTCCAGCACAGAAATTCCAGCACAGAAATTCAAGGAGACAGCGCCAATGGCGATGACCATGACCGGGGAAGTTCAGCTCCCAGCCAGCCGCGAGGTTGTATATGCCAAGCTCAATGATGCCGAGGTCCTCAAGGCCTGCATTCCCGGCTGCGAAGAGCTGATCAAGTCCTCGGACACCGAAATGTCGGCCGTCGCCGTCACCAAGATCGGTCCCGTGAAGGCGCGCTTCAAGGGTAAGGTCCATCTGTCCGACTTCGATCCGCCGAACGGCTATCGGATCTCGGGCGAGGGCGACGGCGGCGTCGCCGGCTTCGCCAAGGGCGGCGCCACCGTGGCGCTGACCGAAAAGGACGGCGGCACGCTGCTGACCTACAATGTCGAAGCCCAGATCGGCGGCAAGCTCGCCCAGCTCGGCCAGCGTCTGGTCAACGGCGCCGCCAAGAAGGTCGCCGACGACTTCTTCAAGAATTTCCAGGCCCACATCGCGGCCGGCTAGTCCGGCCATTTCACTTTAGATCTTTGGACTCCCTTGACCCGAGCGGGGCCGGGGGTTCAAGTTATAGCCGTTCCAAAGCGCGTGTTCGGGCAAAAACGGCCTGAATCGCGCCTGGACCGGCGCCGCCCGAGGGGGCGGAGACGAAAAGAGGGCCGTTCGGTCCCCTACTTTGGAGGAAGCCATGCCTGCAGTGTCCATGACCGTGAACGGCAAAGCCGTGTCCGGCACCGTCGAAGAGCGCACGCTGCTGGTGCAATTTCTCCGGGAACATCTGCGCCTGACCGGCACCCATGTCGGCTGCGACACCTCGCAATGCGGCGCCTGCGTCATTCATCTCAACGGCGTTTCGGCCAAGTCCTGCACGCTGCTCGCTTTGCAGTGCGAGGGCGCCACGATCACCACCATCGAAGGCGTCGCCCTGTCCGACGGCAAGCTGCACCCGATGCAGGAAGCCTTCCGCGAACATCATGGTCTGCAGTGCGGATACTGCACCCCGGGCATGATCATGGCGGCGCTCGATATCGTCCGCCGCAACGGCAACGAGCTCGACGAGCACACCATCCGCGACCAGCTCGACGGCAACATCTGCCGCTGCACCGGCTACCACAACATCGTCAAGGCGATCGCGGCCGGCGCCAAGAACATGAAAGACATGAAGAGCGGCGTCGGCGCCTGAGCCACGTCGAACGCGAAGGACTTCATAAAAAAATAGCGGGAGGAGGCGGCCTATGAGCACGACTGCTACCGGTATCGGCGCCCCGGTGCGCCGCAAGGAAGACTTCCGTTTCATCACCGGCCACGGCCAGTATACGGACGATGTGGTGCGGCCCGGCGAAACCAAGGCGGTGTTCGTGCGCTCGCCGCACGCCCACGCCAAGATCAAAAGCATCGATGTGTCCGCGGCGAAGAAAATGCCGGGCGTCGTCGATATTCTCACCGGCGCGCAGTTGGCCACCGACAAGATCGGCAACCTGATCTGCGGCTGGATGATCCATTCCAAGGACGGCACGCCGATGAAGATGTCGGCGCATCCGGCGCTGGCGGCGGACAAGGTCAATTGCGTCGGCGATGCGGTGGCGGTGGTGATCGCCGAGACCACGGCGCAGGGCAAGGACGCGGCCGAGAAGGTCGTCGTCGATTACGACGTGCTCAAGGCCGTGATCGACCCCGCCAAGGCGCAGGCCAAGGACGCGCCGCAGATCCACGCCGATATTCCGAACAACACGATCTACCAGTGGCACCTCGGCGACGCCAAAGCCGTCGCCACGGCGTTTGCGGCTGCCAAGCACGTCACCAAGATCGATCTCGTCAATAATCGCCTGGTGCCGAACGCGATGGAGCCGCGCGCGGCGCTCGCCGAATACGACGAAGGCACCGACAATCTCACGCTCTGGAACACCTCGCAGAATCCGCATGTCGCGCGGCTGGTCATCGCCGCTTTCGTCGGCATGGCGCCGGAGCACAAATTGCGCGTCATCGCACCGGATGTCGGCGGCGGTTTCGGCTCCAAGATCTTTATCTACCCGGAAGAAGTCGTCTGCCTCTGGGCGGCGCGCAAGGTGAAGCGTCCGGTGAAGTGGACGTCGGACCGCTCCGAAGCCTTCCTCACCGACGCGCATGGCCGCGATCACGTCACCCATGCCGAACTCGCGCTCGACGCCCACGGCCATATCCTGGCGCTGCGCGCCAAGACCATCGCCAATCTCGGCGCCTATATGTCGACCTTCTCGTCGTCGGTGCCGACCTATCTCTACGCTACGCTGCTGTCGGGCCAGTACAACATCCCGTCGATCTATTGCGAGGTCGACGCGGTCTACACCAACACGGCGCCGGTCGATGCCTATCGCGGTGCGGGCCGCCCCGAGGCGACCTTCGTCATCGAGCGGCTGGTCGAAGTCGCGGCGCGGCAGCTGGGTCTCGATCCGGTGGAGCTGCGCAAGCGCAACTTCATCACCGCGTTCCCGCATCAGACGCCGGTAATCATGGCCTATGACGCCGGCGATTATAACGCCTCGCTGAAGAAGGCGATGGACATGGCCGACGTCAAAGGCTTCGGCAAGCGCAAGCGCGAAGCATCGCGCCATGGCAAGCTCCGGGGCCTCGGCTATTCGACCTACATCGAAGCCTGCGGCATTGCGCCGTCACAGGCGGTGGGATCGCTTGGCGCCGGCGTCGGTCTGTGGGAGTCCGCCGAAGTGCGGGTCAACCCGACCGGCAGCGTCGAGGTGCTGACCGGCAGTCATGCGCACGGGCAGGGCCACGAAACGACGTTCGCGCAGCTTGTGTCGGAGCGGCTCGGCATTCCGTTCGACAGCGTGTCGATCGTGCACGGCGACACCGACAAGGTGCAGTTCGGCATGGGCACCTATGGCTCGCGCTCCGGCGCGGTCGGCATGTCGGCCATCGTCAAGGCGCTCGACAAGATCGAGGCCAAGGCCAAGAAGGTCGCCGGCTTCATGATGGAAGCCGCCGAAGGCGATATCGATTTCAAGGACGGCAAGTTCACGGTGAAGGGCACCGATAAGTCGGTGGCTTTCGGCGACGTCGCGCTCAATGCCTATGTCGCGCACAGATTCACCGGCGCCGAGCTTGAGCCCGGCCTGAAAGAGACCTCGTTCTACGACCCGACCAACTTCACGTTCCCGGCGGGTTGCCACATCTGCGAAATCGAGATCGACATCGAGACCGGCAAGACTGAAATCGTCAACTGGACCGCGGTCGACGATTTCGGCACGCTGATCAATCCGATGATCGTCGAAGGCCAGGTGCATGGCGGCATCGCGCAGGGCGTCGGCCAGGCGCTGATGGAAGGCGCGTTCTACAGCGCCGAAGGCCAACTCGTCAGCGGCTCGTTCATGGATTACAGCATGCCGCGCGCCCATGACCTGCCGTCGTTCCATGTCGGCACCACCGAGACCAAGGCGCCATCCAATCCGCTCGGCATCAAGGGCTGCGGTGAGGCCGGCGCGATTGCGTCGCCCGCCGCCGTCATCAACGCCATCACCGACGCCATCGGATCCGAAGACATCGCCATGCCGGCCACCGCGAGTGCGGTCTGGGCGGCATTGCAGCGCGCTACACCGCGCACCGCAGCTTAAGGATTACAGGAGAGACCCATGTACAACTTCACCTTCCATCGTCCGACCACGGTTCGTCAGGCCGCCGGCCTGCTGAGCCGCAATCCGGACGCCAAGCTTCTGGCAGGCGGACACTCGCTGCTGCCGGTGATGAAGCTGCGTCTGGCGCAGCCGTCGGCGCTGATCGATCTGTCGCAGGTCGAGGGCATTGTCGGTGTCGAACTCAAGGGCCGCTCGATTTCGATCGGCGCCATGACGCGCCACGCCGACGTCGCCAATTCGCCGGTGCTGAAAGAACACATGCCGGGGCTCGCCTCGGTGCCGGGCTCGATCGGCGACCCGCAGGTCCGCAACCGCGGCACCATCGGCGGCTCGATCGCCAACAACGACCCGAACGCCGACTATCCGGCGGCGTGCCTCGGTCTCGGCGCGACCATCATCACCAACAAGCGCCGCATTGCGGCCGACGACTTCTTCACCGGCATGTTCTCGACCGCGCTGGAAGAAGGCGAGATCATCGTGCGCGTCAGCTTCCCGATCGTGAAGAAGGCCGGTTACGAGAAGTTCAAACATCCGGCGTCTGGCTTTGCGCTGGTCGGCGTGTTCGCCTCCAAGCGCGGCTCGGAAATCCGCGTCGCGGTGACGGGCGCGGGCTCGAACGGCGTGTTCCGCGTGCCGACTTTCGAAGAGGCGTTGAAGAAGCGCTTCTCGCCGAAGTCGCTCGAGGGCCTGACCATTCCGGCCGCCGGCATGAACGCCGACATTCACGCGACGCCGGAATATCGCGCGCATCTGGTCGGCGTCATCGCCCGCCGCGCGGTGGCGAAGGCGGTTGCGTAGACTTCCACGGATTTGGACTGAGAAAGGGCGGCTTTCGGGCCGCCCTTTTTTTGTGCTCTGAGTGGTTTCGCTGGATCGCCGGGATCGTTAAAGAGGTGCGGGGACGCGCATAAGGACAAGAACAATGGCCGCGATCACGATCGCCGAACGCCTCAGCGAATACGCAGCGAATTTGCGTTTCGAAGACCTGCCCGCCGCCGTCGTCCATCGCGCCAAATGCTTCTTTGTCGACAGCTTCGGCTGCGCGCTTGGCGGCTACGACAGCGAGCCGGTGAAGATCGCGCGTTCGCTGGCGCAAGATGTAACGAGCCGGAAGCCGGCGCGCATTTTCTGTAGCGGCGAGACGACGAGCCTTGATCTCGCGGTCTTCGCCAATGCGGCGATGGTGCGCTACCTTGATTTCAACGATGGCTACATCGGGCTCGAGGCGGGTCATCCGAGCGACAATATTGCAGGCATCGTGACGGCGGGGGAGGTCGCCAAGGCCGACGGAAAGACGCTGATCGTCGCGACGGTTATTGCCTACGAAGTCTTCGGCCGCATGTGTGACACGCTCAATATCAAGCCGATGGGTTTTGACCACGTCACGATTGGCGCGATGGCCAGCGTTTTGTCCATCGGGCGCGTTCTTGGTCTGACGCAGCCGCAGTTGCTGGAGGCGCTGAACCTGGTCGTTGCCGGTAACGTCGCGCTCTACCAGACGCGCATCGGCAACGTGTCGATGTGGAAGGGCTGCGCCTACGCCAATGCCAGCCGTAACGCCGTCTTCGCGACGCAGCTTGCCTTGCGCGGCATGACGGGGCCGTCACCGATCTTCGAAGGCCGCGCCGGATATTTCAAGGCGGTTAGTCAGCGGCCGTTCGAACTGGCGCCGTTCGGCGGCAAGGGCGGCTCCTCGTTCAAGATCATGGAGTGCCTGATCAAGCGCTACCCGCTGGGGCAGTACTCGCAATCCGTCGTCGATGCGGCGATCCAGGCACGCGCGGCGGCGGGCGACGCCGCCAACATTGCGTCCGTTGAGGTGCGGACATTGCATACCGCGGTTAGCATGATGGCCGGCGATCCGGAAAAATGGCGCCCCGCGAACCGTGAGTCCGCCGATCACAGCATGCCGTACACCGCCGGCATTGCGCTGATGTACGGTCATATCAAGGAAGAGCATTTCGACGATCCCTATCTGCACGATCCAGCGCTTCTGGAACTGGTCAGCCGCATCAAGTGTGTTGTCTCGGAAGAGGCGAACGGCCGCGAGCCCGAAGCCATGCTGTGCGATCTCGACGTTGTGCTGAAGGACGGCGGTACAAAATCGATCCGCGTCGAATATCACCGTGGCCACTCGAAGAATTTCATGACCGATGCCGAGATCGAGGAGAAGTTCCACGAACTTGCCGATCCCGTTCTCACGGCCTCGCGCGCGGACGCACTCGCCGCGCAACTGTGGAAACTCGATGCCATCAAGGACGTTGGGACCGTGTTCGACCTGATGCGCGTCTGATCGTTCCTTGCCGGGAGCCATGCGATGAAAGAACAAACGAAGTTTAATCGCCGCAGTGTGATGCTGGGTGCGGCCGCGGCGGTCTGCGTAAGCCCGGTTATGGCGGCTGATAATTATCCGTCGCGTTACATTCATCTGATCCTGCCGTTTCCGCCCGGTGGCGGCACCGACGCGGTCTCGCGGATCCTCGGCAAGAAAATGACGGACGATCTCGGCCAAAACGTTGTCATCGACAACCGTCCGGGTGCGGCGGGCAATCTCGCCACACAGATCGTCGCGAAATCGCCGGCGGACGGCTATACCTTGCTCGTCGGTTTCAACGGCACGCTCACCGTCAATCCGTCGCTCTATCCCGATGCGACGGTGGACCTCCAGCGGGACCTCACGCCCATCAGTCTGATGGCGGAGGGAGGCTATGTCCTCGTCACCAATCCGAAGCTGCCGGTTCAGTCGGTGCAGGAACTCATCGATTACGCCAAAGCGCATGCCGGCACGCTCAATTATGCATCGGCCGGCGTTGGCAGCCCGCTGCATATGGCAGGCGCACTGTTCGCCGGACGGACGGGTATCAATGTCGTTCATGTGCCGTATCGCGGCGGCGGACCGGCCGTGCTCGCCGTGCTGGCGGGTGATGCGCATTATTATTTCGGTTCGATCGCCTCGACGCTGCCGCACATCGAGGCCGGCAAGCTTCGTCCGCTCGCGGTGGCGAGCCTGAAGCGTTCGCCGCTGTTGCCCAACATGCCGACGCTCGATGAAGCGGGGCTGCCCGGTTTCAACGTGACGAGCTGGTACGGCTTGCTGGCGCCCGCCGGCGTGCCGGACGGCGTCGTTTCGGTAATTCAGAAAGAGTTGGCCAAGGCGTTGCAGGACCCGGAGGTCGTGAAGGCGCTTGACCGGGAAGGGCTGAGTGCGATCCCGAGCAACTCAACGGTGATGGCCGAGCGCATGAAGAGCGAAACGGCGATGTGGAAGAAAGTCATCGACGACGCGCACATCAAGGCGCAGTAGGGCGAGCGCTATTTCGGCTCCGCGTTGATCTTGGCCATCTTCACGAGTACCGCCTCGACGATCTCGCGCGTATAGGGCTTCTGGATCACGATGATATGCGACAGCTCGGCCGGAATCGGCGCACGCTCGCCATAGCCCGTGGCGAAGATGAAGGGCACGTTCAATTCGACCAGCTTCTTGCCGACCGCGATGCTGTTCTCGTTGCCGAGATTGAGGTCGAGCAGGGCGAAGGACGGCTTGATGCGGTCGATGGTTTTCATCGCTTCCGCCACCGAGGCTGCGGTCTCGACGTGCCGCGCGCCGAGTTCCAGCAGGATGACTTCGCCGCTCATGGCGATGATGAGGTTGTCCTCGACGATCATCGCGGTGTCGGACAGGCGCGGCTTTTCCTCGATCGGCTGCTGAAGCAGCTTGTTGCCGCCGGCCGCCGCCGAGAGCATTTCGACGTAATTCGCGGGGATGACGAAGCGCGCCTGCACGCCGAGCAGGTCGAACCGCAGCTCGGCGTCGCCCTTGAGATCGAACGGGATCGACCGCTCGATGAGCGTCGTGCCGAAGCCCTTGCGCGAGGGCGGCTGTACCGGCGGGCCGCCGGTTTCTTTCCACTCGATGACCAGGCCTGCGGAGTCGTCCAGCTTCCACGACACATCGACGGCGCCGGTGGAGTCGGCCAGCGCGCCGTATTTGGCGGAGTTGGTCATCATCTCGTGGATGACGAGCGCGAGCGTGGCGAAGGCCTTCGGATCGAGCGCGACCTCGGGGCCTTCCATCTTGATACGGCCGGCGCGCGAGCCGAGATAGGCGCCGGCTTCGGATTCGACCAGCGATTTGAGCGCGGCCGGCGCCCAGTTGAGATTGGTGATCTGGTCGTGCGCGCGGGCCAGCGCCTGAATGCGGCCGCCCAACACGCTGGCGAATTCTTCCGTGCTCGCCGCCGAGTCTTTGCTTTGCGCCACGAGACCGCGCACCAGGCTGAGAATGTTGCGCACGCGGTGGTTCAACTCCGCGATCATCAGCTCCTGGCGCTCCTGCGCCGTACGGCGTTCGTGCGCGGCAAGGTCGGAGAGTTGCAGGATGACCTCGAGCAGCGTGATGCGCAGGCTCTCGGCAATCTGCAGATCGGCGCCGGTCCACGGCGCCGACTGGCCTTGCACGATCTCCGACCACAGTTTGAAACTCGATCGCGGCGACAGGCGGGTGCCCATCGGACCGACTTCATACTGCTTGTTCGGATCGCCGGCCCAGTTCACCGAGCGCAGGATTTCGCGGCGGAAGAAGATCAGGCAGTCGCGCGGCGCCCGCGAAATGGGGACGGCGAGAAACCCCGCGGCGCGGTCGCGGAACGACTCGCCCGAAGCATAGATCTTGGCGATCTCCGCGCTGGCGACGATGCGCCCGGGCGAGGTGCGGTTGATGAAGCCGATCAGGTCTTTGACTTCCGCCTCGGTCGGCGTCGTGCCTTCGAGCGTCATATTGCCGTCGGACAGGATGGCGATGCCGTCGCAATCGATCATCTTGCGGTAATCGGCGGTGAAGTCGGCGATGGCGCCGCGGCTGTGGGCGTGATTGGCGGCAACTTCGAGCAGCCGCTCCTGGATCTGATGCGCCTTTGCCGCATAGGTCACGTCGGCCTCGCGCTCCCTGCTTTCTAGAATCCAGGAAAACATCTGGCCGAAAAGCTCGGCCGCGGTGCGCCGCTCGAACGAGATATGACGCGTCGAATAGTGATGGCAGGCGAACAGGCCCCACAATTTGCCGTCGCGCAGGATCGACACCGACATCGAGGCGTCGACGCCCATGTTCTGCAGATATTCGATGTGGATCGGCGACACCGAGCGCAGCACGCTCATCGACAGATCGAGCAGCGAGGCGTTGTGAGTCGCCGCCGACACCAGCGGCACGGGCTTGGCGCTAATGTTCGCGATAATGCGCAGCCAGTTGCGCTGATAGAGCAGGCGGGCCTGACGCGGAATATCGGACGCCGGATAATGCAGGCCGAGGAAGGGCTCGAGCCCCGACGCGGCCTGCTCGGCGATGACTTCGCCCGAGCCGTCGGCGGCGAAGCGATAGACCATGACGCGATCGAAGCCGGTGAGGATTTTCACCTGACGCGCCGCTTCCTGCGCCAGTTCGAGCGTGCCCTTGGTCTTGCGCAGGCGGCCGATCATCAGCCGCACGATTTCGCCCGAATTATCATCCTTGTCGAGGACGCTCGGCTCGGCTTCGACGATCAGGTAAACGCCCGAAAAATGAATGGCGATGTCGTAGGGCGTGCCGCCGTCCTGCAACTGAACGCCGAAGATGCGCTCGACGGCATCGGGGCCCGCCAGATAGTCGATGCGCTTGCGGATGGCCTCGATGGCGGCCGGATGAAACACTTTGTCCAGCGGCTGCTGCAGCACGTCCGAGATATGAATGCCCAGAAACGATCCGGCATTCTCCGACGCGATGGTGATGGTGAAGTCCGACAACAACCCGAGCAGAAATCCGAACGGCTGGATGTTGCCGGGGATATGAATCGGCTCGCGGTCGCAATTGGTGAGATCGACTTCCTGGTTCATGCGCCGGCCGCCTTGGCAAACAGATCGAAGGTCTGCCGCGCGCCTTCGGCCGCTTCGGCATGGTCGGTGGTGTCTTCGGCGTCCTTGAGAAGGACGAGGAAGCTCGGCCACAGCCGGTCGCCGGCGCCGTGGCTCAGATAGGCCGTCGCCGCGGTGACACGCGGATCGGCCGAGGTGTTCACGGTGTTGAGCAGGAAGCGCGCGCCGAGCCGGGAGCCTTCCAGCACATAGGCCGCGCCGAGCATGCGGTCGGGGGTGAGATCCATCGCCAGCGGCAGCGGGGTAAATGTGCCGCCGACGGCGGCGAGATCGTCGAGCATCGCGCGGCGGCGTGTGCGCAGCGGCCAGTCCGGCACGATGCGTTCGATGCCGGCCTCGCTCAGCGCCGCTTCCAGCGGCAGCAAAGCGGCGGCGTTGATTTCGAGAAAGCGGCGGTATCCGTCGAGATCGCGGAGGTCGAGGGCACCGAGGGATGAGTCCAGCCGCGCGTGCGCGTCGCCGGTGGCACTGCGCAGATGGTCGCGTAAGGCCGGTTTACGGCCGCCCGGAATATCGGCGCGGGAATTGAAATCTTCCGAACCTGAAAGAACCGACACACGACCCCCTGACAGGGCGCACGGCCCGGCGAAAAAGCACAACGGGGATTCCCGCGGAAAGTTCCGCCCCCGAAGGCGACTTTCTACCGCCTCAGGCCGGGGTCTTGTCCAGCTCTCCGAGCAGATTGTGCAGGTCGAGCGGGTGGGTGAACATCTGTAGGGCGCCGTCGGGCTTTTTCGGCCACTGGTCCTGCGGCCGGTCCCAGTACAGCTCGACGCCGTTCTCGTCCGGGTCGCGAAGGTAAAGCGCCTCGGACACGCCATGGTCGCTGGCGCCGTCCAAGGGGATCTTGGCGGTGATCAGCCGTTTCAGCGCATCCGCCAGCAGACGGCGCGAGGGGTAGAGGATAGCGGTGTGGAAGAGGCCGGTGGTGCCCGGTGCGGGCGGCGAACCGCCGAGGCTTTCCCAGGTATTGAGGCCGATGTGGTGGTGGTAGCCGCCCGCCGAAATAAAGGCCGCGCCGGGGCGGGAGGTGGTCACCTCGAAGCCCAGAACGCCGCAGTAGAAATCCATCGCCCGCTGCAGGTTGGCCACCTTGAGGTGGACGTGGCCGATGCGTACGCCGGCGTCTATGGCGGGGAAACGGGCCGGATTTTCGGTGGTCGCGGCGGGGCTGGACATGGCAGCTATCCTTGGTTGGTATCGGCTGGTGACCGGCGGTGTTGCGGATTAGATGTAGGCTGAAGCCGCGACCGCTTAAAGTGTCACCGAGGGTACCGATAATGCCGATCATCCCGCTGCCGGGCAGCATCGACGAGACGCTGGGCCTGATGGCCAAGGCGGACTACGTCGCCGACCGGTCGCTGGCCACGGTTCTCTATTTGGCTCTGGCCATGGGCCGGCCGCTGTTTCTCGAGGGCGAGGCGGGCGTCGGCAAAACCGAGATCGCCAAGGTGCTGGCAAAGACGCTCGGCCGCCGCCTGATCCGGCTACAGTGCTACGAGGGCCTCGACGTCGCGTCCGCCGTCTACGAGTGGAATTACGGCGCGCAGATGATCGCGATCCGCTTAGCGGAAGTTCAGGGCGAGCATGACCGCGCCCGGACCGAGAAGGATATTTTCTCCGAGCAGTATCTGATCAAGCGACCGCTCTTGCAGGCGCTGGAGCCGAATGCCGACGGGCCGCCGGTGCTGCTGATCGACGAGCTTGACCGCACCGACGAGGCCTTCGAAGCCTTCCTGCTCGAAGTGCTGAGCGACTTTCAGGTGACGATCCCCGAACTCGGCACCGTCAAGGCGGCCGAGCCGCCCATTGTTCTCGTGACGTCAAATAGAACCCGCGAAGTACACGACGCGCTCAAGCGCCGCTGCCTCTATCACTGGGTCGGTTATCCGAATGCCGAGCGCGAATTGAAAATTCTGCGCGCCAAGGTGCCTGGCATTGCCAAGAAATTGTCGGAGCAGGTGGTCGGCTTCGTGCAGGCGCTGCGCAAGGAAGATCTGTTCAAGGCGCCCGGTGTCGCCGAAACCCTCGACTGGGCCGGCGCGCTGACCGAACTCGATGCGGTCGCGCTCGATCCGGCGACCGTGTCGGATACGCTCGGCGTGCTGCTCAAATATCAGGACGACATCGCGCGGCTCGACAGCAGCAAGGTCAAGGCGCTGCTCGACGATGTGAAGTCGGATCTACGCGCGGCGGAGTAACGATGTTCTTCGAACCATCTCACCGCGAGCTCCCATGCACTCCCTCCCCCCTTGCGGGGCAGGGTTGGGGAGGGGGGTGTCTTCATTCCGCTCCCATAAATTTGCGATGAACGATAAGCGGCCCCCCTCCCGCCGGCCTTCGGCCGTCGACCTCCCCCGCAAGGGCGGAGGTGAAGAAAGGGAAGGCCAGCTTGCCGACAACATTCTCTACTTCGCGCGCGCGCTGCGCGTCGCCGGCATTCCGGTCGGGCCTGGATCGGTGCTCGACGCGCTGGAAGCCGTGCGCGTTGCGCGCATCGGCGGCCGCGACGACTTTTACTGGACGCTGCATGCGGTGTTCGTGAAGCGGCACGAACACACGCTGCTGTTCGATCAGGCGTTCCGCATTTTTTTCCGCAAGCGCGGTTATCTCGAAAAGCTGATCGCGTCGATGCTGCCGGAAACGGCGAAAGGCGAGGAGAAGGCGCCGCCGCCCGGAGCGCAGCGCATTCAGGAGGCGTTGTTCTCCGGCGTCGAACGCGACGAAGAAAAATCCGAGGTCGAGATCAATGCGGCGCTGACCGTGTCCGATCGTGAGATTTTGCAGCGCAAGGATTTCGCGCAGATGACGACGGCGGAAATCGCGGCGGCGAAGGAAGCCATCGCGCGATTGGCGCTGCCAATGGATCTGGTGCGCACGCGACGGCTGGCGGCAAACCGCCATGGCCGCATGATCGACATGCGCCGCACGCTGCGCTCCAGCATGAAGGCGGGCGGCGCGCTGATCGACCTGAAGTATCTGGGCCCCCGCGAGAAGGAGCCGCCCATCGTGGCGCTGCTCGATATCTCCGGCTCCATGAGCCAGTACACCCGGCTCTTTCTGCACTTTCTCCATGCGATAACCGATCACCGCAAGCGGGTGACGACGTTCCTTTTTGGCACACGCCTGACCAACGTCACCCGCGCCATTCGCCAGCGCGACCCGGACGAGGCTCTGGCCGCCTGTAGCCAGCATGTTGCCGACTGGTCCGGCGGCACCCGGATTGCGCCTTCGCTGCACGCCTTCAACCGGGACTGGGCCCGGCGGGTGCTGGGACAGGGTGCGGTTGTGCTGCTGATCACGGACGGCCTTGAGCGCGACGCCGACGATACGCTCGCTTTCGAGATGGACAGGCTTCACCGATCCTGCCGCCGTCTGATATGGTTGAACCCGCTGCTGCGATTTGAGGGCTTCGAGGCCCGCGCCAAGGGCGTCCGCACCATGCTGCCGCACGTTGACGAACTGCGGTCGATACACAACTTAGAGTCCATGACCGACCTCGTGCGCGCTTTGTCCGGATTGCCGGCCAAGGGGTACGATCCGAAACAGATGCTGCGAAGCGTCGCCTGATGGAGAACTCATATGCTCTCGCGCGATGAAGACATTCTCAAAGCGGCCGAGGACTGGCGCAAGGCCGGGCGCGGCGTGGCACTCGCGACCGTGGTCGAAACCTGGGGTTCGGCGCCGCGGCCGATCGGCTCCAATCTGGTGATCGACAATGAGGGCAATTTCCTCGGCTCGGTGTCCGGCGGTTGCGTCGAAGGCGCGGTGGTGACCGAAGCCATCGACGTCATCGACAGCGGCAAGCCGAAGATCCTCGAATTCGGCGTCGCCGACGAGACGGCCTGGAATGTCGGTCTGTCCTGTGGCGGCACCATTCGCGTCTACGTCGAGAAAGTCTCATAATTGTCATTCCGGGGCGCGCGAAGCGCGAACCCGGAATCCAGTTTGATAAAGTTGAGTTGTGGATTCCGGATAGCCTCGCTTCGCTCGGCTTCCGGAATGACAGGAAAAGAAGATGAAACTTGAAATTCTGCATGCGCTGAATGCCGAACGCGCCGCGCGCCGCGCGGTGGCGGTCGTGACCGACGTCGCGAGCGGCGAACAGCGGCTGGTCAAGTCGGCGGACGTCGCCCGGGACCCACTCGCCGAGACGATCGAGAAGCATCTGCGCATGGCCAAGAGCGGCATGGAGGAAACGGCGCAGGGCCGCGTCTTCATCACCGTGCACGTGCCGTCGCCGCAACTCGTCATCACCGGCGCCGTGCATATCAGCCAGGTGCTCGGTCCGATCGCCAAGCTGCTCGACTACGACGTCACCATCGTCGATCCGCGCACGGCTTTTGCCAGCGCCGAGCGCTTTCCCGATGTGAAGGTGGTCGCAGAATGGCCGGATGTGGCGCTGCCGCCGCTCAATGTCGATCATTACACCGCCTTCGTCGCGGTGACGCATGATCCGAAGATCGACGATCCGGGTCTGCTTCACGCGCTTGAGCGCGATTGCTTCTATATCGGCGCGCTTGGCTCGCGGAAGACGCATGGCCGCCGGCTGGAACGTTTGAAGGCCGCGGGTATCCGCGAGGATCAGCTGTCGCGCATTCATGCGCCGATCGGATTGAACATCGGCGCGGTGTCGCCGGCTGAAATCGCGATATCGATCATGGCAGAGATCACGCAACGGCTCCGGCAGAAGGCCGACAAGGCGGAAGCGGCATGAAGTATTTTCTTTGTCATTCCGGGACGGCCCGGAGGGCCGGGCCCGGAATCCAGCTTCGTTGCTCTGGATTCCGGGTTCGCGCTGGCGCGCGCCCCGGAATGACGGTTGGAGAAGCGGCATGAAGTTCGGTCCCGTATCTCCCGAGGACGCGCGCGGCGCCACGGCGGTGCACTCCATCCGCCAGGGCGATCTCGTTCTCAAGAAGGGCACGCTGATCGGCGATGCCGAAGTGGCGGCGCTCGACGCCGCCGGCGTCAAGGAGATCGTCGTTGCGCGGCTCGAGCCGGGAGACGTATCCGAAGATCAGGCGGCCGCCGATATCGCCGCCGCCGCGGGCGGGCCGGGACTGCATCCCGATTACGCCTTCACCGGCCGCTGCAATCTCTTTGCCGACGCGGCCGGTGTGCTGGTGATCGATGAGGACGCGGTCAACCGGCTTAACCGCATCGACGAAGCCGTCACCATCGCGACCTTGTCGGCGTTCAAGCCGGTCGTCGAAGGCGAGATGATCGCGACGGTGAAGATCATTCCCTTCGCTTTGGCGGGAGCGGTGCGCGACAAGGCCGTGGCGGAAGCGAAGAAGGCCGCGCCGGTCATCAAGATTGCGCCCTATACGGTCAAGCGCGTCGGCATTGTCTCGACCATGCTGCCGGGCCTGTCGCCCAAGGTGATCGAGAAGACGCTCAAGATCACGCAGACCCGCATCGAGCCCGCGGGCGCGACGATTGTCGCCGAACGCCGCGTGCCGCACGATCAGGCGGCGCTGGCGCGGGCCGTCGTCGAGGTGCTGAACGAGGGCGCCGAACTAGTCATCGTGTTCGGCGCGTCCGCCATCGCCGACCGGCGCGACGTCATTCCGATGGCGATTGAAGCCGTCGGCGGCACGATCGAGCATTTCGGCATGCCGGTCGATCCCGGCAATCTCATGCTGATCGGCACGGTGCTCGGCGCCTCGATTGTCGGCGCCCCGGGCTGCGCGCGCTCGCCGAAGGAAAATGGTTTCGATTGGGTGCTGATGCGCATGCTCGCCGGTCTGCCGGTGACGCGCGACGACATCACCGGCATGGGCGTAGGCGGATTGCTGATGGAGATCGTGACGCGGCCGCAGCCGCGCACCAAGCCGGTCATCGAACGCAGCGGCCGGATCGCCGCGGTGGTGCTGGCCGCCGGGCGTTCGACGCGTATGGGGCCGCTCAACAAGATGCTGGCCAAGATCGGCGGCAAACCGCTGGTGCGCATCGCCGCCGAACAGGCGCTCGGCTCGAAGGCGTCGCCCGTCATCGTCGTCACCGGTCATGAACGCGAGAAAGTCGAACTCGCGCTCAACGGTCTGCCGGTGCGTTTCGTGCATAATCCGGATTACGCCGAGGGGCTGGGCACCTCACTGCGCCAAGCCGTAGCCGCCGTTCCTCCCGAAGCAGACGGCGCCATCGTCTGCCTCGCCGACATGCCGCAGGTCGATAGCGCCTTGATCGACAAACTGATCGACGCGTTCGATCCCGACAGCGGCGCGCTTGTCGTCGTGCCGAGCATCGATGGCAAGCGCGGCAATCCCGTCGTCTGGGCGCGTCGTTTCTTCAACGACCTGATGTCGATTCGCGGCGACTTCGGCGCGCGATACTTAATAGGCAGTTACGCCGAAGCGGTTGTCGAAGTACAATTGAGCGGTGACGCGGCGTTGATCGATGTCGATACCCCCGAGTCGCTTTCAGCCGTCAAGGCAGAAATCGAACGCGCCTGAGACTCGAATCATTGATCGCTTTCGCGACTCACCCCTTAGCTGGCTACCGAGCTGAGGTGAGGGCGATGTCTGATATCTACACACCGATGATCCGCGCGATGGTGGTGGTGGGCCTGTTTCTGGCGACCGCGACCTTGATGCTCGTGACGGTCAATGCTGCGCGCGCCGCCGGCACGCTCGCGATCGGTTCGTGCGGCGCTTTCGGCGAAGCCTTCGACTATCGCTCTGCCGACGAAGCGAGCCGTAGCGCGTTGTCGAAGTGTCAGGGCGCATCATGCCGTGTCGTTACGACCGCGAGGCGCGGTTGCGCGGCGTTTGCCGTCGACTTCGTCAATCCGTGCGGCGCGCAGGGCTGGGGGAAAGGTCCGCGGCTCGGCGGCACCCAGAATGCGGCGCTCGAGGCTTGCTACCGCGACGGCGGCAAGGAATGCGTCATCCGCACCTTCTTCTGTGACGCCAAAGGCTGATGCTCGGCAACCTGTAAAATCTGCCCGATATTTGGCCGCGAGCACTCTTGCGCCTGCCGAGGCGCGCGCATATAAATGACTGACCAGTCAGTCAGTAGGCGTTGCCATGGCCAAAAGCCGTTCGGCCTCGACCAAGTCTAAGAAAGCTGCCCCGGTTGCGCCCAAGCGCGCGCCGCTGCCGCCGGCCTCCCGTAAGGCGCGGAGCGTCGAACGCCGCGACGCCATTCTGGCTGCCGCGCTTGAGGAGTTCTCGGCGCAAGGCTTTGAAGCGACCCGGCTCGATGACGTCGCCGCGCGCGCCAAAATCGCGAAAGGGACGATCTATCTCTATTTCCGCGACAAGGAGACCCTGTTTCAGGAGTTGATCCGCGCCACGCTGACGCCGCTCGTCGGCACCTTGGAGACGCTGGGTGCGATCGACATGCCGCTCGCGGTGCTGTCCGACCGGCTCGTGGATGTCTTCGTCAGCGAAATCTACGAGACTCGCCGCAAGGATGTCGTCCGGCTGATGATCACGGAAGGGCGGCGCTTTCCGAAAATCGCCGAGTTCTATTACCGCGAAGTGCTGTCGCACATCATGACTGCGGTGCGCGGCATCGTGCGGCGCGCCGCGGCGCGCGGGGAGGTCTCTGCTGCGCTGATCGACTTTCCGCAAATCCTGGTCGCGCCAGGTCTGGTCGCCATCGTCTGGAGCGGCCTGTTCGAGCGCTTCGAGCCGCTCGACGTCCGCGCGATGATGAAAACGCATGTCGCCATGATACTCGCAGCAGGGAAAGTCCCATGAGAGTGAATTTCGCCGGTCTCACTGTCTCACTCGTCGCGGCACTGGCGCTCGCCGGCTGCGGCAAGAGTAACGAGCGCACCTTGCAGGGCTGGGTCGAGTCCGAACTCGTTTTCGTCAGTCCCGACGAGCAGGGCCGTGTCGAACTGCTCAAAGTGCGCGAAGGCGACAAGGTCGAGAAGAGCGATCTGCTGTTTAGCGTCGACGACGACTTGCAGCAGGCGGACGTCACGATAAAGCAGGTCGCGCTGACGAATGCACAGCAGCAGTTCGACCGCGCCAAGGAATTGCTCAAGACCGCCGCCGGCACGCAACGCACCTATGACGACGCCGAAGCGGCGTTCCGGCAGGCCAGGGCCAATCTCGACTGGTCGCAGACGCGGCTGACGCGCCGCCGTGCCGTCGCGCCGGCGTCCGGCGTCATCCAGCAGGTCTATTTCCGGCCCGGCGAAACCGTGCCGTCCGGGCGGCCGGTGATGTCGATGCTGCCGCCGGGTAATCTGAAGCTGCGCTTCTTTGCGCCCGAGCGCGTGCTGCACGACATTAAATACGGCGCGACCGTCAACGTCGCTTGCGATGGCTGCGATGCCGCACTGACCGCCACCGTGACCTTCATTGCGTCGAGCGCCGAATACACGCCGCCGGTGATCTACAGCCTCGATGAACGCGCCAAGCTGGTCTTCCTGATCGAAGCGCGGCCGCAGTTCCCGGACAAATTCCGCGTCGGCCAGCCGGTGACCGTCACGCTGCCCGACGTGGTGGCAAAATGAACGCCGCCGTTCAGGAAAAACCGCCGGCAGCGGCGGCTCAGGATGTTGTCATCGACGTCCAGCACCTGACCAAGAAGTTCAACGGCCGCGCCGTGGTGCGCGACCTGTCGATGCAGGTGAAGCGCGGACAGATCTACGGATTTCTCGGACCCAACGGGTCGGGCAAGACCACGACCATCCGCATGCTGTGCGGCCTGCTGACGCCGGACGAGGGCACGGGGACGTGCCTCGGCTACGACATCCGCACCCAGACCGATCTCATCAAGCGTCAGGTCGGCTACATGACGCAGAAGTTCAGCCTGTATCAGGACCTGTCGGTTCTGGAGAATCTGGAATTTGTCGGCCGCATCTATGGCATCGAGAAGCCGAGTGCAGCGGCACGCGCGGCGGTGCAGCGTCTCGGCCTGACCGGTCGCGAAGCGCAACTCGCCAGCGAATTGTCCGGCGGCTGGAAGCAGCGCCTGGCGCTCGGCGCCTGTACCTTGTCAGGCCCGCAATTGCTGCTGCTCGACGAGCCGACCGCCGGCGTCGATCCGAA